>NZ_QTPU01000020.1:0-163085 GCF_003857805.1 Burkholderia sp. Bp9099
AGCGAGCTGATCGAGCTGGTTGCCGAGGACAAGCCGGTCGACGTCGAAGTCGAGAGCGACGAAATCGAGCTGTTAGCCGACGACAGGCCAGTCGACGTGGACGTCGACAGCGAAGCGACCGAGCTATCGGTCGAGCTCAGGCCGGTCGACAGCGAGCTGATACCCGTCGAGGTCGAGGTGGACAGCGAGCTGATCGAGCTGGTTGCCGAGGACAAGCCGGTCGACGTCGAAGTCGAGAGCGACGAAATCGAGCTGTTAGCGGACGAGAGGCCAGTCGACGTCGAGGTCGACAGCGAAGCGACCGAGCTATCGGTCGAGCTGAGGCCGGTCGACAGCGAGCTGATGCCGGTCGAAGTCGAAGTGGACAACGAGCTGATCGAGCTGTTAGCCGACGACAGGCCAGTCGACGTGGACGTCGACAGCGAAGCGACCGAGCTGTTGGTCGAGCTGAGACCCGTCGACAACGAAGTGATACCGGTCGACAGCGACGAGATTGCGCTGCTGGACGACGACACCGTCGTCGACAGCGAATCCACGATGGAATTGGTCGCGAAGAGTTGGGAGCCGTTGATCGCGTCCGTGCTGGTCGGCGTGATCTGACCTGCTGCGACGTTGGTGATCTGACGCGTGGTGGCCGTACTCGCGTTGCCGACGCTCACCACGCTGCTCGGGTTGCCGCCCGCGAACGTGGTGGTTACGCCGCCGACGGTACCCGTTGGCGTCGCGTGGGGCGTGTCGGTGACGGAGCCGCTGCCGAGTGCGACGTCGCCGGTGTTGTTGGCGATGGCATTCGGGCCGATCGCGACCGAGTCGGTGCCGAGCGCCTGGCTGTCGGCTGCCGTCGACTTCGCGTGGAAGTACTTGATGCCCTGGCTGTTGATGCTGTCGATCGCCGAGCCGACGCTGCTGGCGGTCGACGTCGTGCCATTCGCGTTGTACGTCGTGTACGCCGGAGCGGAAACCGTTCCGGTCGTCGGATCATACTTCGCACCGCCGCCGAGGGCGGAGGCCGTGCTGGTGCCGAGATTGTCGGTCTTGGTCGTGACCGTGCTGAGGCCGGTGGACAGTGAATTGATACCGGTCGAGGTCGACGTGGAAAGCGAACTGATCGAGCTATTCGCCGACGAGAGGCCGGTCGACGTGGAAGTCGACAGCGAAGCGACCGAGCTGTTGGTCGAGCTGAGGCCCGTGGACAGCGAGCTGATACCGGTCGAGGTCGAGGTGGACAGCGAGCCGATCGAGCTGTTCGCCGACGACAGGCCGGTCGACGTGGACGACGACAGCGAAGCCACCGAGCTATTGGTCGAACTCAGGCCCGTGGACAGCGAGCTGATACCGGTCGAGGTCGAGGTGGACAGCGAGCCGATCGAGCTGTTCGCCGACGAGAGGCCGGTCGACGTGGACGACGACAGCGATGCAACCGAGCTATTGGTCGAGCTCAGGCCCGTGGACAGCGAACTGATGCCAGTCGAAGTCGACGTCGACAGACTGGTGATGTTCGACATAGTCGTGGTTGCGACCGCGTACAGTTGGCTGCCGTTGATCGCGTCCGTGCTCCCTGCGCTGACCAGGCCGGCGCCGACGTTCTGAATGCGGCGTTCGGCGTTGATGGCGCCGACGCTGACCACGCCGCCCGCCGATCCGGCGCCTGCGTACGGACCGAAGCTCTGGCCGCCGATCGTCGAGCTGCTGACCAGGCCGGTGCCGCCGGTCGTGGTGCCTGCCGTCGCGATCGTCGTCGAGTTGCTACCGAGCGCGACCGAGTTCGCGATGGTCACGCTCGACGCGGTGCCGATTGCGATGGCATTTGTGGCCGATGCATTAGCGTTTTGGGAGAGTGCGATCGAGTTTGAACCCGATGCGGTCGCGTTCGCTCCCAAGGCCGTCGCATAGGTGCCCGATGCGACGGCTGCCGCGCCGACGGCGACCGAGCCGGCGGTGCCGCTGGCTGTCGAGCCGTTCCCGAGCGCCAATGCGTCCGAGCCAGTGGCCAGCGACTTGGCCCCGAAGCTGCCGATGGTGCCGAGCGAGATCGCGCCGGTGCCGGTTGCGGTCGCGGCATTGCCGATGGCCACCGCTCCATTGGTGCCCGTGGCCGTCGCCGAGCTGCCAAGCGCGACGGAGCTGTTGGTCGCAGTGGTGCTGTTACCCAGTGCGACGGCGCCCGTACCGCTTGCGGAGGTGCTGTTGCCGAGCGCGACGGCGCCGGAACCGCTCGACGTGTTGTTTGCACCGATCGCCAGTGCACCCGTGCCGGTTGCGCTGTTCGGATCGCCGATCGCGACCGCGCCGTCGCCCGTCGCCACCTGGCCTCGGCCGATTGCGACGGCACCGCCCGCTGACGTGGCGCTGTTGGCCGTCGTGCCGCTCGAACCGATCGCGACGTTCTGGCCTGTCGCGCCCGAGACGACGCTATCGCCTTGTGCAATACCGTACGCGCCATTGACAGTCGCGTTGCGGCCGACCGCGACGCCGGACGTGGCGCCCGATGCAACGGAAGACTGACCGCCGATCGCGATCGAGTCCGAAGCGGCTGCTTGCGCGCCCTTGGTTGCGTTACTGCCGATCGCGATTGCACCCGCACCCGATGCGATGGTCGAGTTTGCCTGGGACAGCGGCGTCGTGCCGTTACCGCCCGCGCCGCCGATCGCGACCGAGTTCAGCGCGTTCGCGGTCGAGCCGAAGCCGAGCGCGGTGGACCCGGCGCCGCTGGCGGTGGTTTCGAGGCCGGCGGCTGTGCCCCACAACGCAGCCGAGCTGAGGAAGCCCATGGCGGTGCCGCCCTTGCCGGTGACCTGAGAGTAGGTGCCGTAGACCGTCGCGGCGAGATTGTTGTTGCCGGATGCGTTACAGCCGGTCACGGTCGACCACGTACCCGAGCCGTCGGTCGGATACGAGTTGGTGTCGCCCATGGTTATGCGCCCGGCTGCCGTGCTGCCGCTGGAGGACGTACAGCTCGATGGCGAAAACTGTCCGAATCCGTTGACTGTCCCGGGGATGTAAGTCGCCGCGCTGGCGAACGATGGCAGACCGATCGTCAGCGCCGCGAGGGCCGCGACCACAACTGCGGACTTGTTCGGCTTGCCCCGTGCCGAATCGTGTTCGGATGCCGCGACCCAGGCGCCAAGGGCTTCGTTCCAGATCGAGCGGTATGTGCGGTTCATGTCCTACTACCTCCAAATATGCACGCCACACACCGGTCTCTTTCGTTAGAGGAATCTGCCGTGCGCTCGCGCGAATCTTAAAATTGATGGGCGGAGTTTATTTGAGGCGATATTTTGAGATTGACAAACAGTGATAAATCGAAGGTTTTGGAAGTTAAAAGATGGTTAATAGATTGTGTTTTGAGCTGTTGGTGTGTAAGAAAGTTGAAAATGACTGGAAGGTGGAGTGAAGGTCTCGTGCGGATGCGGTGATGGATGAAAAAAACCATAAAAATCAACGTTGTGACGTGGTTTTGTGTGTGTTGCCGCACATTTGGTAACCAAAAAAGTAAGACAAATGAAACGACAAACGTTTGCGGCAAACGTTTGCCTTTCTGTGTTGTAATGTTTGGCGGGACACTGGCTTGTATGCATTCGAGACTCTTGTTAATTTATTAATACGAGATTTGATGTGGATTTTTAATTGTATTTATTGATTTTCTGGGATATCAAAAAAACATGAGCTCCAGATTGTCTGATTATGCTGGTTTGCGCATCTCATCGGCCGCGCGCGCCCGTGGGGCGGGCCTTCGCCGGCCGCCCGTTTCACAAAGTTGTAAAAAAGTGCTACAGGTGCATTGGTACGGCGATTGGGATTCCACTTCGGAATCTGTTCAATTGACGTACTTCATATGACGGGTTGGGGCAGGGGGAGACGAGGTGCCAGATCGCCCGCGCCGGGCAGTCTTGCAACCGGAGTCGTTGCGATGAGGTGGCGGGGCGTCCACGATGACGGCTGAAGACGCGAACGAAGGGGAGCAACGGGGAGCCGCGAGCAGGAAAGCCGGATCTGCTTCACGGTGACTCGACCGCGCTGGCAAGGGGGCATTCCGCGGGAGAGAAAGACGATACGCAAGCGCGTCGGATGAGCACCGTCAGGCTGATGGGTGTCCGTTGACTGGCGTGATGCCGCACCCAAATCGCCGGATGCGAGCCGGGATGTGGTTCGTTCTCGTCCGCAAGGGGGAACCGCGATGAGGATGGCAGCCGCGGCAACGCGCCCCGGTTCTGCCACCCGGTCCGGGCGGCGCCGTACATCGTCCCGGACAATGCGCCGGCGGCCGGCCTGCACCGCCGGCAACCCGCCGCCGCAGCCTTATTTCCGCATGAATCGCAGCGCGAGGCGCGCCATGCGCGGCACGAACATCGGGCGCAGCAGCCGTTTGTCGTACCCGGCCATGCGCCGGTCGTTCTCGCTGACGCACAGTTCGATCAGTTCGCGCGGATTCAGCGCATCGCCGATGTCGGCAGTGCTCGTCGCCGGAAAGTTCGCGTCGTGCGCGACGCCGTCCGCATCGATCCCGCGCGCGATGCCGATGCGTTCCCGGATCAGGAATGCCCACACGGCCGCCACCCGCGCGAAGAACCACGGCCGGCGCCACCACGGCAAACTCCGCCAGTACCATGCATACCAGTTCACGAAGAACAGGATGTGCCGGCCTTCCTCCTGGATCACGGGCTCGAAGGTGTCGACGAGTTCGGGCGGGAAATAGCCGGAGCGTTGCGCGGAGCGGAACAGGCCGAACGCGAAGAAGCTGTCGATGCATTCGCTGAAGCCGGTCACCATCCACGACCACTCGGGGTCCTTCGGTGCCGGATAGGCCGGTTCGGGGGCGAGCTTGATGCCGTATGCCTGGACCAGCTTCGACAGCACGACCTTGTGCCGAGCTTCCTCGGCGCCGTCCATCTCGAGCGCCCGGCGCAGCAGCGGATCGCCGACGGTTGCGGCGAAGGTGGCGACGCGGATCGACGCGCGGCCTTCGGTCTGCACGGCGATGTCCCAGATCGGCAGCGACGTGAGCCGCTTGAGTTCGTCGGGCTTGAGCGGCGGCCAGTCGATGACGGCCGGTTTGTACGGGTTGTGCGTATCGAGCAGCATGCGGCAGAACATTTGCCTGTGCGCATCGGAACCGATCCTGACCGGACCTTGACGTTCGAAGGTCCAGTTGCGCATGGCGTGATCTGCCGCTGCATGGTCTTCCTGCAGCGTGTCGGACATGGCTGTTGTTATGCGATTACGAGACGAAAGATTCTTGCATAGCTTCCGTAATCGCGCATTTTCGAGCAGCCCTGCTGCTGCCGGGTGCCGCGCTCAGGCCTGTGTATCGACCCAGAGGCGTCCCCAGCGGGACGCATACGCGAGCGCGTGTTCCTCTTCGAAGAAGAAATCGATTGCGTCGAACGATACGGCGCGCGGCGACGGGCCGCCGCTTGCCTTCTCGATCGTCAGGTTCGCGGCGAACAGCCCGTTCGGCAGCCGGGCGGCGGCGGGGGCGACTTCGTAGCCCTTGTAACGGATCGTGCGGTTCATGGCGTGCGCATGGAAGGTTCGGGCTTTCAGCGTACGAAAACCCGCGGCCCGCGTGAACCAATCTTTCGGCCAATGCAAATCACGTGGTGGGCCGGATCGTTATCGGGGTGGGGAGCTGGCATGAAGCAGGCGGCAGCGCTGCGATGCGCGCCGGACTGCCAGACGCGCGCAGCCCGCGCGCGGCGAACGTCGTCGGCCGGGCGCGGGCTGCGGGGAGGCGGGGATTACTGGTTGGCGATCTTCAGCACGGGCGCGAGCGCGTCGACCGACGCGGCATGCGTGGCCGCGCGATGCGATGCGAACGCGAGCGCGAATTCGGCTGCCTGCGAGCCGACGGTCTCGAGCTGTGCGACGACCTTCGGATCCGAGCAGCTGTCGGCGCTCTCGAAGCGCGTTTCGAGCGTGTTCACGGTGGCGCCGAACGGGGTCGGCCAGCCGCGCAGCGCGTGGACGATCGAGCGCAGCGACGTCAGCACGGTGCCGGCGGCCTGCCAGCCGTAGGCCGTGACGATCAGGCCGACCGCGCGACCGTCGAGGTACGGGCGCTCGTCGGCGCGCAGTTCCTCGAGCGTGTCGAGCGCGTTCTTCACGAGGCCGGACACGCCGCCGTGATAGCCGGGCGTCGCGATGATGATCGCGTCGGCTTCGCGCACGGTGTCGATCAGTTCTCGCTGCGCGTCGGTCAGCGTCTTGTGTTCGGGGGCGTAGTGCGGCAGCGTATGCAGGAACGGGCCGTCGAACAGGCGCGTGCGTGCGCCGGCGGCTTGCGCGCCGCGCAGCGCGAACGACAGCGCGCGCTCGGTCGACGACGCGGCCCGGGTGGTGCCGCCGATGCCGACCACGAACGGGCGGCGGTGTTGATCGAATGCAGTCAAAGGGCGCTCCTTGGGGATGGCTTGCCCGGCTAAGCACAGGCTTAAAACCAGATGGTAACGACCCCGCCGCCACTCTGAAAACGACTTTTCGTTCTATCGATATGCCAGGCACGCGGGGCGCGCGTGCGCGCGGCGACGCAGATGGATAGCAGAAATGCATGGTTGGGACGGCGAGCCGCGCTCGATAAGATGGGCCCGTCTCCTCCATGAATGTCTCTACTGACATGGGTTGGCCCCGCCGCGCGGATGCAGGCGGGGCTTTTTTTCGTCCGGCGCCGGAAAGGGGGCGCGATGCGCGGGGTTACTCGAACACCGGCCGGAAGAAGCTGCGCTCGTAGCTGACGATGCAGCGTGTTTCCTCTGCATACCGGAACGCGGCCTGGCACGCGGGATCGGCCTTCGAGCGTTCGCGATAGCGCTCGTACTCGGCGAGACTCGGGAACGAGAACATCGCGAGCGCGATGTTGCTCGCGCCCTCGGAAGGCAGGAAGTAGCCGTGGTGCGTGCCGCCGAATTGCTCGACGAGCGGAATCCACATCTTGCCGTAGGTTTCGAACTGCTCGAGTTTGTACGGATCGATGACGTAGCGAAGGAAGCAGGTGACCATGTGCGCTCGCGGTGCGGTGGAGGATCAGCGAGTCTGGAGCGCGTCGCCGGGTGTGTCAACGACGATGCGGGGCGCTCGCGCGGGGCATAGCGAGTCCGGAATCGCGCGGCATGGGGGCGGCGACGCAGTGTGCGTCACGCATTGCTTGCAGGCACAACGATCGGTGTGTTCGACCACGTGACCGAAGGCGCCGGACGCATGAAAATGCACACCGTCGCGCCATCGCCTCGCTTCGAATTCTCGTCTTTTTTACGACATTTTTTCTTGCGACGCCTCGCGGCGCGCTCCTAGACTTCGGTCATCCTGACCACGGAGCGCTGCCATGTCGATATCCCGGAACACGATCGCCGAACGTTCACCCGCCGCGCCGCCTGCCGTGCGCGCCGACCGGGTCATCGTGCGGCGCTTCGATCCGGCAGTCGACAGCTACACGCAGCTCACCGCGCTGCTGCATCGTGCGTTCGCGCGACTCGGCGCGATGGGGCTCAACTGTACGTGTGTCGACCAGGCCGAGGAGGTCACGCGTCGCCGCGCGGAAGCGGGTGAATGTCATGTCGCGGTGTCTGGTGGTCGCGTCGTCGGCACGATGACGCTCTACGCCACCGATCCGGCGTCGCCGTGTTCGCTGTACCGTCGCGACGGCGTCGCGAGCGTGCGCCAGGTGGCCGTCGATCCCGGCTGGCAAGGCGGCGGGATCGGTGCGACGCTGCTCGCATTTGCCGGGCAGTGGGCCGCGTTGCGCGGTTATTCGCTGCTCGCGCTCGATACGCCGCATCCCGCGTCGCATCTGCTGGCGTTCTACCGGGCCCAGGGCTTCGACGTCGTCGATATCGTGCGCTTCGCCGGCAAGCGCTATGACAGCGCGATCCTGTGCAGGCGTCCCGTCGCATGCGTCGCGCGTCGCATGCCGCCGGCATCGCGGCGGGGCGTACGGCCTGTCGTGACGGCGCAATCATGGGCGCTTCGCGCGATCGCGGCGATCCGGGCCGACTGGCGTGCGCGTCGCGGTACGCGCTCGCCGGCGATGGGGGCGGCCGGCGCGGCCAGCTGCCGCTCGTCGCCGTGGCGGCCGCGTCCGCACGGCCGCGTCGCGGCGCGAACGGTGTGAACGGTGTGAACTGCGCGAACGGTGCGAGCGGCACCGGCCTGATTCGGCGTGCCGGTGTGCCGGCGTGGTCCTACTCGTCGCGAGCAGGCGTGTCGCCGCCGCCGCGTGCGAGGCGCCATGCGATCGTGCCGAGCACGCCGACCGCGACGACCAGCGCACCCCACAGCACGTAACGGCGGGCCGCATCCGTATCGGCTGCCGGCCCGGGCGCGACCGCCGAGGCCGGCAGCGCCGCACCGACGCGCGCGGGCCGTACCTCCGGCGCCATTCCGACCAGCAGCGCATCGCGGCTCACGGCCGACGACGGCAGCGACGCATTGCCGACACCGAGCGTGAACGGCGGCATGCCGCGCGCGACGAAGGTCAGGGCGGCCGGATGCCAGCCGACCGCGACGGCCGGCTGGCCGCCGCCGAGCCCGCCGTTGCGCATGTCGACGATGATTCGCCACGCGCGATCGGGATTCGATGCAAACGCCAGCGGCGGGTTGCGCTGTTCGCCGCCCTTGCCCTGCAGCCGGAACAGCACGGCATTGGCGACCTCGCGCCACGGCGCCTGCGCGTCGGGGCGACTCTGCAGCGTTGCGCGCGCAACCGTATTCGGTTGCGGCAGGTCGATGCGCACGCGGTCGACCGGATAGGCGCCATCGGTATCGAACAGATACTCGCCGGGCGCGCCGCCGGCCCGCACGTGTACGGCTTCGCGCCATTGACGCGGCACGGCAGCGGAGTCCGCCGTGCGCGCATCGTGCGGTTGCGTTTCGATCTCGATCGATCCGATCGCGGGCGCGCCGTCGAGCCAGTCGAGCCGCAGGTAGCGCGGTCCCGCGCCCTCGAGCGCGATGCGTTCCTGCACCAGCAGGTCGCCGCCGCGGCCGACCTTCAGCAGTTGCGTGCTGCCGAGCGAGCGCCAGCTGCGCAGGTCGTCGCTCGCTTCGACGGCGACACGGCCCTGGTAGCTGTCGTCGCTCACATGCACGAGCAGCGCGTCGACCTCGCCGTCCGCATGCGACAGGTCGACGAGATCGGCCGCGTGCTTTGCGCGAGCCGGCGCGGTGACGGCCGCGCGCAGCGAGCCGTCCGGCGCGACCGACACGCCGAGCGGCGCCTGACCGTCGTCGGCGCGCGCGGGCGGCAGCGGGAACCAGTGCACCGGCGTGCGCGCCGGCGGCACGGCGGCCGCCGCAGGCGCATCGAGCGAATACGGCACGGGCTCGCCGGCGCCGTTGAACACGCGCACGTCGCCGAGATCGTCGCGCCGGCTGGCCGCATAGATGGCCTGCGGCACGGTGAGCTGGTAATACGCGGCGCTGCCGTCGAGATCGAGCGAGAAGCGCCGCGCGACGCGTTCCGCGCCGGGGGCGCCGTCGGCCGTCGCGAACGACGTCAGCAGGCTCAGGCCGAGCAGGGCTGCGAGTCGTTTCATGGTTGGGTGTCGCCCGGTTGGGCCGCGGCCTTCGGCGGCAGCGGCGAGAAATAGCCGATCAACAGCAGCAGGATGCCGATGCCGATGAACGACACGATGCGTTCGATGCCGGTGACGTGCGACAGGTCGAACAGGAACAGCTTGATCACCGTGAGCGCGAGGAGTGCGGCGCCGACGAACCACAGCGGACGCAAGCCGCGGCGCGTGGCCCAGATCATCGTCGCGAGCGCGCAGAGCGTCCAGTACACGGAGACCGACGCCTGCACGAGCGTCGATTCCGCCATCGCGTCGAATGCGTACGGCACGCCGGTCCAGTGATGCAGCGTGCGCAGCAGGATCGCGTTCAGCCACAGGAAGGCCGTTGCGCCGGCCACGCCGAGCAGTTCGACGCGATAGTTGCCGAACGGCCAGCCGAGCGTGCGCGCACGCACGAACCACGACGCGGCGAGCGCATAGACCACCACCAGCACGAGGTCGAGCGGATTGAGCAGAGGAATGCGCGCCCAGCTGCCGCCGTCCTGCGTGAAGTTCGCGTAGAAGGTCCAGGCCCACATCACGACGATCAGCGGCAGCGACGCGAGCGCGCACACGCGCGCGATGCCGTTGCGGCGCGTCAGCCACATGCCGGCGAACGCGAACAGGCTCCAGCCGACCATGAACACCTGCTGGATGCCGAACGAGGACAGCACGGCGTCGATGTCGTAGGCCAGGTGGAAACGCTGATGCAGCGTGCGCAGCAGCAGCGCGTTGAACCACAGGAACACGGTCGCGAGCGCGGCGAGGTCGGCCGCCAGCGGATGCCAGGTGACCCCGAGCGTCTTCAGGCGGCGCAGCCAGGTGGCGAACGCGACGAAGATCAGCAGTTGCGCGACGTCGAGCGGATTGAGCAGCGGCAGCCAGAACAGCGGCGACGCATCGCCGTCGCTCGTCACGCTGGCGATGCTCCACAGCCACAGCAGCGCGGCGAGCGGCGCAGCCCCCCATACCTGATACGCGCGCGGGAACGCGGCGACCGGCCAGCGCAGGCGCGAGCCGGGGCCCGACACCAGCAGAAGCAGCGCGCCGAAGCCGTAGGCCCACGCGCTCCAGCTCCACGCGCCTTCGGGGACGAACGCGCGCAGGCGCCAGAAGCCCTCGAGCGAGAACAGCCCGCACAACGTCCAGAACATCAGCGTGTGCAACGGCGCGATCACGGGAACGGGGATGGCCGCCACGGCCAACGTGCCCGCCGCGCCCGCCGCGCCCGCCGCGCTCGCCGCCGGACCGGCTGCCGCCGTGCCGCGCGACTGCCGCAGCAGCAGCGCATAGCATGCGATGACGGCGATCGGCCACGCGAACGCGCCCATGCCCGACAGCGGCGCCTCGTGCGAATCGAACGCGCGCAACGCGAGCAGCGCGAGCACCGGCGTCAGCGCGAGTGCCGGCCATTCGGCGATCGGCCACGCGAGCTTGCGGCGCGCGACGTGCGCGAGCCACGCGGTGCCGGCGGCGAACAGCGCGGTCGCGTCGACGACGAACCGGTCCGCATGCAGGTCGACGTGACGGCCCGCGTAGACGAGGATCTCGTGCAGTCCGCCGCTCAGCCACCACAGCAGCCCCCACGCCGCGGCGGCCGCGCCGACGTCCGGCATCCACGCGTGCCACGCGCGCGCTTCGTCGCGTCCGTGCAGCCACCAGCCCGTGAACAGCCCGGCGAGCGCGATCAGCAGCATCGCGATGTATGCGCTGTTGAGCACCGGCAGCGCGTTCGTGTCGGCCGGGCCGAGCAGGCTCGTGAAGAATGCGCCGGCCGCGGCGATCTGCATCAGCAGGCCGAAGCCGAACGGCGCAAGGCGTTTCTCGCGCACGCCGACCCACACGATCGCCGCGCCTTCGATCGCCCACGCGGCACTGGTCGTCGGGCCCGAGAACGCGAGCGGCACCGCGAGCGTCGCGAAGATCACCGCGAGCGCGAGCATCGCTTCGAACAGCAGCGCGAGACGATCGCGGCGCCGCGCGAGCCAGGCGGCGATCGCGACATAGAACGCCGACAGCGCGACCGCGCTCCATGCGAGCCCGAACGGCATGTCCTTCACGAGCGACGCCTGCAGCGCGGTCGCGACGATCGGCGTGCCGAACACGAGCGTGCCGTCGACATAGTGACGCAGCGCCAGTTCGCGTTTCACCGCGTACAGCAGCGCGATGCCGACATACATCAGGAAGAACAGGATCAGGAACGGCTCGGTGGTCGCGAACAGCGCGGGGCGGTACGCCGTCACGCCCCACGCCGAGCCGATCGTGAACGTGAACACGAAGCCGAGCAGGTTCAGCGGACGCCAGGCCTTGAACCACGCGATCGCGAAGATGCCTGCGTTCAGCAGTGCGTAGTAGCTGAACAGCGCGACATGGCTGCCGTGGCCGGTCGACAGCAGCACCGGCGCGAGAAAGCCGCCCGCGCTGCCCATGAACGCGAGCGGCAGCGCGTTCTGCTTCACCGCGAGGAACGCGCTCAGCGCGCACACCGCGACCATCAGCGGGAACGCCGCGCCGACCGGCAGCAGCGCGTAGAGCTTGGTCGCGGCGAAGATCGTCAGGTACAGGATGCCGATGCCGCCACCCTGCAGCACGAGACCGTACGCCGCGCGGCGCGCACGCACGCGCCAGCCGATCGCGAGCAGCGCGGCCGCGGCGAGCGCCGTGCCGGCCAGGCGGAATTCGATCGGCAGCATGTTGTTGTCGGCCGCGTACTTGAGCAGGAATGCGACGCCGAAGAACAGCACGATGATGCCGACGCGCACGACCGTGTTGCCGCCGAGCAGCCAGTCGCGCGCGGCGCGGAGCGCGCGTTCGGCGATACCGGGTTCGCGGGGCTTTGGCGGGGCGGGCGAGGCGGGCGGCGTGGTCGATGCGGGCGCACCCGTCGGTGCGCCGGCGGCGGCCGGTGCGGCGCTCGTCCGCGTGGCGACTGCCGGCGCGGGCGCGGGCGCGGACGTCGACGACGGCACGCCGGCGCTCGCGACCGCAGGCTGCACGGATGGTCGAGGCGGGATCGCGGCGGGTGCAGGCGTGATGGCGGAGGGAGGCGTCGACGGCACCTGCGCGGCGCTGCCGGTCGCTGCGGCACCGGCCTTCGCGCCGGCGAGCTGGCCGCGCAGCAAGTCGAGCTCGCGCGTGAGCGCGTCGACCGTCGCTTCGAGGCGCGCGACGCGATCGGCGAGCGGCACGGGAGCGGGTTGCGGCGTCGCGGAAATCGCGAACGCGTCGGGGGGCGTACCGCCGTGCGTGTGCTTGCGTTGCTGCAGCGCGTAGCCGATGCAGAACCCGGCCGCCGCACCGAGCAGCGCGCCGTTGGCGGCGGAGAAATCCCCGAACAATGCGGCGATACCGCCCACGATGAAACCGATTGCGGCAAAAGCCCAATTCATCGCCTTGCTCCCTCTCTCATTTCGTTATCGTCCTTCGATCGTCGCGCGGCGCGATCGAGGCTGTTTCCGTATGGCCGGCAGGCGAACCGGCATGCGCGGACTGCCGGCGCAGCGCCATGCGCAAGGCGCGCGGCGACGTCGCGATCGGCGTGTTTGCCGGAATGTATCACAATGGCCATGGGGGATTTTCTGGGTTGCGGGCGGGCCGCGAAGCATGGCTGCCGCGCGTTCGCGGCGCCTGTTTTCGTACGACCATTCTTTTTCCCGGCGCCGGGCAGGCGAGACGGTCCGATCGGACGTGGAATTGTCGTAAAGCGACGCGCGGTTTTTGCGGGTTGTCGTAAAACGCCGCCGCTCGCGCGTCGCGCTGCTGCGCACAAGTCACGCCCGCGATGCCCGCCGGTGCTGGCTGTGCGCGTATTGCGTCGCCGCAATCGGGGGCCGCCGAGCGCTGCGCCCCGTGGGGCGGGGCTGCGGGGTGTGTCGTATTTGCGCAAGCGTTTGTCGTAATTCGTCGGCAGGTCGGGGTTTTTTCTGGCAACTATGTAGGCACGTTGAGTCACACGCGTGAGTCCCCGCTACACGAGGAGAAGGTTTCGATGGATGCCCCCAAGGTCGTAGTCGAAGGTCTGTGCAAGGTATTTGGAAGCAACCCGCAGCAGGCGCTCGACATGCTCGCCGCCGGCGCAACGAAAGACGATGTGCTCAAGCGTACCGGTCAGGTCGTCGGTGTGCACAACGTTTCGTTCGACGTGCAGGAAGGCGAAATATTCGTGCTGATGGGCCTGTCCGGCTCCGGCAAATCCACGCTGATCCGCCTCGTGAACCGGCTGGTCGATCCGAGCGCCGGCAAGGTGCTGATCGACGGGCTCGACGTCGCGTCGGCACGCCGCTCGGCGCTGACCGCGCTGCGCCGCAAGGACATGAGCATGGTGTTCCAGTCGTTCGCGCTGATGCCGCATCGCACCGTGGTGTCGAATGCCGCGTTCGGCCTCGAGGTCGCGGGCGTCGGCAAGAAGGAACGCGAACGCCGTGCGATGGAGGTGCTCGAGCAGGTCGGCCTCGCACCGTTCGCGCACAAGCTGCCGTCCGAGCTGTCGGGCGGCATGCAGCAGCGCGTCGGCCTGGCCCGCGCGCTGGCCGTGAACCCGTCGCTGATGATCATGGACGAGGCGTTCTCCGCGCTCGATCCGCTCAAGCGCCGCGAAATGCAGGACGTGCTGCTGCAACTGCAGAAGGAACAGCGCCGCACGATCATGTTCGTGTCGCACGATCTGGAAGAGGCGCTGCGCATCGGCAACCGCATCGCGATCATGGAAGGCGGCCGGCTCGTGCAGGTCGGCACGCCGCAGGACATCATCGCGAACCCGGCCGACGACTACGTGCGCGCGTTCTTCGACGGCATCGACACGAGCCGCTATCTGACGGCGGGCGACCTGATGCAGACGGGCGCCGTGCCGACCATGTCGAAGTGCGACGCCGCGAACGTCGCGGCGACGCTGAACGGCAGTGCCGAATATGCGTTCGTGCTCGACGCCGCACGCAAGATCCGCGGCTTCGTCACGCGCGAGGCGATCGGTCAGGACACGCCGTCGGTGCGGCCGATCGAAAGCATCCGGCGCGATGCGTCGCTCGAACATGTCGTCGCGCGCGTCGTCGCGAGCCCGAATGCACTGCCCGTCGTCGACGACGACGGCTGCTACTGCGGCTCGGTCGACCGCGCTCTTATCCTGAAGGCCATCACGCGTTCGCGAGGCTCCCATGTCTGAAATGATTCCGCTCGGTACCTGGGTCGACCAGTCCGTTCACTACCTGCTCGATCATGACGCGGCGACGTTCGATGCGATCGGCCGCGCGATCGAGGGTCTCGCCGCCTTCGTCGAGCACAGCCTGCAGGCGATCCCGATGTGGCTGATGATGGCGATCTTCATCGGCGTCGGCTTGTGGCGCGTGGGCTGGCGCTTCGCGCTGTTCACCACCGCGTCGCTGCTGCTGATCTTCGCGACGGGCTTCTGGGATCAGACGGTCATCACGCTCGGCCTCACGCTGTCGTCGACGATCATCAGCCTCGTGCTCGGCATTCCGCTCGGCATCTGGGCCGCGAAGAGCAAGTGGGTCGCCGCGATCGTGCGTCCGATCCTCGACCTGATGCAGACGATGCCCGCGTTCGTCTACCTGATTCCTGCCGCGATGCTGTTCGGTCTCGGCCGCGTGCCGGGGATCCTGTCGACGGTGATCTTCGCGATGCCGCCGGCCGTGCGCCTGACGAGCCTCGGCATCCGTCACGTGAACCGCGAGATCGTCGAAGCCGGCCAGGCATTCGGCTGCACGCCGTGGCAGCTGCTGTACAAGGTGCAGTTCCCGAACGCGCTGCCGTCGATCATGCAGGGCGTGAACCAGACCATCATGATGGCGCTGTCGATGGTGATCATCGCGTCGATGGTCGGCGCGGGTGGCCTCGGCAACGACGTGCTCGCAAGTATCCAGCGCCTCGACATCGGCCTCGGCTTCGAAAGCGGTCTGTCGGTCGTGCTGCTCGCGATCATTCTCGACCGCATCACCGAGAGCTTCGGCCGCGCGCCGGGCACCGCGAAAGCACCGCTGTTCTCGGGCCTGAAGCAGCTGTTCCGCGCGAAGGCCGCGCCCGCGCAAGCGTAAGCAACCGGCGGCCGGTTCGACTTCCGGCCGCCTCTTCCGATTCGATACCGGCTTCCGTGGCGTTTGCCACGGGGCTGGCTGCGTGCAACCTGCTCAACCGTTCGCCAGGAGCTCGATGTGACGTCCGCCGCCGCTGCCGCCGTGCCCGCCGCTCGCGTTTCACCGGTTTCGTCCCTTGCCCATTTCGGCTTCCTGACGCTGCCGCACTTCTCGATGATCGCGTTCTCGAGCGCGGTCGAAGTGCTTCGGATGGCGAACTACGTCGGGCGTGCCGATCACTACCAGTGGTCGATCTATTCGCTCGACGGCGCCCCCGTGCGGGCCAGCAACGGCATCGCGGTGCGGCCGACCCAGGCGCTCGACTACACGAACCTGCCCGACGTGATGATCGTGTGCGGCGGGATTCACATCCGCGAGGTGGTCGACGACGGCGCGCGCGACACGCTCGCGGCGCTCGCCGAACGCGGGCTGCCGCTGGGCGGCATCTGCACCGGCGCGTATGCGCTGATGTCGGGCGGCCTGCTCGACGGCTATCGCTGCACCGTGCACTGGGAGAACCTGTCCGCACTGCATGCGGAGTTTCCGCAGGTGGGGTTCGCCGACGAGCTGTTCGTCGTCGATCGCGACCGGCTCACCTGCACCGGCGGCACCGCGCCGCTCGACCTGATGCTGAATCTCGTCGGCATGCGTTTCGGCCAGCAGCTCGCCGCGCAGGTGTCCGAGCAGTTCATCCTCGAACGCATCCGCAGCTCGACCGATACGCAGCCGATCCCCGTCGACGCGCGCGTCGGCTTCTCGCGCGCGGAACTGATCGAAGTGGTGCGGCTGATGGAAGCGAACATCGAGGAGCCGCTGTCGCTCGAGGAACTCGCGCGGCTCGTGCGGCTGTCGCAGCGTCACCTGCAGCGGATGTTCAAGGTGTACCTGAACGTGTCGCCCACTCACTATTACCTCACGCTTCGGCTGAAACGCGCGCGCGACCTGCTGCGCACGACGGATGCGTCGATCGCGCGCGTGACGACGACGTGCGGATTCCATTCGCCGTGTCACTTCAGCAAGGCGTATCGCGCGCAGTTCGGTCACGCGCCGAGCTACGAGCGACGGTTGCCGGGGCGCTGACGCAACCCGCGCGAACCATTCGGTCCGCGACGCCGCCGGGATCGCGGCGCGCGGCTTCAACCATCGATCCCGCCCCCATGAAAAACGACGTCACTTTGAGGAGAAGACAGATGAAGCGCCAATTGATCGCAGCGGTATGCGGGATCGGGATGGCCGCGCCGATGTCGGCGGTTTATGCGGCCGACCCGCCCGTATGCAAGAACGTGCGCTTCGCGGACGTCGGCTGGACCGACATCGCTGCCACCACCGGTCTTGCAGCGACGATGCTGCAGGGGCTCGGCTACGCGCCGACCAAGACGATCGCGTCGGTGCCGATCACGTTCGCGGGCATCAAGAGCAAGCAGATCGACGTGTTCCTCGGCTACTGGTCGCCGACGATGGACCCGATCATCCAGCCGTTCACGAAGGCCGGCACGATCAAGGTGCTCGCCACGCCCAACCTGACCGGCGCGAAATACACGCTCGCGGTGCCCGACTACGTGTACCAGGGCGGCCTGAAGTCGTTCGCCGACATCCAGAAGTACGCCGACAAGCTCAACGGCAAGATCTACGGGATCGAACCGGGCAACGACGGCAACCTGCTGATCAAGAAGATGATCGACGGCAACCAGTTCGGCCTCGGCAAGTTCAAGATGGTCGAGTCGAGCGAGGCCGGGATGCTGGTCGAGGTGAACCGCGCGATCCGCGACAAGCAGTGGATCGTGTTCCTCGGCTGGGAACCGCATCCGATGAACGTGCAGATGAAGATCGACTACCTGAGCGGCGGCGACGACGTGTTCGGCCCGAACTACGGCGAGGCGAAGGTGCTGACGGCCACGCCGCCGGACTACGCGCAGCGTTGCCCGAACGTCGCGAAGTTCGTGTCGAACCTGCAGTTCACGACGTCGATCGAGAACCACGTGATGTTGCCGATCATGAACAAGGAAGACCCGAACAAGGCCGCCGCCGAGTGGCTGAAGGCGAACCCGCAGGCGCTCGACAAGTGGCTGGCCGGCGTGACGACGCTCGACGGCAAGCCGGGCCTGCCGGCGGTGAAGGCGTATCTCGGCGTGCATTGAGCGTCGACGTGACCGGCGCGCTCGCCGAAGGCGGCGCGCCGGCGTGATGAAACGCGGCCCTCCCGTATCGCGCGGGCGGGCCGCGTTGCTTTCGGGCTTCGCGTCGATCGGCGCGAAGCCGGCCCGCGAACACCTCGTCACGATTCCTTCGTCGCCGCCGGCACGTCGAACACGCGATCGAACGCCCACTGGAACACGAACGCGTAGCAGAAGAAGAACGCGAACAGCCCGATGTCGACGACGAACGCGTCGAACCACGAGATGTCGAGCCACCACGATACGACCGGCACGAGGATGAAGATGAGCCCGCCCTCGAAACCGGTCGCATGCAGGATCCGTCGCGCGAGCGTGCGCGCGGGCTGCCGGCGCGACGCTTCCCAGCGCTCGAACAGCGCGTTGAAGATCATGTTCCACAGCAGCGCGATCGCCGACATCGTCGCGGACAGCGCGCCCGAATAGACCAGACCCTGCTTGAAGAGCGCCGCGATCGCGGGCGAGATGCAGGAAATGGCGATCGCTTCGTAGAGCACCGCCTGCGTGATCCTGCGCGGTAGGCCTTGCACGTTGGTTCTCCGGTTCGACGGTCGTTGGTTCGTCGATGGTTGGGCGGCGGGTTGGCCGCTGCTGCGTGCTGCGGCCGCCGTGCCGCGACGTCCCGGAAGGCTACCCGCGTTGCGCGCGTGCCTCAATTCACCTAATCTCACGCGGATTGAATCGAATTCAACCCGGCCGGATCCGGCCCGCGAGGCGTCGTGTTCTCGAAAATTCCCCTGACCGCATTACGTGTATTCGAGTCGTGCGCGCGGCTCGGCACGTTCAAGGCGGCCGCCGACGAACTTTCCGTGACGCCGGCGGCCGTGTCGCATCAGATCAAGTCGCTCGAAAGCCGGCTCGGCGTGCTGCTGTTCGAGCGCGGCGCGAGCGGCGTGCGGTTGACGGACGAGGGCGGGCAACTGTTTCGTGCGTGTCACGACGCGCTGCTCGGCATGAGCCGCGGGCTCGATGCGCTGCGGCCCGCGACGGCCGATGCGCGCACGCTGGTGCTGACCACCACGCCCGCGTTCGCCGCGATGTGGCTGATTCCGCGGCTCGGCCGGTTCCGGCGCGTCGATCCGCAGTTGCACATCAAGGTGGAAACCGGCAACGCGCTCGTCGATCTCGAACGCGACGCGCGGGTCGATCTCGCGATCCGCGCGACGTCGCGCGCGTTTCCCGCGCTGCACGAGATCGCGCTGATCGACGAGTATTTCGGCGCGTATGCGGCGCGCGGCCTCGACGTCGGGCGCGCGAACGAGCGTATCGAGCTGATCGAGACCACCTGGGATACGCCGCTTCCCGTGTCGATCGACTGGGCATCGTGGTGCCGTGCGGCTGGTCGCGAAGCATGGCTCGAGCGCGCGGTGTTCCGCCATTACGACGACGAGCATTACGCGCTGCAGGCCGTGCTGCATGGGCAGGGTGTCGGGCTGCTCAGTTCGGTGCTGGCCGCCGAGCACGTCGAACGCGACGCGCTGACGCCGATCGATGCATCGGTGCGGCTCGCCGGCGCGCGTTTCGTCGCGCTGTGCCGGCCCGGGCGAGAGCGCGAGCCGCGGGTCCGGCGGTTTCTCGACTGGCTTGAAGCGGAAATCGTGCAGACGCGCGACACGGTCGCGCGGATCGCGCCGCCGACGTAACGCAACGGGCGCGCGCTGCATGTGAGTCGTTCGTTATCCGAAGCGCACGCAATACACCGGCGGCAAATGCGCGGAGACCTGCCGCCATTTTTCGCCGCCGTCCGCGGAGGTCCATAACCCGCCCGTCGTCGACGCCATCGCGAGACGCGTGCCGGAGTCGTCCACCGCGAGCCCGTGCCGATAGACGAGATCGTAGGCCGGCGCAGGCGGCAACCCGTTCGACAGGCTCTCGAAGCTGCGGCCGCCGTCGCGCGTGCGCGTGACGACGAAGCGGCCCTTCACCGGAATCCGGCACGCATCCTTCACGGCGGGGACGAACCACGCAGTGTCGGGGTCTGCCGGATGCACGGCGACCGCGAAGCCGAAGCTCGATGGCTGCGCTTCGATCCGCTGCCAGTGCGCGGCACCGTCGGTCGAGCGGAAGATCGCGCAGTGATGCTGGGTCCACAGCACATCGGGGTTGGCCGCGCACTGGACGACGCGATGCGGGTCCTGCACGTTGGGTTCGCCGCGCCGCTCGGGCGGCATGTAGTCGGCCTCCATGCCGTCGGCGCTGACGCGCCAGGTCGCGCCGCCGTCGAAGGTCTGCCAGACGCCGCCGCACGAGATGCCGATCGTCACGTGCCGGCTGTCGCGCGGATCGACCATCACCGAATGGATGCCCGGCGCATCGTAGCCGCCGCCGAACCACTCGGGGCGCTCCGGGCGATCCCACAGCGGGCGGTTGAGCACCCACGAATCGCCGCCGTCATCGGAGCGGAAGAGGCCGCCCGGTATCGTGCCGGCCCACAATACGCCCGGTTCGTCCGCGCCGCCGGTTTCGAGCGACCAGATCTGCTGAAGCGTCCACGGCGGGCGGGGCGGGGTGGGCGCTTCGTCGTGCGCGTCGTCGCCGGTGCCGGCATGGGCGCTGACGTCGGCGCGCGGTTCATCGGCGGGCTGCGGCGGATAGACGGGGACCGCACATTCTTCCCATGCGGCGGCACCGGCACGCCTGCGGTGCAGCTTGACCCCGAAATGGCCGAGATTGAGCGCCGCATACAGCGTGCCGTCGCGCGGGTCGGCCAGTGCCATGCTGACCGGTTCGCCGACGAAGTGCGGCTCGCCGAGCGCCCAGCCGCCGTTGCCGTCGGCGTGCAGCACGAACAGGCCCTTGCGGGTCGCGACGAGCAGTCGATCGTTCATGTCGGATGTCTCCTGTGGGCGCGGCCGCGCGCTCGTTTGGATGGCGATGCGTCCCTTTATCCGCCGGACAGCGCCTGCACGACGTACACGCGGCTGCCGTTGCCGAGCGGATCGGACAGATGTTGCCGGTCGCGTACCGGCTGGCCGTCGATGAACACCGACAGGTGCTTTCGCAGCGCGCCCTGGTCGTCGACGATATAGCCGCGCAGCCGCGGCTGTTCACCGAAGACGGTTTCGAGCGCTTCGCCGAGCGTCCGTGCGTCGATGTCGCGCTCGGGCGTGTCGATATGGCGCTGGATCGACGCCGCGAAGAAGAGGTGTGCCATGGCGGTGGCTGGCAGGAGCCGTGCGGGGGGACGGTCTGTAGTGTAGGCGATCGATCGGGCCGGCAGCGACATTGCCGTACGGCCGGCGGCGCGGCGCCGTTGCTGCGCCGCGCAACGGCCGTGGTGCCTGATCCCCGTCGATGCGCTATGCGTACTTGTCGCCGACCGTGCTGCGGATCGGATAGGTGTCGTAGACGATGATCATGCGCTCGATGCGCGCGTCGTCGTCGAATTCGAAGACGTCGACACACTCGAATTGCACCGCGGTGCCGTCCTTCAGTCCCCAGTCGTAGACGAAATAGCCGGTGGCCCGACGTGCGCCCGTGGCGCTGACGCAGATGTCGATCGGCGTGATCCGGCTTTGTCCGGAGGCCGCCGCGACTTTTTCGAAGAAGGGCAGTGGCGACATCCAGCCGAGGAACGGCGAAAATATCTGCGCATCCGGCGTGAACAATGCGCAGATCGCGGCGACGTTGCCGCTCTCGAGCGCTTTGAGGTAGGTATCGACCTGCCGCGTGTATAGTGCGTCGGACGACGAGACCATGGTATTTCTCCGCTGATTGTTGACGAGCCAGCCACGACAGCCGTCGCGAACCGGTTCAACCACGATAGCGATGCAGCGATGACCGAACAAACGAATAATCCGCAACCCGGGTATGCCGCCCGCGCATATCCGCTCGCGGATCTCACCCGTGCGCTGCCGCCGCTGACGGCATTCCAGGCGTTCGTCGCCGCCGCCGAACTCGGCAGCTTCAACCGCGCGGCCGAGCATCTGTGCCGGACCCAGGGTGCGGTGAGCCGTCAGGTGCAGCAACTGGAAGCGCATTACCGGTGTGCGTTGTTCGTCCGTCATGCGTCGGGATTGACGTTGACCGCGGAAGGCGGCGCGCTGCTGACGGTGGCCGTCGACGTACTCTCGCAACTGGCGCAACACGCGCGCGCGCATGCGCATGCCGCGTCGACTCTCACATTGCGCTTGCCCTCCACTTTCGCGATTCGCTGGCTGTTGCCGCGGCTGTCGGCGCTCAATCATGCGTTGCCGCGCACGGAGTTGCGCATTCACACGTCGGCGGACGACACGCCGGATTTCACCGACGCCGGTTTCGATGCGATCGTCGTGCGCGGCAGCGGAAGCTGGGCGGGCATGGTGGCCGTGCCGCTGTTCGACGAGTGCCTCACGCCGATGTGTACGCGCGAGGCGGGCGCGGTGCTGAAGTCGATCGCCGATCTCGCGCACGCGACACTGCTGCATCCCGCCAGCAATCGCGACGAATGGCGATGCTGGCTGGACGCCGTCGGCGCTACGCAGGTCGACCCGGGCACCGGGCTCGTGTTCGATACGCTCGAGCTGACATTGACGGCCGCGTCGGACGGGCACGGCGTCGCGATCGGCGATCCGCGCATGGCGGCGGATCGGCTGGAAGCCGGCACGCTGGTCGCGCCGTTTCCGGAGTTGGTGCGCAACGGTCTGGGCTACTACCTCGTGTACCCGGTGCAGCGCGCCGCTCAACCCGCGATTCAAGCGCTCACGGAGGTGCTGACGCGGCTTGCGCGCGAGGATTGGCCGCAAGGCGCGTGCGCCGGGCGGGTTGCTAAACCGGAATCGACCGCCCCCGCACCCTGATCCCGAGCCGCACGACGCCGATCACCGCATTCGACAGCCACATCAGCAAGCGCGGCATGCCGCGCCGGCGGATATCGAGCAGCAGCACGATCCGCACTTCGTCACTGTCGTTCCACACTTCGTGCACGAAGGTGTCGTCCCACAGCAGGAAGCAGCCTTCGTCGAGCCGGTAGTCGCGGCCGTCGACCTTCAGCACGGCGGCCGGCGTGCCATCCGCGCGCTTCGGCATCGACAGCACCAGATAACCGCGCAGGATGCCGCGGAACGGCCCGCGATGCGGCGGGATGTGTTTGCCGGGCGCGAGGAACGACAGCGACGCGGACAGCACGTCCGGCGACGCCGCGACGATCGATTCGACGGTCGGGCAGCGCGACAGGTTGCGCGGGAACGGCTGGCCGTAAGCCTGCATGATGAACATCCGCCAGTCGCGCGCATCGTTGGCCGAGATGTCGTGCTGCTCGCGCATGATCTCGTGGAAGCGCGGGATGCGCGGCAGGTCGCGCGCGACGGCCAGCGCTTCCGCGCGAATGGCCGGCCACGCACGAACGAATCGCTCGGCGTCGGGAAACGCGGCCGTATCGAGCACGGCGCCACCGTCGAGATGGCGATCGTACAGCGTGCGAAGCAGGCCGGCTGCATAGTCGTAAGCGACGGACATGATCGAGGGGCGATCCACAAGGTGTCGTCAGTCTGCCCCACGCGCGGTGGGGCCTGCGTTACGTCAGGTTACGCCGGCTGACGAAAGAATGACAGATCGGTGAAGGTCGGTGCGAGCGCTCCGGCATTCCGGGAATAAACGTACGCCCCGCGTCGTCATACGGGTGTAGCACCTCGTTTCGTTGACTTCCGAAGGAGTGGAGCATGAATACGCATTGGCTGGTGGCCGCCACGGTGGCGGCGATGTCCGTCGCGAGTGTCGCGACGCCTGCGTCGGCACAGGCACTGACGCGCGCGCAGGTCAGGCAGCAACTGATCGACGCCGAAACCAACGGGCTGCGCTTCGTGACCGATACGTCGTATCCGGACGTAAGTCCGCTGTTCCAGCAGCAGGCCGGGCAACTTCCTCGGCATCAGGCCGAAACCGCGGTCGGCGGCGATCCGGCGGGGACGTCCGATGCGGGCAGGCCGGCGGCGCAACCGACCCGTCCGCGCCCGGCCGCATGCGTCGGCCCCGAGAGCTTTTGCACGCCGTATTTCGGAAGCTGACGCAGCGGACCGCCGCGGCGGGTTCGACATTCACGAAGGTTGATCGGCACGCAACATTGAAGGAGTTGATGATGAAAACTTATATCGCACTACTGATGATGATCGGCGCAATCTCAGGTCAGTCCGCATTCGCGCAATCGAATGCGCCGCTCACGCGTGCCCAGGTTCGCGAGGAGCTGATTCGTCTGGAAGCGGCCGGGTACGATCCGTCGAAGGGGGACGACGGCGAATATCCGGCGGACATTCAGGCCGCGCAGGCGAAGCTCGCCGAGCAGGATCGCGCGAGGATGGCGGCTTCGGCTTCGGCTTCGGCTTCGGCTTCGGCTGCCGCGCCTGCGCCGGCCTCCGTCATGCCGGCGCAGGCCGGCAACTAGGAGCCGACATGTACGTGTGTGTCTTCAGGCCGTCGTGTTCGCGGTACGGCGATACGCATGCCGTTCGCGGCACGCGGCCCGGTCGAACGGCACGGACGGCCAGGCCGTCGATCGCGCGCCGCTTCGCGCGGCGCCGCGACCGTCTCGTTGCCCGATTCCGTTGGGCGCGCAGGTGGATCGCGGGATGAGCGGCGATGCGGGCGAGATGCGATCCGCCATCGGCGGACTGCTGTCCGCGATGACGCGCAACGATACCGGCGGCGGGATTACCAGGGCATCATCCGCTGCATGACCTGGTCGCGCAGGATGAAACGATGCGCGACCGCGGCCGCGACGTGAAGGCAGATGCCGCCGAACAGCACCCACGCGAGGATGCCGTGCACGTCGCCCATCGCATGCCCGAATCCCGATCCGGCCGCCGACAGCGCAGGCAGCGGCACGATGCCGAGCAGCGTCACGGCCCAGGCACGCGACGACGCATTGATCCAGCCGAGCAACGGCACCGCGATCAGCAGCGCATAGAGCCCGAAGTGCGTCGCGCCGGACACGGCGCGCATCGCGGGCGACAACTGGTCGGCGGGCGGACGATGCGTCACGCGCCAGAGTACGCGGCAAGCCATCGCGGCGAGCAGCGCGGTGCCCACGATCAGGTGCGCGGCGATCAGGCCGACCGGTTGCGTATCGCGATGCACGTCGGGCATCGTCCAGCCGATTGCATATTGCGCGACGACGAGCGCCACGATCAGCCAGTGGAGAAGGCGTGCGACTGCATCGTATCGGGCGGAGGTAGACATGAAAGCTCCTGGCAAGCGGGTGGGGACCGTATCTTCCGGAGGATTCTACGGCCGAATCCTTAACAAAACGTTAAGCGTGCGGCCGCGCATCGGATTCGCCCCGTGACGCATGCGCGCTCTCGATCCGGGCGGCGTCGGCCGACGGCAACACGATCGCGACGCCGGGGCCGTATCCGCCGATGCCGGGCCCGAACCGCACGCGGCCGCCGAACCATCGCGCGATGCGCTGGATGATCGACAGCACGGACCCGCTGCCGGGCTGCTTGTGCGCCGGATCGTCGGTTACGAGCGCCACCAGGGAGTGTGTCGTGCCAGCCGGGCTGTTTGCGCCGCGCGTACCCGAAGCGTCTTTCACGGCGATGACATTCCGCATCCGGACCGTCATCGCGACCGCGATCCTGTCGGCCCGTAAGGTGGCCCACGCGGCGTTCAGGGCCGCGGACGTTCGCGGCTGTGCGCGCGTGACCGGAATCGATCGCCGCACGGTAGTCGTGTCATCTGATTGCGCGTACCGTCGGTTGGTCGTCCTTGATATCCGGCTCAACGGGAATCGACACGGCGGCGTGTCCGGGCGAGCGCGCGTTCGCGCGTGCCGGCCGGGGCGTCGCGGTCATTGGGCCACCACTGGGGAGAAGCATGATCCTGTTGCATCTGCTGCACGCGCTGGCCGGCGCGATGTCGATCGCCTGCGGACTGGGCGTGTTGCTCGGCATTGCCTACACGGTCACGGCCAGCGTGCTGGTCGGCCGGTTCTTTTCCCGCGCGCGGTCGGTGCCGTGCGATTATCCGGGCGTGACCGTCGCGAAGCCGCTGCACGGCGACGAATGGAATCTCGTACAGCATCTCGAAAGCTTCTTCGTGCAGGATTATCCGGGGCCGGTACAGCATCTGTTCGGCGTGCACGATGCGGGCGACGCGGCGCTCGCGGCCGTCGAAACGTTGCGCAGGCGCCATCCGGACGCGAACATCAAGGTCGTCGCCGACGCGCGACTGTACGGGCCGAACCGCAAGATCGCGAATCTCGTCAACATGCTCGAACACGCGGAACATTCAGTGCTGTGTCTTGCCGACAGCGACGTGCTGGTCGAGCGCGATTATCTGCGTGCCGTCGTCGGCGCGCTGCAGCAGCCGGAAGTCGGCATCGTGACGAGCGTGTATCGCGGCATCGCGTCGCCGGGCTTCTGGCCCGGTGTCGCCGTCGCGATGACGAACTACCATTTCCTGCCGGGCGTCATCACGGGGCTTTTCATCGGGCGCGCCCGTCCGTGCTTTGGCCAGACGATTGCGATCACGCGCGCGACGCTCGAACGCATCGGCGGGCTCGCGCGTTTCGCGCATCACCTGGCCGAGGATCACGCGCTCGGCGAAGCAGTGCGGCAGATCGGCGCGCAGGTCGTCGTCCCGCCGTTGGTCGTCGGGCACGCCTGTGTCGAAGAGACGTTCGCCACGCTGTACGCGCACGAATTGCGCTGGAGCTGCACGATCCGCGCGGCGGACCGGCTCGGTCACGCCGGGTCGGTGCTGATGCACCCGTTGCCGCTGGCGGTGCTGGCCGTGCTGTTTTCCGGCGGCACGCTCGCCGCCTGGGGGCTGGCGTTCGCGGCGCTCGTCGCGCGGGCGCTGCTGATGTTGAAGACGAGCCGCGCCACCGGCGCGGGTCTGCGCGGCGCGCTCTGGTTGCCGTTCGTCGATTTCCTGCAGTTCGTGGTGTTCGTGTCGAGTTTCTTCTCGTCGCACGTCGTCTGGCGCGGCACGCGCTTTCGCGTCGACCGCGAGGGCTTGCTGTCGCCCGCGGGGAAATCATGACGCACGACACGCATGCCGACCTCGAAGGCGCGGACCGGCGGTCCGCGCGTCGCGACGCGCGCCTGCGGCAAGCGGGGCGCGCGGCGGCGCTGGCCGGGCTGGTGCTCGCGGTGTGGCTGGTCTGGCGCGAGCATCCGCTGGAGATCCTGCACCGGCTGAGGATCGCCGGCGCCGGGTTGCTGGTCGCCGCGCTGGCCCACATCCTGCCGATGCTTGCGAATGCGTGGGACTGGCGGATGCTGATCCGCGGCCCGCGCCGGCCGTCGTTCGCGACGATGCTCAAGCTCGTGTGGATCCGCGAATCGATCAACGGATTGTTGCCGGTCGCGCGAATCGGCGGCGAGATCGTGTCGTTCGGCCTGCTGCGGCAGGCGGGCGTACGCCCGGCGACCGCCGTGGCGAGCCTCGTTGCCGACATGCAGCTGACGTTGATCAGCCAGCTCGTGTTCGCGCTGGTCGCGATCGGCTACGTGCTCGAACACGTATCGTCCGATGCCGCGCAGGTGGCCGCGCGCCTCGCCATCGGCATGGCGGCGCTGGTGCCGGTGCTGCTGCTGTTCGCACTGGTTCAGCACGCGCGGCCGTTCGAGCGCGCGATGCGCGTGGTCAACCGCGTCACGAGCGGCAAGGTGGTGGCGCTGGTCGGCGAATCGGCACGCACCGATCAGTCGATCCTTGTGGTCTGGCGCAAGACGGGTATCGTCGTCCGCTATCTGGTGATCTGGCAGACGCTGCAGTTTGCCGGCTATGCGCTGGAAATCTGGCTCGCGCTGCGTTTTCTCGGCGCCGATCCGACGTTCGCGCAGGCGCTCGCGATCGAAGCGCTGATCCAGCTGCTGAGCAGCATCGCGTTCCTGATGCCGGGCGGGCTGGGCGTGCAGGAGGGCGGGTTCGTGCTGATCGGCGGGCTGCTCGGGTTCGACGCGCCGACCTGTCTGGCGCTCGCCGGCGCGCGACGAGTGCGCGATCTGCTGTTCTATCTGCCCGGATTGCTGGCGTGGCAGCATGCGGCCGGCGCGGCGCGCTCGCCATCCGGCGCGAAGCGCGCATCGATACACGTCGGGGAGTCCGCCAGGCCGCGCTGATGCAGCCGGACGTTGCCGGCCTGCCGGGCAGGCGGCAGCGACGCCGGGGCGGTCGCTCGCCTGCCGGGCGGCGCGGCCGTCAACGCCGTTCGTCGGCGAGATGGCTGCGGATGACGTCCGCGAACGACGTGTCGCCTTTCAGCCCGAGCGCTTCCGCGCGCGTCGTGTCCCAGCGGCCCGGCCAGCTGCCGACGATCTTCTCGACGCGTTCGTCCGGCGCATGGCGGATCAGCTTCACGACCTCGTCGCCCGCGACTTCGCGCAGCGCCGCGATCATCTCGTCGACCGACACCGACAGGCCGGGCAGGTTGATCACGCGCTTGTTGCCGAGTTTCTCGCTGTCGAGCTCGCAACCGGCGACGAGCGCGTCGATCGCGCCGCGCGGCGACAGCAGCCACAGCCGCGTCGACCCCGGCACCGGGCACACGCTTTCCTCGCCGTTCAGCGGCTCGCGGATGATGCCGCTCGCGAACGACGACGCAGCCGCGTTCGGGCGGCCCGGCCGCACGCTGATGGTCGGCAGCCGCAGCACGCGGCCGTCGACGAAGCCGCGGCGCGCGTAGTCGCAGAGCAGCAGCTCGGCGATCGCCTTTTCCGCGCCGTACGACGATTGCGGATTCAGCGCGGTATCGTCCCGCACGACGTCGGGCAGCACGCCGCCGTAGACGGCCACCGAGCTCGTGAACACGACGCGCGGACGATGGCCGCGCGCGCGGCACACTTCGAGCAGCGTGCGCGACGCATCGAGGTTGATCCGCATGCCGAGATCGAAATCGGCTTCGGCCTGCCCGCTGACGATCGCCGCGAGGTGGAAGATCGCGCCCGTCTGCGTGTCGATCGCGCTTTCGAGCACCGCGCGATCGGCGATGTCGCCGACGATCGACGTCACGCGCGCGTCGCCGAAATCGCTGCCCTCGACGACGTCGAGCAGCACCAGCTCGTCGATCCTGCTGCTCCGGCCGTCGGGGCCGGTCAGCTCGCCGCGTTCGAGCAGCTTGCGCGCGAGACGCTGGCCGAGAAAGCCGGCGCCGCCGGTGATCAGTACTTTCATGTTCTTTGCCCTCTGAGGAATACGGAAATTACAGGTACGGCCTGAGCCAGCCGAGGCCCTCGGACGTGCCGGCCTTCGGGCGATACTCGCAGCCGATCCAGCCGTCGTAGCCCAGCGCGTCGATCAGCGCGAACAGATACGGGTAATTGAGTTCGCCGATGTCCGGCTCGTGACGCTCGGGCACGCCGGCGATCTGGATGTGGCCGATGCCCGCGAAATCGCGCTTGAGCTTCATCGCGAGGTCGCCCTCGACGATCTGGCAGTGATAGCAGTCGAACTGCACCTTCAGGTTCGGCGCGCCGACTTCCGCGCGGATGTCGTGCGCATCGTCCTGGCGGCTCAGGAAATAGCCGGGCATGTCGCGCTGGTTGATCGGCTCGATCAGGATCGTGATGCCGTGCGCGGCAGCCGCCTGCGCCGCATGCCGCAGGTTCGCCACGTAGGTGTCGCGATGGCGCGCGCGATCGGCGCCCGGCGCGACCATCCCGGCCATCACGTGCAGCTTCTTGTTGCCGAGCACGCGCGCATAATCGAGCGCCTGGTCGATGCCGCGCCGGAACTCGTCCTCGCGGCCCGGCAGCGATGCGATCCCGCGTTCGCCGGCGGCCCAGTCGCCGGGCGGCGCGTTGAACAGCGCCTGCTCGAGGTCGTGCGCGTCGAGGCGCGCGCGGATGTCCTCGGCGGCGAAGTCGTACGGGAACAGGTACTCGACGGCCTTGAAGCCGTCGTGCGAGGCAGCGGCGAAGCGCTCGAGGAATGCGTGCTCGGTGTACATCATCGAGAGGTTGGCGGCGAAGCGGGGCATGGCAGCGGTCCGGTGAATGAATGGGGCGGGGCGCCCGGCGCCCCGCGTCGAATGAAGGGTCAGCGGTTCACGAGTTTCGCGGGCGTGAGCCACACGGCGATCGCGCCGATCACGAGCATGCCGGCCAGCACGTACATGCCGGACGACGTGCTGTGCGTGACGTCCTTCAGGTAGCCGATCACGTACGGGCTCGCGAACCCGGCGAGGTTGCCGACCGAGTTGATGATCGCGATCCCGGCGGCCGCGGCGGAGCCGGCGAGGAACGCGGTCGGCAGCGACCAGAACAGCGGTGCGCAGGTCAGCACGCCGCCCGCCGCGAGCGACAGGAACACGATCGACACCGCCGTATTGTGCGAGTACGACGCGGCGACCGCAAACCCGACCGCGCCCATCAGCGCCGGCACGATCAGGTGCCAGCGGCGTTCGCGGCGCTTGTCCGCGCTGTGGCCGAACAGGTTCATCACGACGATCGCGACGACGAACGGGATCGCCGACAGCAGGCCGATCTGGAGCGTATCGGTGATGCCGGTCGATTTCACGAGGGTCGGCATCCAGAACGTGAGGCCGTACTGGCCGGTGACGAACGCGAAGTAGATCAGCGACATCCACCACATGCGCGGGTCGGCGAACACGGCCTTCAGCGAATGGCCGTGCTGCTGCTGTTCCTGCGGCTGCGCGGCGATTTCGTCCTCGAGCAGCTGCTTCTCGCGCGCGTCGAGCCACTTCGCGCTGCGGATGCCGTTGTCGAGATACAGGATCGTCGCGATACCGACGAGCAGCGCCGGCACGGCTTCGATCACGAACATCCATTGCCAGCCGTGAAAGCCCGAGCCGCCGTGGAAGCGCTCCATGATCCAGCCGGACAGCGGGTTGCCGAAGATGCCCGACACCGGAATCGCGGACATGAACACCGCGATGATCTTCGCGCGCCGATGCGACGGGAACCAGTACGTGAGGTAGAGGATCACGCCCGGATAGAAGCCGGCTTCCGCGAGGCCGAGCAGGAAGCGCAGCACGTAGAACTGCGTCGGCGTCTTCACGAACGCGAACACCGCCGACAGCAGGCCCCATGTGATCATGATCCGCGCGATCCAGATGCGTGCGCCGATGCGGTGCATCAGCAGGTTGCTCGGCAGCTCGAACAGGAAGTAGCCGAGGAAGAAGATGCCGGCGCCGAGGCCGAACACGGTTTCGCTGAACGCGAGGTCCTGCGACATCTGCAGCTTCGCGAAGCCGACGTTCACGCGGTCGAGATACGCGACCACGTAGCAGAGCATCAGGAACGGCACGATGCGCCAGAACACTTTCCTGTAGGTGCGGTCGAGCTCGGCCGATTGGGCGGGCGCGGCGGGCGAGCGGCTTGCGGCCGCGTCGAGAGCAGTCATCGTCGTCTCCAGATATGTCGTGTGCCGGCGGCGCGTAGGCCGCCGGATCGTGTGTGTGTGCTGACAGAAGGGCCCGCGCACACGGCGGGCATGGGAATCGCTACGGAGTCCTGCGTGATTCGTATACGCGACGCGTTGCGTTACCAGCGCGCGCCGAAGGCCTGGCGCAGTTCGTCGAGCGCGGCGTCGGACAGCGGCTCGGGCTTCGGGTCCGTCATCAGCCACAGCCGCGCGGTTTCCTCGAGTTCCTCGAGCGCATACGATGCGTGCGACACCGACGAACCCCACATCACCGGGCCGAGGCGGTCGAGCAGCACGCCGCGCACCTGGTCGGCGAGCGCCGCGACTTCGGCCGCGACGGCCGGGTCGCCGGGGCGGCGATAGCGGATCAGCGGAATGTGGCCGACCTTCATCACGTAGTACGGCGTGAGCGGCGGCAGCACGTCGGTGTCGCGCCACACGCCCGCGAGCGTCAGCGCGACGAGGTGCGTCGAATGCGTATGGACGATGCCGTGCGCTTGCGCGTTGCGCGCGTAGATCCCGCGATGCAGCGCAAGCGTCTTCGACGGCCTGCCGCCCGATACCGGCTGGCCGTCGAGGCCGACCTTCGCGATGTCGTTCGGGTCGAGGCGGCCGAGGCACGCGTCGGTCGGCGTGATCAACCAGCCGTCGTCCAGGCGCGCGCTGATGTTGCCGGCGCTGCCGACCGCGTGGCCGCGCGCATACAGGCTCGCGCCGACGACGCAGATCTCTTCGCGCAGTGTCGCTTCTTGACTCATCATGCGGCTCCGTCGAGTGCGCGCAGCGCCTTGTCGAAAAAGTCCACCGTGCCAAAGTTGCCGGACTTCAGCGCGAGGCCGAGCGGCTGCGCGTCGACGGTGGCCGTCGCCGGCACGCCCGGATCGATCTGCGCGCCGATCTGCAGCGATTTCACGTCGAGCGCCTGCACGACCGCGCCGGACGTCTCGCCGCCGGCCACGACGAACTTGCGCACGCCGAGGTCGCGCAGGCCGCGGGCGATCGCCGCGAGCGTGCTTTCGACGAGATGGCCGGCCGCTTCGACGCCGAGCGCGTGCTGGACGGCCTTCACTTCGTCGGGCGTCGCGGTCGCGTAGATCAGCACGGGCTGCGGCAGGTGCGAGCGTGCGAACGCGAGTGCCGCGTCGACGACGGGTTCGCCGCGCGAGGCCGCGAGCGGATCGATCCGGAAGCTCGGCCGGCTTTCGCGCCACGCGGCGACCTGTGCGTTGGTCGCCTTCGACGCGCTGCCGGCGAGCACCGCCGACGATCCGTCGATGTGCGGCAGCGAGGCTGCGTTGTCGCGCTCGGGCAGTTGGTCCACGCGGCGGAAATTCGCGGGCAGGCCGAGCGCGACGCCCGAGCCGCCGGTGACGAGCGGCAGGCCCGCGCACGCTTCGCCGAGCACGTAGAGGTCGTGATCCGACAGCGCGTCCGCGATCGCGAAGCGCGCGCCTTCCGCGCGCAGCTGCTCGATCCGCTCGCGCACGGCGGCCGCACCCAGCGCGATCGTGTCGTAGCGGATCAGGCCGACTTGCGACTTCGTCTGCCGCTGCAGCACGCGCACGAGGTTCGCGTCCTTCATCGGCGTGAGCGGGTGGTTCTCCATTCCCGATTCGTTCAGCAGCACGTCGCCGACGAACAGGTGGCCGCGATAGATCGTGCGGCCGTTCTCCGGGAACGCCGGGCACGCAATCGTGAAGTTGCCGCCGGCCGCATCGAGCAGCGCGTCGGCCACCGGCCCGATGTTGCCCGCGTCGGTCGAATCGAACGTCGAACAGTACTTGAAGAAGAACTGGCGGCACCCTTGCGCGCGCAACCATTCGTAGGCGGCAAGCGATTGCGCGACGGCGTCGGCGGCGGGAATCGTGCGCGACTTCAGCGCGACGACGATCGCGTCGGCATCGATTGCGGTGTCGCCGGCGGGCACGCCGATCGTCTGCACGGTACGCATGCCGCTCTTGACGAGCATGTTCGCGAGATCGGTCGCGCCGGTGAAATCGTCGGCGATGCAGCCGAGCAGGGGGCGGGAAGCGGAAGCGGTCATGGCGGGAACGTCGTTCGAATCAGCGGGCGGGCGGCAGCGTGATGCCGGGGAAAGTCTTGATCACGGCGGAATCGTCCTCGCCGCCGTGGCCGGCGCTCGATGCGCTCATGAACATCTGGTGCGCGGTGGCCGACAGCGGCAGCGGGAACTTGCTGCGGCGCGCGGTATCGAGCACGAGGCCGAGATCCTTCACGAAGATGTCGACGGCCGACAGCGGCGTGTAGTCGCCGTTCAGGATGTGCGGCACGCGGTTCTCGAACATCCACGAGTTGCCGGCGCTGTGCGTGATCACGTCGTACAGCGCGTCGGCATCGACGCCTTCGCGCAGGCCCAGCGCCATCGCCTCGGCGGCCGCCGCGATATGCACGCCGGCCAGCAGCTGGTTGATGATCTTCACCTTCGAGCCGATGCCGTGCGCGTCGCCGAGGCGATACACCTTGCCGGCGATCGCGGCGAGCACGTCGTCGCAGGCCGCATACGCGGCGGCGGGGCCCGACGTCATCATCGTCATCTCGCCCGACGCCGCGCGCGCGGCGCCGCCGGACACCGGCGCATCGAGCATCTGCAGGCCCGCGGCCTCGATGCGCGCGCCGAGCGCGACCGCGAAGTCGGGCGCGACGGTCGCGCTCGCGATCACGACGCCGCCCGGCTTCATCGCCGCGACCGCGCCGTGCTCGCCGAACAGCACCGTTTCGGTCTGCGCGGCATTGACGACGAGCGTGACGACGACGTCGCACTGCGCGCCGAGTTCGGCCGGGTTCGCGCAGGCCACGCCGCCTTCGGCCGCGAATGCCTGCAGCACGGTGTCGCGCACGTCGCAGGCGTGCACGCGGAACCCCGCGCGCAGCAGCGAGCGGGCGACGCCGAGGCCCATCGCGCCGAGGCCGATGACTCCAACATTTCGTGACATGGTCAACCTTGATCGATTCGGAAAAGGTTCGGGACAACGACGGCGCCGGTTCGGCCCGGGCCGCCGCATTCGTTCATCAGCAGATGCCGGCTTCGGCGAGGCGGCGCGCGGCGTTGTACATGTGCGTGCGTGCCGCGTTGCGCGCCGCCATCGGGTCGCGTGCGCGGATCGCGTCCGCGATCGCCGCGTGTTCGTCGCGCACCTGCCGCGAGAAATCCTCGCGCGTCGCTTCGTTGCGCCGCGTGACCTTCACGCCGGCCTCGAGGTACTGGTTCAGGAACTGCAGCGTCTTCAGGAAATACGGGTTGCCGGTAACGGCCGCGATCGTGCGGTGGAATGCGACGTCTTCCGCGACGCCGTCGCGCCCTTCGGCCACCGCGTCGTCGATCTTGCGCAGCGCGTCGTCGATGTCGGCCATGTCGTCGGCGGTGTGATGCAGCGCGGCTTCGGCCGCGACTTCAGCCTCGATCGCGCGGCGCACCGCAAGCAGGTGCGGCAGCGAGCTCGCCTCGACGGCTTCCGCGTAGTCGATCCGCAGCGGCCGGATCGCGCCGTGCTGGTTCACGTACACGCCGCTGCCCTGGCGCGGCTCGACCACGCCTTCGTTCTTCAGGCGCGAGATCGCCTCGCGGATCACGGTGCGGCTCACGCCGAATTCCTGCGCGAGCACGGCTTCCGTCGGCAGCTTGCCGGTGGCCGAGAAACTGCCGGCTTCGATCTGCTTCAGCAGCTGCTGCGCGACGTGGTCGCTCATCGCACGGGCGGGAATTTTCTCGAACATGGCGCTCTGGTTTGTAAGGTGATGTGGTCATCATACAAATTTGAAGGTGCGTCAGCATCCGGAATAACCCTCGATCAATGAGTTGCAACGTCGGTCAAATGGATTGGAACCGGTTCCAAATGGCGGGGAAATGTGGCGATCGTGCCGGGTTCGATGTGCGGTTGGCGGGCGAAGGGAGGGCGGAGGTGAAGGGCGAACGGCGGGGCCGAGGCGAAGGCTGAAGAACGAAGAACGAAGAACGAAGAACGAAGAACGAAGAACGAAGAACGAAGAACGAAGCCGCGCGCCGACGGCGCGCGTGATCGTCAATCAGTCGGCGACGTCTTCCACGGGATCGGGATCGGTCGCCGCCGACATACCGCCTTCCGCGACTTCCCCGCCGCGCTCGCGATAGGTCGCCGGCGGCACGCCGAACTGCTTGCGGAACTCGCGGCCGAGGTGCGACGCGTCGGCGAACCCGCAGCTCGACGCGATATCGGCGACGGTGCGGTCGGAACTGGTCAGCAGCCAAGCGGCCGTGCGCAGCCGCACCTGCTTCGCGAACGCCTGCGGGCTCTTGCCCGTCTCGGCCTTGAACAGCCGCTCGAGCTGGCGGGTCGACATGTCCAGCTTGCACGCGAGTTCCTCGAGCGGCAGCGCGCGCCCGACATGCTGTTCCATCAGGAGAATCGCGCGCTTGACCTTCGGATGCGTGGCCGGCTCGAGGCCCGGCGGATGCGGCTGCGGCGCATTGCCTTTCTGCATCTCGCCGACCAGCAGGATGCGCAGCGCCTTCTGCACGGTCGCATGGTCGAAATGGCGCAGCAGGATCGCGGCGGCGACGTCGATCGACGCACGGCCGCCCGAGCAGGTGATCCGGCGCCGGTCGATCACGAACAGGCGATCGGCGATCAGGAGGTCCGGATCGGCGTTCGGGAAGCGCTCGATGAAATCCCAGTAGTGGAACCAGCTCACGCAGGTGCGGTAGCCGTCGAGCACGTTCGCGCGCATCAGCGTGAACACGCCCGTGCAGATGCCGACGACCGTCGCGCCGTCCGCCGCCGCGCGGCGCACGAACTCGAGCGTTTCGGGGCCGGCTTGCGGCCCCGAATGCAGCAGCCCGCCGACCACGACCACGTAGTCGAACGGCTCGGCGCTCTCGAAGGTTTCCCACGGCGTGATCTGGATCCCGCAGCTCGCGCGCACCGGCGCCAGCGTTTCGCCGATCACGCTCCACGCGCAGCGCACCGGCTTGCTGTAGTCGCCGTCGTCGGCCGACAGCCGCAGCATGTCGACGAAACCCGAGAAGGCCGTGAGCGTGAAGTTCGGCAGCAGCACGATGCCGAAGCGGATGCGCCGCGGCGCAGGTTCGGCGAGGGGGAAAGCGGGTACGTCGGGTGTCATCGCGGTCAATCTCGTCACGCCGGGAAGGCGGGTCTCACTTGTTGCACTCTGCTTGCGGGCGCGCCGGCCGACTTGTGGTTTTGCGTCGCCGATCATCGTCAAAACGCACTTTCCGGCCGTCCTGCGCGGGGCTTGGCGGCGGTATCCCACGCCGATGCCGTTTTTGTTCTATCGGCCAATTTTACGCTTTGATGTACTGATGCCAACGACATTTCACGTACGCCCACCCAGAGGAAGCCAGATGAACGTCAGCGCGTTCGACCTGTTCAAGATCGGCATCGGCCCGTCCAGTTCGCATACGGTCGGCCCGATGATCGCCGCGTGCCGCTTCGCGTCGCACATCGAGGACGCGAACCTGCTCGGCTTCGTGCGCCGCGTGCGGGTCGAACTATACGGCTCGCTAGGTGCAACGGGCAAGGGCCACGGCACCGACAAGGCGGTGCTGCTCGGCCTCGAGGGCCACCTGCCGGACACGATCGATCCGGACCTGATCGAGCCGCGGCTCGCGGCGATCCGCGCGGAGAAGTCGCTGGCGCTGCTCGGCAAGCAGACGATCCGCTTCGACGAGAAGGAGAACATCGGCTTCTACCGCAAGCTGATGAGCGGCACGAGCATCGTGCATCCGAACGGGATGCGCTTCCAGGCGTTCGACGAGCACGGCCAGTTGCTCGTCGAGAAAGAGTATTACTCGGTCGGCGGCGGCTTCGTCGTGAATCGCGACGGCGATCGCGTGAACGGCGTGCGCGCGGCGGTCGAGGTGCCGTATCCGTTCCGCACCGGCGACGACCTGATGCGCCAGTGCCGCGAACACGGGCTGTCGATCGCCGAACTGATGCTGCGCAACGAATGCGCGCTGCGCCCCGAGGACGAAGTGCGCGCCGGGCTGCTCGCGATTTGGCGCACGATGGCCGCGTGCGTCGAGCGCGGCTGCAAGGTCGAGGGCGAACTGCCGGGCCCGATGCGCGTGAAGCGCCGCGCGGCCGAACTGAACGGCCGCCTGCGCGCGCGTTCGGAGGAGTCGCTGCGCGATCCGCTGTCGATGCTCGACTGGGTCAACCTGTACGCGATGGCCGTCAACGAGGAGAACGCGGCGGGCGGCCGGGTCGTCACCGCGCCGACCAACGGCGCGGCCGGCGTGATTCCCGCGGTGCTGCACTACTACGTGAAGTTCGTGCCGGGCTCGAACGAAGCCGGCATCGTCGAATTCCTGCTGACGGCCGCGGCGATCGGGATCATCTACAAGGAAACGGCGTCGATCTCCGGCGCGGAAGTCGGCTGCCAGGGCGAAGTGGGCGTCGCGTGCTCGATGGCCGCCGCCGCGCTGGCCGCGGTGATGGGCGGCACGCCCGACCAGGTCGAGAACGCGGCCGAGATCGGCATGGAGCACAACCTCGGCATGACCTGCGATCCGGTCGGCGGGCTCGTGCAGATTCCGTGCATCGAACGCAACGCGATGGGCGCGATCAAGGCGCTGAACGCGTCGCGCATGGCGCTCAAGGGTAACGGCCAGCACTACGTCTCGCTTGATTCGGTGATCAAGACGATGCGCGAGACGGGGGCCGACATGAAGACGAAATACAAGGAAACGTCGCGCGGCGGTCTTGCCGTGAACGTCATCGAATGCTAACGAAGGATCACTAACATGAGCCGCTACTCGATATTCAGCCTGTTCCGCAACGGCCTCTCGTATCACGAGAACTGGGAAAAGCAGTGGAAGAGCCCGGAACCGAAGAAGGAATACGACGTCGTGATCGTCGGCGGCGGCGGCCACGGCCTCGCGACCGCGTACTACCTCGCGAAGGAGCATGGCATCACGAACGTCGCGATCCTCGAGAAGGGCTGGATCGGCGGCGGCAACACCGCGCGCAACACGACGATCGTGCGCTCGAACTACCTGTGGGACGAATCGGCCGCGCTGTACGAGAAGGCGATGAAGCTGTGGGAAGGGCTGTCGCAGGACCTCAACTACAACGTGATGTTCAGCCAGCGCGGCGTGATGAACCTCGCGCACACGCTGCAGGACGTGCGTGACACCGAGCGTCGCGTGAACGCGAACCGCCTGAACGGCGTCGACGCCGAATTCCTGACGCCCGCGCAGATCAAGGAAATCGAGCCGACGATCAACCTGAACAGCCGCTACCCGGTGCTCGGCGCCTCGATCCAGCGCCGTGCGGGCGTCGCGCGTCACGACGCGGTGGCCTGGGGCTTCGCGCGCGGCGCCGACCGCGCCGGCGTCGACATCATCCAGAACTGCCAGGTGACGGGCATTCGCCGCGAAGGCGGCGCGGTGGTCGGCGTCGATACGGTGAAGGGCTTCATCAAGGCGAAGAAGGTCGCGGTGGTCGCAGCCGGCAACACGACGACGCTCGCCGACATGGCCGGCGTGCGCCTGCCGATCGAAAGCCACCCGCTGCAGGCGCTCGTGTCCGAGCCGATCAAGCCGGTGGTGAACTCGGTGATCATGTCGAACGCGGTGCACGCGTACATCAGCCAGTCCGACAAGGGCGACCTCGTGATCGGCGCGGGTATCGACCAGTACACGGGCTTCGGCCAGCGCGGCAGCTTCCACATCATCGAAAGCACGCTGCAGGCGATCATCGAGATGTTCCCGGTGTTCTCGCGCGTGCGGATGAACCGCCAGTGGGGCGGCATCGTCGACGTGTCGCCGGACGCCTGCCCGATCATCACCAAGACCGACGTGAAGGGCCTCTATTTCAACTGCGGCTGGGGTACCGGCGGCTTCAAGGCGACGCCGGGCTCGGGCTGGGTGTTCGCGCACACGATCGCCCGCGACGAACCGCACCCGCTGAACGCCCCGTTCGCGCTCGACCGCTTCTACACGGGCCACCTGATCGACGAACACGGCGCTGCCGCCGTTGCGCACTAAACCCGACGACCATTGGAGAAAGAAACATGTTGCTGATCGAATGTCCGTGGTGCGGGCCGCGCGCCGAATCCGAGTTCACGTGCGGCGGTGAAGCCGACATCGTGCGCCCGGTCGCGAACGAGACCATGACCGACCGCGAATGGGGCGAATACGTGTTCATGCGCGAGAACAAGCGCGGCCTGCACAAGGAGCAATGGCTGCACACGCAGGGCTGCCGCCGCTGGTTCAAGGTGACGCGCGACACGGTGACCTACGATATCAAGGGCTACGAAAAGTTCGGTGGCGCAGCTGCCGGCAACGCACACGAAGAGGGCACGAGCAAATGAGCCAGAAAGACCGCCTCGGCACCGGTGGCCGCATCAATCGCGCGATTCCGTTGACGTTCACGTTCAACGGCCGCACGTACCAGGGCTTCCAGGGCGACACGCTCGCGTCCGCGCTGCTCGCGAACGGCGTGCACTTCGTCGCGCGCAGCTTCAAGTACCACCGTCCGCGCGGGATCGTGACGGCGGACGTCGCGGAACCGAATGCCGTCGTGCAGCTCGAAACCGGCCCGTACACGGTGCCGAACGCGCGCGCGACCGAGATCGAGCTGTACCAGGGCCTCGTCGCGACGAGCGTGAACGCCGAGCCGTCGCTCGAGAACGACAAGTACGCGATCAACCAGAAGTTCTCGCGCTTCATGCCGGCCGGCTTCTACTACAAGACCTTCATGTGGCCGCGCAACATGTGGCCGAAGTACGAAGAGAAGATCCGCGAGGCCGCCGGCCTCGGCAAGGCGCCCGAAGTGCTCGACGCCGATCGCTACGACAAATGCTACGCGCACTGCGACGTGCTCGTGGTCGGCGGTGGCCCGTCGGGCCTCGCCGCCGCGCATGCGGCAGCGATCGCCGGCGCACGCGTGATCCTCGTCGACGACCAGCGCGAACTCGGCGGCAGCCTGCTGTCGTGCCGCGCGGAAATCGACGCGAAGCCCGCGCTGCAATGGGTCGAGAAGATCGAGGCCGAGCTGCGCAAGCTGCCCGACGTGACGATCCTGTCGCGCAGCACGGCGTTCGGCTACCAGGACCACAACCTCGTGACGGTCACGCAGCGCCTGACCGATCACCAGCCGGTGTCGATGCGCAAGGGCACGCGCGAGCTGCTGTGGAAGGTCCGCGCGAAGCGCGTGATCCTCGCGACCGGCGCGCACGAGCGTCCGATCGTGTTCGGCAACAACGACCTGCCGGGCGTGATGCTCGCCGGCGCGGTGTCCACCTACGTGCATCGCTACGGCGTGCTGCCGGGCCGCAACGTGGTCGTGTTCACGAACAACGACCGTGCGTACCAGACCGCGCTCGACCTGAAGGCATGCGGTGCGAAGGTGACGGTCGTCGATTCGCGTGCGTCGTCGAACGGCGCGCTGCCCGCGGCCGCGAAGCGGCAGGGCGTGACGGTGATGAGCGGTGCGGTCGTGACGGCCGCTTCGGGCAAGTGGCGCGTATCGTCGGTCGACGTCGCGTCCTACTCGAACGGCCAGACCGGCGGCAAGCTGCAGTCGCTGCCGTGCGACCTCGTCGCGATGTCGGGCGGCTTCAGCCCGGTGCTGCACCTGTTCGCGCAGTCGGGCGGCAAGGCGTGCTGGAGCGACGAGAAGGCGTGCTTCCTGCCGGGCAAGCCCGTGCAGGCCGAAGCGAGCGTCGGTGCGGCCGCCGGCGAGTTCGGTCTCGCCCGTGCGCTGCGGCTCGCGGTCGACGCGGGCGCCGAAGCGGCGAAGGCCGCCGGCTTCACGGCCGCGCAGCGCCCCGTCGCGCCGCAGGTCGCGGAAACCGTCGAAGGTGCGCTGCAGCCGTTGTGGCTCGTCGGCAGCCGCGAGGCCGCCGCACGCGGGCCGAAGCAGTTCGTCGACTTCCAGAACGACGTGGCGGCCGCCGACATCCTGCTGGCCGCGCGTGAAGGCTTCGAGTCGGTCGAGCACGTGAAGCGCTACACCGCGATGGGCTTCGGCACCGACCAGGGCAAGCTCGGCAACATCAACGGGATGGCGATCCTCGCGCAGGCGCTCGGCAAGACGATTCCGGAAACGGGCACGACGACGTTCCGCCCGAACTACACGCCCGTGTCGTTCGGTACGTTCGCGGGCCGCGAGACGGGCGACTTCCTCGACCCGATCCGCAAGACGGCCGTGCACGAATGGCACGTCGAGCACGGCGCGATGTTCGAGGACGTCGGAAACTGGAAGCGGCCGTGGTACTTCCCGAAGAAGGGCGAGGACCTGCATGCGGCCGTGAAGCGCGAATGCCTCGCGGTGCGCAACGGCGTCGGCATCCTCGACGCGTCGACGCTCGGCAAGATCGACATCCAGGGTCCGGACGCGGTGAAGCTGCTGAACTGGATGTACACGAACCCGTGGAACAAGCTCGAGATCGGCAAGTGCCGCTACGGGCTGATGCTCGACGAAAACGGGATGGTGTTCGACGACGGCGTGACGGTGCGCCTCGCCGACCAGCATTTCATGATGACGACGACCACCGGCGGCGCGGCGCGCGTGCTCACGTGGCTCGAGCGCTGGCTGCAGACCGAATGGCCCGACATGAAGGTGCGGCTCGCGTCCGTCACCGATCACTGGGCGACGTTCGCGGTGGTCGGCCCGAAGAGCCGCAAGGTCGTGCAGAAGGTATGCCAGGACATCGACTTCGGCAACGACGCGTTCCCGTTCATGAGCTACCGGAACGGTACCGTCGCGGGCGCGAAGGCGCGCGTGATGCGGATCAGCTTCTCCGGCGAGCTCGCCTATGAAGTGAACGTGCCGGCCAACGCGGGCCGCGCGGTGTGGGAAGCGCTGATGGCAGCGGGTGCCGAGTTCGACATCACGCCGTACGGCACGGAAACGATGCACGTGCTGCGCGCGGAGAAGGGCTACATCATCGTCGGCCAGGACACCGACGGCTCGATCACGCCGTACGACCTCGGGATGGGCGGGCTCGTCGCGAAGTCGAAGGACTTCCTCGGCAAGCGTTCGCTGTCGCGCTCCGATACGTCGAAGGAAGGCCGCAAGCAGTTCGTCGGCCTGCTGACCGAGGACGAACAGTTCGTGCTGCCGGAAGGCGCGCAGATCATCGCGAAGGACACGCAGGTGTCGGCGGTCGATCCGACGCCGATGATCGGCCACGTGACGTCGAGTTATTACAGCCCGATCCTGAAGCGCTCGATTGCGCTGGCGGTGGTGAAGGGCGGCCTGAACAAGATGGGCGAGAGCGTCGTGATTCCGCTGGCCAACGGCAAGCGCATCACCGCGAAGATCTCGAGCCCGGTTTTCTACGATACCGAAGGGGTGCGCCAGCATGTGGAATGAAACGAGAAACCAGACGCCGGTGGCGGGCGCGGGCGTGACGCTTGAATCGCCGTTCGTCGGCGCGGCCGATGTGCTGAAGCTGCACCAGGCACGCGCATCGAAGAAGTTCACGTTGCGCGAGCGGCCGTTCCTCGATCTCGTGAACGTGCGCGGCGAGCTGAGCGACCCGGCATTCGTCAGCGCGTTCGAGCGCGTGGTCGGCTGCCGGCCGCCGGCGGTGCCGAACACGGTGGCGCGCGGCGCCGAGTACGACGTGCTGTGGCTCGGTCCCGACGAGTGGCTCGTGCGCTCGAACGGGCCCGTGCAGGCGGGCGTGCTCGAGGCGCAACTCGCGGAGGCCGTGCAGGGTTCGTATGCGGCGGCCGTCGACGTCGGCAGCGGCTACACGGTCGTCGAGGTCAGCGGCGAACGCGTGCGCGACGTGATCGCGCGCGGCTGCCCGCTCGACCTGCATCCGCGCGTGCTCAAGCCGGGCCAGTGCGCGCAGTCGCACTACTTCAAGTCGCCGATCACGCTGATCCCGACCGGCGACGATACGTTCGAGATCGTCCTGCGCCGCAGCTTCGCCGACTATTTCGTGCGAATCATGCTCGACGCCGCGGCGCCGCTCGCATCATGAAGCCGTTCGACGAACCGTTCGTGGCGATCGACGCGCCGCGCCTGCGCGGGCGTGGCTGGAGCGTGTTCGTCGACGAACTGAAGGTGCCCGCGCGGATCGGCATTCACGCGCACGAGCACGAGGCGCCGCAGCCGATCGTGATCGATGCGCGGCTCGGGTATCGCTGCGAGCCGAGCGAGCAGGGCGAGTGGATCGACTACGACGGCTACTGCGCGCGCGTCGCGTCGTTCCTGTCGCACAAGCCGCATACGCGGCTGCTGGAGACGCTCGTCGCCGATCTCGCGGTGCTGTCGTTCCGCGAATGGCCCGCGCTGGAGTCGCTGACGCTGTCGATGTACAAGCCGAAGATCCGGCCGGGGACGAAGCGCGTGGGCGTGTCGCTCGACTGGACGCGCGGGGATTACCTGCGGTGGACGGGGGCGGCGGGGCAGCTTTGAGCGGGTAGGGCTGGTCGGCGGGATTCGGTCAGCACGAGACGGCGGCGCGGAGGCGTCGCCGTTTCCATTTATAATTCCTGAAATATGCGAACAATCGACGGTCATGTGCCGTCCTCAATTTTATTCCTGAAATACCGGAACAATTGGCCGTTCGGCCGTTGAACCACTATAATTCCGATATTTACGTAACTATGCCGTCAGCTGACTGTGACGGCGCTTTGTTCCTGAAATTTCGGAATTATGGCCCGCACCTTACCGCAACCCATCGCAGCACCCGACCCGTTCGCACCGGACCTTGCCGCCCTGGGCGCGCTCGTGCGCAACCGGCGCGCGCAGAACCAGATGCGGATCGACGATGCGGCCGACATGCTCGGCGTCTCCAAGGACGTGCTGTCGCGGCTCGAAAACGGCCGCGCGGTGAGTCTCGACAAGCTGTTCAAGGTACTGGACGGCTTCGGCCTCAATTTGCTCGTCGTGCCGAAACGCGACGTCCCGGCGGCGCGCAACGCATTGCGTGACACCTCGACGGTGCGCGCCGCTCCGCCAGGCTCGTCTGGTTTGCCCGAGGGCCCGTGATGATCCATCGTCTGCGCATTTCGGCCGATGGCTCGCCGGTCGGGCAGTTGACTTACGATGCCCGCCGCGACGACTACGGCTTTTCCTACGATCCGGCGTGGCTGGCACGCGGCGATGCGTTTGCGCTGTCGCCGTGCATTCCGCTCGACGGGGGGATCCCGCCGTCGGGTGCGATCCAGCGCTTCGTGGGCAACCTGCTGCCCGAGGGCCGCGCACTCGACGTGGCCGCCTCGATGTATCAGATGTCGAAGGACAACGTTTTCGGCCTGATTCGAATGCTCGGCAAGGAGCCCGTCGGTGCGTTGAGCTTCGTTCCGGACGACGGTTCGCCCGCGCGGGCGCCTGAGACCCTCGAACCCGTGCGCCGACCGATCTCCGCGGAGGAACTGACCGATCGGATCCGCAAGCGCGATGCGATTCCGTTTCCCGTCTGGGACGATCAGGTACGCCTGTCGATCGCCGGCCATCAGGACAAGCTGCAGGTGCTCGTCGAGGGCGAGCGGTATGCGCTTGTCGACGGGTCGCTCAGCAGCTCGCATATTCTGAAGCCCGAGTCGCGCAGCCCGCAGGCGCCGTTCATGGTGGCCAACGAGCATTTCTGCATGACGCTGGCGGCCCGCATGGGCTTGCCGGTCGCGCGTGTCGAGATTCGGCGCATCCCCGAACCGATTCTGCTGATCGAACGATTCGACCGGGTCGTGACGACCGATCCGGAGGATCCGCAGCGCGTGAGCGCGGTGCGGCGACTTCATGTCATCGATGGATGCCAGGCCCTCGACTTGCCGGCGACACTCAAATACGAACGCAATCTCGGCAACAACGCGGACGTACGCAATATCCGCGAAGGCGTGAGCTTCGAAAAGCTGTTTTCGCTGACGCCGTTTCTCGAGACGCCCGCCGCCGCGCGTTCGGCCATGTTGCGCTGGGCGTTGTTGCAACTGCTGATCGGCAACAGCGACGCGCACGGCAAGAACATTTCGTTTTTCGTCAGCAGCGGCGGGCTCGATTCGGCGCCGCTTTACGACCTGGTGTGCGTGAATGTCTACGGCGACGCCTATGTGCAGGACATGGCGATGGCGTACGGCGATGTGTTTCGCACCGAGGAGCTCACGGCTTTCGCGCTCGCAGACTTCGCGCATCGTGCGCGGATCCGGCCGGCGCTCGTTGCGCGTGAAATGACGCGTATGGCGAAGCTGGCCGGGAAGCTGGCTCCCGAACTGGCGGAATCCGGCGTGTATGCAGGCGACGAGCGTGCATGGGTACAGCGTATTTCGGAGTACGTGCGAGCTCAGGCCGAGCGCGTGCTGCGGATTGCGCCCATGGTGCCCAAGGTCAACGTCGAGCTGCTCTGACGCGCGCGGTGCGCTTACTTTGCGTTGCGGCTCGCGGCGGGCGCCGCGGGCGACGGATCGCTGACCGGCACCATGCGCGGGCTCGTGTCGTTCGAGCCTTTCGCGCCGTCTTCCGGTTCGAGCACGAAGCGGAACGTGTCGACCCGCTGCATCACCTTCGCCGCATACGCGTTGGAGCCGCCATAACTCCTCAGCCCGGCTTGCACGTTGCCGCCGGCCGCCCGCACATAGCCCGACAGGATTTTGGAGCCCGCTTCGACGTTCGCATTCGGCTCGGTGAGGTCCTTCACGTCGCGCAGCATGCCGCGGTGTGCTGCCGGCACGACCTGCATCAGCCCGGTCGCGCCATGCTGGCCGCGTGCTTTTTCCTGAAAGCGCGATTCGATCGAGATAATCGCGTAAACGAGTGCCGGAGGCAGCGAATATTTCGTCGCAGTGACGCTCACGATGTCGGCGAGCTTCGCGGCGCGCTCTTTCGCGACGCCGAATTTCTTCGTCAGGTAGGAGGTGATGCGGCGGTTTGCTTCGTTCGGCTGATCGTTCGCGAGCGGGGCGGAGGCCTCGGCCGGCGCGGATGCGGCCGCTTCGGGCGCAGAGGCAGGCAGCGTTGGCGCCTGCTGCGCGGAGGCCTGTTGCGCAATGCCGAGCGAAAGCACGATCAGCCAGAGAAACCGTCGTCGCATGGTGGAGTGCGGGGAAATGAGAGGCGCATAGTATATCGGCCAATCGTCGTGCGCGTTCGAGCGCAGGCTCGAATGAAAGCACGATGTAGGCTTGTATCGATGCGCGCGGCGCGCAGGCGGGATCGTTGCACGAACACGCATCGGAGTCCGGATGAAGCGCATCCGGTTTTTTCGCGCCCCCTTTTTCGCCCGCGACGCAGCGACTGCGGGTGCGTATTCCGCCTGCCCCGTGCTACGCCCGCCGCGCGCCCGCCGCCCGCGCGATCGCCCCGATTGCATCGCTGACCAGCACCGCGAGCAGCCCGACGATCACGCCGCCCTGCAGCACGAACGCAGTATTCGACGTCTGCAGGCCCGCGATGATCACGTCGCCGAGCCCGCGCGCGGCAACCGTCGAGCCGATCGTCGCGGTGCCGAGATTGATCACGACCGCGAGCCGGATGCCGTTCACGATCACCGGAAACGCGAGCGGCAGCTCGACCGACACCAGCTGCTGCCAGCCGCTCATCCCCATCCCGCGCGCGGCGTCGACGACGTCGCGCGGCACGTCCTCGAGCCCCGCGATCGTGCTCTCGAAAACCGGCAGGAGCCCGTACAGCACGAGCGCGATCAGCACGGGTTTCAACCCGAAGCCGACGGCCGGTACCGCGAGCGCGAGCACCGCGACGGGCGGAAAGGTCTGGCCGATGTCGACGACGCTGCGCGCGACCGGCAGGAAATCCGCGCCGGACGGCCGCGTGACCGCGATCCCGGCCGCGACCGCGATCAGCGTGCCGAGCAGGCTCGACAGCGCGACGGTGCCGAGATGCGCGAGCGTGAGATCGAGCAGGCTCGCGCGATCGTAGATGACCGGCGCGCCGTTGTCCGCGAACGGCGCGAACACGCCCTGCAGCCACGCGGGGCGCAACAGCAGCACGAGCAGCAGCGCGAGCGCGACCGCGCGCGCGACATGCGCGGGCAGCCGCCGCGGCCGGGGCGAAAGCGAACGCGCGGGCCGCGTCGTCATGCGGGCTTCCTCGCGTGCGCGCGGATCGCGTCGAGCGTGATGCGGCGCGCGGCGTGCCCGTTACCGCCTTCGACCGGCAATGCGTCCGCTCCGCGCCACAGCAGTTCGGACACCGCGTCGCGCAGCGTGCGTGTCGCGGCGATCGGTTCGCCGTCGGCGTGACCGGGCTCGGCCACCGCGTCGATCGGCGTCAGCGCGAGCAGGCGCAGCGGCCGGTCGACGCCGGCGACGAGCTGTTCGACGACACCCGCTGCCGGCTTGCCGAGAATCTCGGCCGGCGACGCGACCTGCAGCAGCCGGCCGCCGTCCATCACCGCGATCGTGTCGCCGAGCTTCAGCGCTTCCTCGATATCGTGCGTGACGATCACGACCGTGATGCCGAGGCGGCGCTGCAGTGCGTACAGATCGTCCTGCGCCTTGTTGCGGATGATCGGATCGAGGGCGCCGAACGGCTCGTCCATCAGCAGCATCGCGGGCTCGGCCGCGAGCGCGCGCGCGACGCCGACGCGCTGCTGCTGGCCGCCCGACAGTTCGTGCGGCAGCTTGTCCGCGAATTCGGACGGCGCGAGATGAAACAGGTCGAGCAGTTCGCGCACGCGCGCGTCGATGCGCTCGGCCGGCCAGCCGAGCAGCCGCGGCACGGTCGCGATATTGCGCGCGACGCTCCAGTGCGGGAACAGGCCGTGCCCCTGGATCACGTAGCCGATGCGACGCCGCAGCTGCTCGGGCGGCACGCTCGCGGTGTCGACGCCGTCGATGCGGATCGTGCCGCCGGTCGGCGCGATCAGCCGGTTGATCATCCGCAGCAGCGTCGACTTGCCGCTGCCCGATGCGCCGACGAGCGCGGTGATCGTGCCTTGCTTCATCGTCATCGATACGTCGTCGACGGCGACGACGTCGCCGAAGCGTTTGCCGATGCGTTCGATTTCGATCATGCGGTACGTCCCTTCGCGAGCGTGGTCGCGGCTTCGAACACGACGGCGGCCGCCAGCGCGAGCGCGATCGTCGGGATCGCGCCGAGCAGCACGAGATCGGCGGCCGATTGCCCGATTCCCTGGAAGATGAAGATGCCGAACCCGCCGCCGCCGATCAGCGCGGCGACCGCGGTCAGGCCGATGTTCTGCACCAGCACGATGCGCACGCCGCTCAGGATCACCGGCAACGCGAGCACGAGATCGACGCGCAGCAGCCGCTGCGCGCGCGTCATGCCCATCGCGCGTGCTGCTTCGGTCACGTGAGGCGGCACCTGCTCGAGCCCGACCACGACGCTCGACGCGATCGGCAGCAGCGAGTAGAGAAACAGCGCGAGCACCGCCGGCGCGACGCCGATCCCGCGGATGCCGAGCGCGGCCGCGAGCGGCACGTGCGCGGCGAGCAGGCCGAGCGGCGCCATCATCAGCCCGTACATCGCGATGCTCGGGATCGTCTGCACGATATTGAGCACCGGCATCACGACGGTGCGCACCGGCGCGACCCGCGCGCACGCGATGCCGAGCGGCAGGCCCGCGACGAGCGCGGCCGCGACCGAGCCGCCCGCGAGCGCGACGTGCCGGATCGCCTCGCGCCAGAAGTCGTCGTTGCGCACCGCGTATTCGCGCATCACGGACAGGCCGTCCCACCAGCCGCTCGCGAGCGGCAGCGATATCGCTGCCATGGCGACGGCGAGCGCGACGAGGCGTCGCCACGGGCCGAAGGCGAGCCGCGCGAGCGCGTCGGCGACGAGCACGGCCCACGCGAACAGCAGCAGCCACACGCCCGCCGCGGGCGACACGCGTGCGAGCGCGTCGTCGGCGGCGACGGCGTGCGTCGCGGCCGCACCGACCGCGTAGGCCAGCGTCGCGAGCCACGTGCAGCCGGCCGCGAGCCGCCATGCGGGACGGCTCGCCGTCATCGCCCACAACGCGCCGACGAGCCACAGCGCGGCGAGCGCGGCACCCTGAACGGCGGGCAGCGCGGCGAATACCGACAGCCCCGTGCCGGCCGCGATGCGGTTCGGCCGCAGCACCATGAACGGCATGCCGAACACCGCCACGATCGTCAGGACACCGATCAGGATACCGACCTTGTCGAGCGTGATGCGCCGCGCGGACGCCACCGCGCGACCCGTCACTTAACGAAGCCTTTCGACTTCAGGTAGCTTTTGGCCACGCCGGCCGCCGGTTCGCCGTTGATCTGGATGCGCGCGTTCAGCGCCTGCAGCGTCTTCAGGTCGAGGCTCGCGAACACGGGTTTCAGGAAGTCGGCGATTTGCGGATGCGCGTTCAGCACGGCTTCGCGAATCACCGGCGTCGGCGCATAGACGGGCTGCACGTGCTTGTCGTCGTCGAGCACGACGAGGCCGCTCGACGAGATGCCGCCATCGGTGCCGTACACCATCGCCGCGTTCACGCCGTCGGTCTGGTTCGCGGCGGCCTTGATCGTCGCGGCCGTGTCGCCGCCCGACAGCACGACGAGCTGATCGGGTTTCAGCTTGAAGCCGTATGCCTTTTCGAACGACGGCAGCGCGGATGCGCTGTTCACGAACTCGGCCGATGCCGCGAGCTTCAGCTTGCCGCCGCCCGCGATCCACTTGCCGAAGTCGGAGAAGGTCTTCAGGTGCTGCGCTTGCGCGACCGGCGCGAGCACGGCGACGCCCCACGTGTTGTTCGCGGGCGCCGGCGTCAGCCAGACGAGATGGTTCGCCGCGTAGTCGAGCTTCTTCGCGGTGTCGTAGCCCTGGCTCGCGTTCTTCCACAGGGAATCGTCGGCCTTGTTGAAGAAGAACGCCGCGTTGCCCGTGTATTCGGGGTAGATGTCGATCTCGCCGCTCGTGAGCGCCTTGCGCACGATCGGGGTCGTGCCGAGCGCGATCTTTTCGGTGACGGGGATGCCGTGGGCCTTCAGCACCTGTGCGATGACGTTGCCGAGCAGGTTGCCTTCGGTGTCGATTTTCGATGACACCACGACGGGCGTGTCGGCGTGCGCGCCGGGTGCGACGACTGCGGCGGCGAACGCGAGGCCCAGGATGCGGGCGGGCAGGGCGAGCTTCATCGGGGCCTTCTCCAGAACGGGGACGTACGCCGAAAGTTACTTGACTGAGTCGGCTTTGGCAAACCGCGTACGGCGGCACGTCCACAGCACGCGTGGGGGTAACCCGCATGCGTCGCACGCCGTTGTTACACTGGAGCGCATTCCCGCCTGCGGACACTTGCTGACATGAAACCCGAGCTACTGGTCCTTATCGCGCTGCGCGACGACGCGCACCGCCAGATCGCCGCGTCGTACGACGTCCACCATGCACCGACCGCCGAGGAACGCGAGCGCGCGATCGCCGAACACGGCCGCACGATTCGCGCGGTGTTGACCAACGGCAGCACGGGCCTGACAGCCGCCGAAATCGATCGTCTGCCGCAGCTCACGTTCGTCAGCGCGCTCGGCGCCGGCTACGAGCACATCGACGTCGCGCATGCGAAGGCGCGCGGCATCACCGTGGTGACGGGCGCGGGCACCAACGACGATTGCGTTGCCGATCATGCGTTCGCGCTGCTGCTGGCGGCGGTGCGCAACGTCGTGCAACTCGATGCGAAGACCCGCGCGGGCGTATGGCGCGACGCGCTGCCGATGCCGCCGAACGTGTCGGGCAAGAAGCTCGGTATCGTCGGGCTCGGCAAGATCGGCGAGAAGTGCGCGCGGCGCGCGGCCGGCTTCGACATCGAGATCGGTTATCACAACCGTTCCGGGAAGGATGTTCCGTATCGCTATTTCGAGCGTGTCGAGGCGCTCGCGCAATGGGCCGATTTCCTGATCGTCGCGACGCCGGGCGGCGCGGGCACGCGTCACCTCATCGACCGCGCGGTGCTCGATGCGCTCGGCCCCGGCGGGTTTCTCGTCAACGTGTCGCGCGGCAGCGTTGTCGATACCGCCGCTTTGGCGGATGCGCTGCGCGAACGGCGCATCGCGGGCGCGGGGCTCGACGTCTACGAAGGCGAGCCGGAGCCGCCGCGCGCGCTGACGGCGCTCGACAATATCGTGCTGACGCCGCACATGGGCGGCTGGTCGCCGGAGGCGCTCGATCGCTCGGTCCAGCAGTTTCTCGACAATGCGGCGCGACATTTCGCCGGGGAGCCGGTGCTGACGCCGCTGTGAGTGTGGTCCGTGCGGCGCGCGGGCATGTATCCGCAACCCGCACGCGAAAATCGGAAAAATTCGCATCATGGCCGGCCATTCGGCGCCGGAACGTCGATCCCGCTGCAATGACATCGCATTCCATGCCGTCTGGCTGCTGCCGGACGTGTGCCGTTCATGGAGACGATCGATGACTATCGCTGCCGTACCCTTCGTGCCGAGCCGCGGCGCGATCAGCCGCCACCCGCGCGAACATGCCGGCGACGATCAGCTCGTCGAGCGCGCGAACGTGTGGCCGGATGTCGTGCCCAGGCGTGTTGCGGCGGGCTGAGCCGCGTTGCCGATGAAGAACGGCGCCACCCAACGGTGCAGCATCGCCGCGTGGCGCCCAGGGTGCGTTTCGTGTGGATTCGGGCGCGTGCGATCGTTCACGATCGCACGCGCATCCTTTGGGCCACCGCGCCCGTTTTGCGCGCTCCGGGTCAGGACGACACCAGCGGCACCGTCACCGACGTTCCTGCCGGGTCGAGCGCGAGCCCCGTGCCCGGTGCCGGTCGCAGCGTCGCCTCGTTGTCGCTCGACAGCACGACGAGGCCGAGCCTGTGACCCGCTTCGAGCGTGTAGTCGCGCGGCATGAACGTCAGCTTCAGGTCATACGGCATGCCCGGCAGCACCGGCGCCGAGATCCAGTCCGACACGCGGTTGCGCGGATCGGTCCATGCCCGCGAGACGATCGTCGCCGTGCCGTCCGGCGCGCGGTCGACCAGCAGCGCCGTCACGTTCGCGACGCCGGTGAAGGTCAGCCGCACGCGGGCGGTCGCGGAGCCGGACAGGCGCGTCGCGGTCGTGAACGGAGTCGTCTCGAAGCGGCTGCGATGCTCGCCGGTCGGCGCGTTCGCCAGCGTGAGCGCGGGAATCGACGCATCGTCGGTGAAGCGCGCGAGCGGGCCGCCGCTCGGCAGCCGCGACAGCGTGCCGGTGCCCGTGCCGTCGCCGCCCGCGAAATACGCGACCGGCGTGGCGCGCCGCGCGGCCCAGTCGGTTTCCTTCAGCAGCGTGCCGTCGGCCTGCGCGACCACCGCGCGCGGATCGCGTTCGACGCCGTTGTCGACGCCGATCAGGTAGCGCGTGAACCAGCGGTTCACCTCGGCGGTCCACGCATCGGCCATCGCCGGCACGCGGGTCGGGTCGGTGTGCTTCAGGCGATGCAGCCACAGCTGCGTCGGCACGCCCTGGCGCCGCATCGCGAGATACCACGATGTCGACTGGTCGACGCGCACGTTGTCGTCGGTCAACCCTTGCGCGACGAGTGCAGGCGCGACGGCGTGCTCGGTCGGGATGTCGCGCGCGGCCCAGAACGGCGCATAGTCGCCCGTCTTGCGGTCTTCCTGCTGCAGCGCTTCGTCGATCAGATGCGTGCAGCGCTCCGGATGCGCATTCGTCAGCAGCGCCTTGATGTAGACGTCGACGTCCTCACCCTGATAGCCCTCCGGCGCGCGCACGAGGCCGCCCGAGCGATAGTAGCCGTACATGTTCGACAACCCGGCGATCGGCACGATCGCATCGAGCCCGCGCGTGCGCAGGCTCGCGACCATCTTCGGCAGCGTGCCGTCGTACGACACGCCGTACATGCCGACGTGGCCCGTCGACCAGCTCGCGACGACTGCCTTGCCGCTCGCATCCTTCGCGGTCGCATCGCGGCCGAGCCAGCGGATCACCGACGCCATCGCGACGGATTCGTCGCGCGTGAGGATCGTCGGGCAGCCGTCGGAGCCGGCGGTGCCGAGCGAGTCCGCATAGACGATCGTGAAGCCGCGCGGAATGAAGTAGCCCTCGATCCATGAACGGCCGGCGGCGGCCGCTTCGAGCTGCTGCAGCATCCGCACTTGCGGCGCGGCGGCCATGATCCGCGTGGACGCGCCGCCGGGGGCGACGGCCGTCGCAACGGGATGCGGCGAGCCGTCGAGCTCGACGTCGACATCGTGGTTCGGGCTGTCGGCAAGCCCCGCGTAGTACGGGCTCGCGAGCACGATGACCGGCGTGCGCGCGCCGCTGGCGGTTTCGGACGGACGCACGATGCGCACGTGAATGCGGTCGCGCGTGCCGTCGCCGTCGGAGTCGACCGGCGTGTCGATCCACGCGTTTTCCTCGATCGTGCCGCCGGACAGCGACGGCTGTACCTGGCCGTTGCTGATCACCGGTTTGTAGCGTCCGCCGCTCGCCGGGTTCGCGTACGGGACGCCGGACGGCGACACGCGCGCTGCGAGCGATTGAGCGCCGGCCGCCGATGCAGCGGCCTCGTCCTGTTGATTTTGCGCGAGCGCGGAGACGCCTGCCACGCTGCCGCCGTCGTCACCGCCGCACGCGGCGAGCGTCGCGGCCGCAACGAGCGCGGGTAGCCATGCGCTGCGCGATCCTCTGATATGAAATTGCATTGCCGACCTCGTTCTTTTGATTGTGTGGATACGACCGTTCCGCGATACGCCCCCTGCGGGCCGGGCCGATTACTGCATGCGACGAAGAGGAAACTGCACCATCGGGACAACGCCGGGCGCGATCCCGGCCGGAAAGCGGCGGCAGTGCATTGCAGTCATGCAGGACTACGAATCAAATGCGCGCATGCCACGCGTCCTTCCAGATGAAACGGAACGACATCATTCGATGAGACGGGGATGTTGCGAGCTGCGGTGCTGCGCTGCGAAAAAACACGACGCGACGCGCGTGCGGCGACGGAATGAAACGGATCGGCGGTTTCGGCCGCGCCGCGCATCGTGATGGCTTGCCGGTTCGCGTTTGCTTTCCGGAAGCTTGCGCAAAAGTTATCTCAGCGAAAACGGCGTGTCAAACTTTTTTAACCTCAGGTAAAAAAGTTTCGATGCACATGCCGATGCGGCGCGCATAGTGCGATGACCTCGCGCATGTGCGGCGACGCGCTTGCCGTTGCTTCGCGTCCTGTCGCCCCAAGCAAAACGGGCGGTGACGAATCGCATTCGCCACCGCCCGCATCGCCGGATGCTCCCGGTCTTCCTTCCATTGATCAACGCCCGCGCGCGCCGTCACCCGTCATCCGCCTTCGCCTGCAGATCCTTCAACCCTTGAATCACGACCAGCAGTGCGCGCCCGTGCTCGTCGGAGCCGTCCCACGCGTCGACGATCGCGTCGCGCAGCAGGTCGTTGTAGCGGCGGCGCGCCTGTCCGGTATCGACGCCGTAGAAACTGCATAGCTTGTTGAATGGCGCGCTGCGCCGCAGCCGATGCCCGTTCGACAGCCGCAGCCGCGACACGGTCGGCTGGCTGACCCCGGAAAGTCGCGCGATTTCGCTGGACGAGCGCGTGTCTGCCATCAGACGGCGTAACAGGTCTTGTACAGGAAAATCGTGATCCGGGGCTTCCATGCGATGCATTATACCTATACAGTTACGGTTGTTGAATGGGCTTGCTGTCACCAGCGAGGCTGTATCCCGAGAAAGTTGATGACACTGAAACACCTCCCTCCCACGTTCTGCTGGACGAAGATCGGTACCGAGTCCGGCGAGGAACTGCCGACCGTCGTGCTCCGCAAGGAATGGGAGCGCCGGCTCGGAGGCGGGCGTTTTCTGTGGGGCATCAACCAGCCACTCGGCAGCAGCGCCCAAGTCGCCGCGCATCGCACCGGCTCGCTGCTCGCGCTGTTCTCGCCGGTTGCGTCGCGTCCGCGGCCCGGCGAGCGCAAGCGCGAGGACGCGCTGCTGTGGAACGCCTGGGTCGACGCCAGCGGCCAGGTGCGGCCGCTGCCGCCGCACACGTTCATTGCAAGCCGCGCGACGCTGCCGTCGGGCCGGCGTCGCGAACAGCACTACGCGCTCGTCTGCGCATCGTCCACCGCGCTGACGGTCGGCACGCAACTGCGCGTGTGCCCCGATCACCTGCGCAGCGTGAGCACGGGCAAGCCGCTCGGCGTCGCGCAGGGCGCGGCCGTGGTCGACTGCATCGGGCGCGCGAGGGAACAAACCGGCAAGAGCTATCCGCTCGCGCTGTCGGTCGAACTCGAGGCACCGTATTTCGTGCGGCTCGCACAGCCGTGCGTGCTGAAGGCGCGCGATCTCGCCGAAGTGAACAAGGCGACGCGCGCCGGCGATTTCGACCGCTTCGTCGAACTGGTCGCGCGCTTGCGCGGCCGTTCGCCGACGGATGCCGTGCGCGGCGTCACGCGCGACCTGTTCGACGTGCCGCCGATCGAAACGGCGGCTGCCTACGTCGCGCCCACGCATGGCGCGCGGCTGCGCAGCCGGCCCGCGGCCGAGCATCCGGGCGAGCTCACCGGCGATCTGTTCGATCTGTCGCCCGGCGAAGCGGCCGCGTTCGGCGGTCTCGCGCATCCGCGCATCGGGCGCGCATGACGTTCGCGCCGCCGGTGCGCGGCGCGTGACGCGTGACGCCAGGCAGGGCAGATGAATGCGCGTGCAACGACGCGCATGCGCGTGGCCGCCATCTCGGCGCGCGCAAGAATTTGTTGCAATCTCGCCGTAGCGGATCGGCGGGTGCGGAGCGACAATCGCCACGAAGCGTGCCGCGCGGTGGCCGTGCATCGACAGGCTGCTTGCCGTCGTTCACGCCGCCGACATGCGCACCACGCACACTGGGCGTCGGCTTGCTTCACACAGCAACCCTGAGGGAGAAGTGTCGATGTCGACCCACACCTGTTCGCGGGAAGCCCGGGCCGCGCAACGCTTCGTCGAGGCGACGCGCAACGTCGACCAGGCGTTTCGCGCCGTGCGCGGCGAAAGCGACGACGACATCTCGTCGGCCGACTATGCACTTGCGATGTCGCGCCTCGATCGCGCGCTCGACGAACTGGCGCGCGCGCAGGAATTCTTCGATCGCGTGGTGGGCGCCGACGCCGCGCGCGGCAACTGAACAACTGAACTGAATTCGCGGCCTCTGCTTTTGCTTCGGCCGCGGTTGTCTGCCGTTTTTCGTTCTGATCGTTTCGCCGCGTCATGCGACGTTCGTCGGCGTGCCGACGTACCAGCATGCCGGACGACAACGTCCGGCATGTCAGTCGCTCATCCTCCGCCAACCGGCCATTACGCCCGTCGCATCGTGCAGTCGGGCGGCGCGCACCCGGTTTCAGCAGACGAACATCAAACCTTCCGCCCTTCGACCGGATAACCGGGATCCGTGTACCCGTGTGTCGACGCATGTCCGGGCGGCACCAGCGAATCGACGAAGCGTTCGTCGTCGGGGCCGAGTTCGAGCGTCAACGCATCGATGTAGCTGTCCCAGTGCGCTTCGGTGCGCGGCCCGGCGATCGTCGAGCTGACGATCCGGTTCTTCATCACCCAGGCGAGCGCGAACGCGACCGACGTCGTGCCGCGCGCGGCCGCGTGCTCGGCCACCTGCCGCGCGATGTGCAGCGACTCGAGCCGCCATTCCGTCTGCTGGATGCGCCGGTCGCCACGGCCCGCGCGCGAATCGGCGGGCGGCTGCGCGCCGGGCGTGTATTTGCCGGTCAGCACGCCGCGCGCGAGCGGGCTGTACGGCACGACGCCGATGCCGTAATGCGCGGCCGCCGGCAACTGTTCGACCTCGGCCGTGCGATCGACGAGGTTGTACAACGGTTCGCTCGCCACCGGGCGATCGATGCCGAGCTGGTCGGCGAGGCGCACGATCTCGGCGATGCGCCAGCCCTTGAAGTTCGACAGCCCGACGTAGCGCACCTTGCCTTGCCGGATCAGGTCTGCCACCGCGCGCATCCCTTCTTCGAGCGGCGCATCGGTCAGCGCGCGGTGGAAATAGAGGATGTCGATGTAATCGGTGCCGAGCCGCTTCAGGCTCGCGTCGACCGATTCGTAGATCCATTTGCGCGACTGGCCCTGACGGTTCGGCCCCGCGTCCGGACCGGCCGGAAAGCCGAACTTCGTCGCGACGACCCAGCTGTCGCGATGCCGCGCGATCGCACGGCCGACGATTTGTTCCGAGCGTCCGGCGTGATAGACGTCGGCCGTGTCGATGAAGTTGATGCCCTGGTCGAACGCCTTGTCGATGATGCGCGTCGACGTCGCTTCGTCGGTCTCGCCGCCGAACATCATCGCGCCGAGACACAGCGGCGACACTTCCAGCGCGCTGCGCCCGAGATAGCGGTAATCCATGGTGAAGCTCCATGCGGGCGAGCGCCCGCGTCGATTGAAGTCGGTTGAATGAGCGTGCGGTCCGGATGTGGCGCTCACACGCCTGCTTCGTCGAACACGCGCTTCGCGATCGGTAGCGCCGAACTGGCGGTCGGCCAGCCCGAATAGAACGCGAGATGCGTGATCGCCTCGATCAGCTCGTCGCGCGTGATGCCGTTGTCGAGCGCCTTCTTCAGATGGAACGGCAGTTCGTTCACGCGATACAGCGCGACGAGGCTCGCGACCGTGATCAGGCTGCGATCGCGCGGCGACAGGCCGGGGCGCTGCCACACGTCGCCGAACAGCACGTTGTCGGTGTAGTCGGCGAGAGCCGGCGCGATTGCGCCGAAGGCCTGGCGCGCGGCGGAAGTCGGTTCGGACATCGAGGGCTCCGAAGGACGTGGAAGACATCGACGATGGTAGCCACCGACGCGCCTATCGATAATCCCCAGGAATGCGCATGCACTTATCGAACCGGTTCATGAATGGCCGGGATGGCGCAGCGCGTCGATGATCAGCGCGAAAGCCCGCGACGACTGCCGCCGGCTCGCGTAGTACAGGTGGTGGCCGGGAAAGGTGGGACACCAGTCGTCGAGCACGCTGACGAGCCTGCCGGAACCGACGTGCGGCGCGGCGAGTTCGGCAGGCACGTACGCAAGGCCGTAGCCTGCGAGCGCCGCGTCGAGCATTTCATAGGTGCCGTTGAACGTGACCTGGCCGTCGACGCGCACCTGCAGCGTGTCGTCGCCGCGCGCGAGTTCCCACGCGTACAGCGCGCCGTGCGTCGGCAGTCGCAGGTTGATGCAGTCGTGCGCGACGAGATCCTGCGGCGTCGCGGGGTGCTCGCGTTGCGCGAAATACGCGGGCGCGCCGACGATCGCCATTTTCAGGTCGGGCGAGATGCGCACCGCGATCATGTCCTTCGCGACCTGGTCTCCCAGCCGCACGCCGATGTCGAAGCGTTCCGCGACGATGTCGGACAGCCCGTAGTCGGTTACGAACTCGACCTTGAGGTCGCGGTAGTCGCGCAGGATCGGCGACAGCTTCGGCCACAGCAGCGTGCGGATCACGTAGTCGGTCGCGTTGATGCGCACGGTGCCGGCCGGTTTGTCGCGCAGTTCCGCGAGCGCCGACAGTTCGGCCTCGATTTCGTCGAAGCGCGGCGCGAGGTTGAGCAGCAGGCGCTCGCCGGCTTCTGTCGGCGCCACGCTGCGCGTCGTGCGCGTGAGCAGCCGCACACCGAGACGCGTCTCGAGCGAGCGGATCGTGTGGCTGAGTGCGGATTGCGACACGCCGAGCCGGGCGGCCGCGCGCGTGAAGCTGCGCTCGCGCGCGACGGCGATGAAGGCGAGCAGGTCCGCAAAGTTGTCGCGCGGCATGGAGGAAGTCGGGTGGTCGATGCCTGCGCATCCTACCATCGGGTCCGTCGCGCGCTGCGACGACCCACGGGCGCGGCAGCGCGATGCGCGTCAGGCTGCCCGCGTCACGCCGGCCGGATGGCGCGCGACACGGGTGGGCGGATCCTACGCGTAGCCGCCGTGCTGGAACGACGTCGCGAAGAACTGCATCTGGTAGCGGATCGCGTGCGCCCAGTAGTCCCACGTGTGACCGCCCGGACGCTCCGCATAGTCGTGCGGCACGCCGAGTGCGACGAGTCGTTGATGCAGCGTGCGGTTCGAGCTGACGAACGAGTCGTCGCGGCCGCAGTCGATCGTCAGGTCGAGATGCGCACGGACGAACGCGCGCGCGCTTTCGACGATCGCGTTGCGGTTCCAGAACGACGGATGGCGGACGGGATCGCCGAACACGTGGTCGATGCCGGGCTCGTCCTCGCAGCAGCGCGGATCGACCGCGCCGCTGATGCTGCCGACCGCGCCGAACGTGTCGGGCCGGTCGAGCGCGATGCGCAGCGCGCCGAAGCCGCCCATGCTGAGCCCGGTGATCGCACGTGCGCCCTTGGTCGCGATGGTTCTGAAGTGCATGTCGACATACGACACGACTTCGTCGCCGACGAAGGTTTCGTAGCGGCTGCCCGAGTCGAACGGGCTGTCGATGTACCAGCTTTCGTGTCCGCCGTCGGGCATCACCAGGATCACGTGATGGCGATCGGCCAGCGCGGCGATCCGCGTGTTCGCGGTCCAGTCGGTGTGGTCGCCGCCGGAGCCGTGCAGCAGGTAGACGACCGGAAAGCGCTCGACGGCGCGTTCAGGCCCGTGGCGCAGGCGCGCATAGTCGTCCGGCAGCACGACGGTCGCCTTCAGCGTCTCGTTCATCGCCGCGCTCGGGATCGCGACGACCCGCGTCTGAAAGGCGAGGGCCGGGCCCGCGACGGCGAGCAGCAGCAGTAGCCAGAACGTGCGTATCAGGTTCATGGAGCCTCGCATGTGTCGTTTCCGTTCGGCAGTCGGGCATCGGGAAAACCCTGTTTGGCGACTCTAGCAACCGTGCCTTTCAGCCAAATTTCGGCGAATCCTACGAGTTGTCAGGTGGCCGGCGCGCAGTCCGGCGGCCGCGCGCGTCAGCCGAGGCAGCGCGCCAGCGCCTCCCGGAACGCGGCGGGCCGCTCGGCCGGTATCAGGTGCCCGCAGCCGGCGATCGTCTCGAAGCCGGCGCAGCGCGCGAGCGCCCAGTCCGGCACGTGCCAGCCCGCGCGCGAGCGGTCGCCGGCGACGAGCCACACCGGATGGCGCTCGAAAACTTCGGCCAGCAGCTGCAGATAGCCGGGTTCGCCCGTCGTCGCGACCACCGAGCGTCCCATCGCGCGCAGCGTCGACGCCGGCTGATGCGCGAGCCAGCGGCGCGCGTCGTCGAGCTGGCGCGGCGACGGTTCGTCGATCGCGCCGCGCAGCCAGCCGGATGGATCGCTGCGCAGGCCGTCGAGCATCGCGTCGGCTTGCGCGGGCGACATGCGGCCAACCGACGCCGACCAGAATGCGTCGTCGAGCGTGAAGTTGCCTTCGACGTTGACGATCCGGCGCACGCGCGCCGGGTGGGCATGGGCGAACAGCATCGCGATCGCGCCGCCGACCGAGTGACCGACGAGATCGACCGGCTGCGCGCCGTAGTGCGTGTCGACAGCCTGCCGCAGATGCTCGACCTGCGCGGCGAGCGTGATCGCGTCGAACGGCGTGTCGCGATGGACGCCGTAGCCGAGCAGGTCGGGGGCGAGATGCGGGCCGGGCCATGCGGGCACGTCGAACGTGCCGATGAAACCGTGGACGAAGACGACGGGCGGGGCGGGCTGGCTCATTGGGCGGTCGACGACGGAAGGGGCGGCAATTCGAGTTCGGCGAGCAGTTCGTCGAGTTCGAGCACGTGGGTGCGATCGTGGTCGAGCAGCTCGCGCACGAGTTCGTCGAGCGACATCCGGCGGATGCCGTCGCGCAGCCCGCAGCGCGCCAGTTCCGACGGTTGCAGCGCGGCGGCCGTCGCGCACAGCGCGGCGCGCCCGGCGTGGAACGTGGCAAGCGCGTCGTCGAGCGGCTGCGCCAGGTAGTCGCGCTGCGCGGCGAGTGCCGTCCCGTCGACGGAGGCGATCACCGGCAATTCGTGCGCGCGCACGACTTCGATGCGTTCGGCGAACACCGCGTCGAGGTCGCGCAGGTGGCATGCGTGCTCGACGAGCGAGAAGCCCGTGCCGGCCGGGCGGCGCGTGATGAGCATGACGGGAAAGTGCGCGGCATACGCGGCGATCCGCTCAGGCATCGCGGCCAGCCCGGCGACGACGTCGGCGAACGGCAGCACCCGCGGAAATGCGCTGAATACCGCGCCGTAGCTGAACAGCGCGCCGCCGATCCGGCCGCGCGCCTGCACGACGTCATGCCCGTGGCGGCGCATCACGTCGGCGACCATCGCGCCGCAGAACTGCCGGGCCGTCGTATCGGCTTCGATTTCGGGGAATTTGTGCGCGATTTCGTGCTGGATCGCGCCGATCGCGGCGACGCCGACACGCGACAGCGCCGCGAATTCGACATAGCGCTCAGGCCGCGCGATCAGCGCTTCGAGTTGCGTGCCGAGCGGCGTCGCGCGAAAACGGTCGAAACGGGAATGCATGATGGAAAGCGTTTGTCGGTCCAGTAACGTGTCAAAACGATACGTTACTGGACCGACAGCGTCAACCGGCGCGCTTCGGGCAACGCGCTGCATTACTCCTTGCCGGTGCCCCGGGCTGCCTGTTCGATCAGCTTCGCGACTTCAGCGGGGTGCGAGATGTAGGCGACATGGCTCGACTTGAGTTCGATCGTCTTGCTGCCGGCGCGTTGCGTCATGAAGCGTTCGAGCTCGGGGTTGATCGCGCGGTCCGCGGTGGCGACCACCGCCCAGCTCGGCTTCGTCCGCCATGCGGCGTGCGTGATCGGCACGCCGAACGACTGCGCGGCCGGCGTGACTTGCGAGATCGCCATGAATTTCGCTTGGGCGGCCGGCACGTCGGCCGCGAAGTCGGCATGGAACGACGCTTCGTCGAAATACAGATGGCCGTCTTCGGTGGCCTTGATCGCCTTTGTCGCGGGCGGCGTCTTCCTGGTCAGTTCGAGCGGGCTTTCGCCGGTGTCGGGCTGGAATGCTGCGACGTAGACGAGACCCGTGACCTTGTCGTCGTTGCCGGCTTCGGTGATCACCGCGCCGCCGTAGCTATGGCCGACGAGGATGCTCGGGCCGTCCTGCGCGTCGACGACGCGCCGGGTTGCCTTCACGTCGTCGTCGAACGACGTTTCCGGCTGCTGCACGACGGAAACCTTGTAGCCGTCACGTGTCAGGATGTTCGAGACGGCTTGCCAGCCAGAGCCGTCGGCGAAGTAGCCATGAACCAGCACGACGTTCTTGACGGGGGCCGCGACGGCCGCATGCGAGCCGAGTGCGGCGGCGGTCAGGGCGAGTGCCGCGGCGATCTGGCGGACTTGGGAAAAGCGCTTCATTTTCATTCTCCAGAAGGAAGACAGGGTAGGAACCGTCGGATATCGACAGGCGTCTTGTTCCGTCGATGAAGTCATCCTACTAGTAGGTAGGATGATGTGCAAGAAGAAATCACGGCTGGAAAAGAGTATCTCAGGGAGGTAAACTATCCGTGTTTTTCATCCGACTAGATGGTAGGCGATATGACGATATCGGGGGACAGTACGGCGGGCCGCATACTCGAAGCCGGGCGGCAACTGATCATGCGGCGCGGCTACAGCGGGTTCAGTTATGCCGACATCGCCGACGCGATCGACATCAGGAAGGCGAGCATTCACCACCACTTTCCGACGAAGGCGGATCTGGCGGTCGCCGTGCTGCAGCACTCGCAGGCGAAATTCGATGCCGACATGGCGTTGCTCGACGCGAGCGGTGCCGACGCGCTGGTGCAGATGCGCGCATACATCGGCTACTGGGAACGCTGCATCGCGGACGACAGCGCGCCGTTCTGCGTCGCCGGCATGCTCGGCGCGGAGTTGCCGGCGCTGCCCGACGAAGTCGCGCGGGCGGTGAAGGCGCATTTCGACGACCTTGCGGCGTGGCTGGTGCGCGTGCTCGACACCGGGGTGAAAGACGGCGTCGTGCAGCCGGGCGTGTCGGTGCAGACCGAGGCCGCGACGTTCGTGTCGCTGGTCTATGGCGCGATGCTTGCCGCGCGGGCGTACGGCAATGCCGGGATGTTCAGGGACGTGACCGCTGGGGCGGTCGAGCGGCTCGCGGTGCCGCGCAACCGCGCGTGAGCCGTGCCGCGCCGGCGGGTAGCGAAGGCGCCCGGCGGTCATGTGGAGTCGCCAGACGCCACACGGCTTACGTGCGCTTCCCGGCCTCGGCTTGCGCGCTCAGTGTCGCTTTCAGCGCCTGCAGTTCGGCCGTGAATGCCGGGCTGAAGTCCTCGGCTTCGAACAGCGGGCGGATTTCGATGTCGGAGTCGCCGCGCATCGGATTCGGGCAGCGCTTCACCCATTCGACCGCCTCTTCCATCGATTTCACCTGCCACAGCCAGAAGCCGGCGACGAGCTCCTTCGTTTCGGCGAACGGGCCGTCGATGACGGTGCGGTTCTTGCCGGCAAAGTGGACGCGCTTGCCGCGCATGCTCGGCTGCAAGCCGTCGGCGATCAGCAGGATGCCGGCCTTCGCCAGCTCCTCGTTGAAGCGGCCCATCGCAGCGAACATTTCAGGGTCGGGCATCCGGCCGGATTCGGAATCGGCGGTGGCCTTGACGATTACCAGGACGCGCATGGTCGTATCTCCTTGGGGTGGGTGGTCGAATGATCGTCCGCCGCAAGGCGAACGGGCTTACGACATCAGGACGGCCGGCAAGCAGGGAAATCGACAACGGAGGTGAAAAAAAAGCGCCGAAGGGCAGGCTGGAACGGCGGGTGGCGCGGTGCCGGGGCGCGATCGACCCGAGACTTTCCGGGCGGGCCGCCGCGCACGGCTGCGAGGCGGCCCGCCCGGCGGGCAGGTCAGTGCGATCCGTCAGTTCCCGGCCGGCGGCGCCTTCGGGCCGTCGCCGAGTTGCGCGCGCAGCCGCGCTTCCTGCTCCTGCAGCTCGGGCGTGAATTCCGCGCCGAAATCCTCGGGCGAGAACACCTGGCGGATCTCGATGTCCGATTCGATCGGCATCGGGTTCGGACAGCGCTTGACCCATTCGACGGCTTCTTCCATCGAGTCGACCTGCCACAGCCAGTAGCCGGCGATCAGTTCCTTGGTTTCGGCGAACGGGCCGTCGATGACGGTCCGGTCCTTGCCGGAGAAGTGCACGCGCTTGCCGCGCGAACTCGGGTGCAGCCCTTCGCCGGCCAGCATCACGCCGGCCTTCACGAGTTCCTCGTTGTACTGGCCCATCGCGGCCAGCAGTTCGGTATCGGGCATCGCGCCCGATTCGGAAATGGCCGTTGCCTTGACGATTACCATGACGCGCATCGTTGTGACTCCTTGAACGGGAAAGGGAAGATCCGCGACCGGCCGGCCGTGCGGACGGCAAATCGATCGGTTACGACACTACGACGCGCGACGATCGCGCGAATCGACATCGCGCGAAAAAAAATCTCGATGCCCGATGACGCGGCGAGTCGCGCAAGCCGGTTGATTCCGGTACGGGTCGATCGTGCCGCGGCGCGCTGGAGCCGCCGGTCAAAACTGGTATGCTGGTCTGCATTACGTTCATGCGGAGGGCGCCATGGCAACGAAGGAAGTCTCGAAGAAAAAGTACCTGAAGATTCTGAACAAACGCCTGCGGGCAGAGCCGGATGCGCCGGCCGGCGCGTCGTTCGTGTTCTTTCCGCTCGGCGCGAAGGCCAAGCATGCGACGGGCGTCGTGGCCGGCGAGCCGCGCAGCAAGCGCGAACTCGCGGTGATGGCCGCGGTCCAGAGCAAGGCGTCCGCCGAATTCGTCGTGACCGGCGCCTGACCGGCGACGGGCGACGGGCTGCCGGCTGCCGGCTGCCGCACGCGACAGCGCGTGCGCTATGCCGCGGCCGCGTCGCAATGCGCGATCACACCGGCGATCACGCGCGCAATGTCGTGCGTGATCGCCGGGCCGTGCATCGGCAGGATGATGTCGAGATCGAGCGCCTGGATGCGGCGCAGTGCGCTCGCCAGGTGCGCGAGCGACGGCAGGTAGTCCGAGCGCGTGATCGCGTCGAGGATCGCCGGCAGCGGGTCGTCGGTTTCCTCCCTGCCGAAGCGCATCAGGATGTCCGACGACAGCAGCGCCTTGTACGCCGGCAGGTACACGACGAGCGAATCCCACTGATGCACGTGTTTCGTGAAGACCGGCACGACGTCGATGCCCGACAGCGTCCTCGGTTCACCGTCCGTCAGCGGAACCGCATGTACGCCGAATACGTCGGCAAGCCCCCAGGTACACATCGGATGCCCGTACGCGACGAGCGCCGGGTTGGCCGCGAGGAAGTCGGGCAGCGCGCCCATTTCGTCGGCCTCGAAGTGCGGGACGATCACGCTGCTGACCATCGACGGCGCGATGCCGATGGTGTTGAGTGCCGCGCTCAGTTGCGTGAAATTGGAACGGGTGCCCGTTTCGACGCACAGCACGTCGCCGTGCGGCGATCGTACGAAGAACTGGCTGAAGCTCAGGTTCAGCGTTTCGACGTAGGACGTGGCGCGAAACAGGCCGTCGCGGACGACGTCGATTCGGGAGGCGCTCATCGGGGATCCTCGCGCAGGGAAGGGAGCCGGGCCGTCCGCGCGTCGCGGGTTGCGGCGCGGCAGACGGCAGCAGTCGATCTTCCGATCCAGTCTAGCAGCGCGGCTCCGAATCCGCGAACCGCGGCGCCCCCTTGGCCGAGCCGCGTCAGTTCTTCAGCTTGTAGCCGGTGCGGAACATCCACGCGACGACTGCAAGCAGGATCGCGAGGAACAGCGAGGTCGCCGCGAGGCTGATCCCCACGTGCACGTCGGCCAGCCCGTAGAACGACCAGCGGAAGCCGCTGATCAGATAGACGATCGGGTTGAACAGCGTGACGATGCGCCACGCGTGCGGCAGCATGTCGACCGAATAGAAGCTGCCGCCGAGGAACGTGAGCGGCGTGATGATCAGGAGCGGCACGAGCTGCAGCTTCTCGAAGCTGTCGGCCCAGATGCCGATCACGAAGCCGAACAGGCTGAAGGTGATCGACGTCAGCACGAGGAACAGCACCATCCAGAACGGATGCAGGATGTGCAGCGGCACGAACAGGCCGGCCGTCGCGAGGATGATCAGCCCGAGCAGCAGCGACTTCGATGCGGCCGCACCCACATAGGCGATCACGATCTCCCAGTACGACACGGGCGCGGACAGGATCTCGTAGATCGTGCCCGTGAAGCGCGGGAAGTAGATGCCGAACGACGCGTTCGAGATGCTCTGCGACAGCAGCGACAGCATCACGAGGCCCGGCACGATGAACGACCCGTAGCCGATGCCGTTCACGTCGCTGATGCGCGAGCCGATCGCCGAGCCGAACACGACGAAGTACAGCGACGTCGAGATCACCGGCGCGATGATGCTCTGCATCAGCGTGCGGCGCGTGCGGGCCATTTCGGCGCGGTAGATCGCGCGGATGCCGTGGAAATTCCAGTTCGCCATGTGCGTTAGGCCCCTTGTGCGCCGTTGCGGCGGTTGTCGATCAGGCTGACGAAAATGTCCTCGAGCGAGCTCTGCGTCGTATGCAGGTCGCGAAAACCGATGCCGGCCGAGCCGAGCGCGTTGATCAGCGTCGCGATGCTCGCGTCGTCGCGCTGCGAGTCGTAGGTGTAGACGAGCGCGTTGCCGTCGTCCGCGCGTTCGAGCCCGAACGCGGCGAGATCGGCCGGCACGGTCGCGAGCGGATGCTCGAGCTGCACGGTCAGCTGCTTCTTGCCGAGCTTGCGCATCAGCTCGCGCTTCTCTTCGACGAGCACGAGCTCGCCGCCGAGGATGATGCCGATCCGGTCGGCCATTTCCTCGGCTTCCTCGATGTAGTGCGTGGTCAGCAGGATCGTCACGCCGCTTTCGCGCAGCGAGTCGACCAGCTTCCACATGTCGCGGCGCAACTCGACGTCGACGCCGGCCGTCGGCTCGTCGAGGAACAGGATGCGCGGCTCGTGCGACAGCGCCTTCGCGATCATCACGCGGCGCTTCATGCCGCCCGACAGCGTCATCAGCTTGTTGTCGCGCTTGTCCCACAGCGACAGCGCCTTCAGCGTCTTTTCGATGTACGCGGGATCGGGCGCCTTGCCGAACAGGCCGCGGCTGAACGATACCGTCGCCCAGACGGTTTCGAACGCGTCGGTGGTCAGCTCCTGCGGCACGAGGCCGATCATTTCGCGGGCGGCGCGGTACTGGTCGCGGATGTCGTGACCGCCGACCGTCACGCGGCCTTCGGTCGGCGTGACGATGCCGCAGATCGAGCCGATCAGCGTGGTCTTGCCCGCGCCGTTCGGGCCCAGCAGCGCGAAGATCTCGCCGGGGCGGATGTCGAGGGTCACGTGCTTCAGCGCCTGGAAGCCGGACGCGTATGTCTTGGAGAGGTCGGAGACGGAAAGGATCGGTTGCATGCTCACGGATGGCACGGCCGGTCGGTCCGACGCTGCGCGCCGCGCGTGCCCGGAGCCGCCGCGGCGAAGCGGGGGCGGGGGCGGCATGGCGAACGGGCGTCATGTCGAACGGCGTTGTGGTGCGGGATCGCAGGACCGCCATATTAGCAATCGGAAGATGGAAATGCATTTCAACGGCAAGGACATGGGATGCCGGTGCGGGATTTGCGTGAAATGCGCGCGTTTGATTCAATAAAGCGATGCTTTATTGGAATCGAGTGAACAATGCGCGCGGTTTTCGGGCAATCGGATGACGCTCGCGTGAGCGCTTGGCGGCCGGCACGACTGTGCTGCCCGGTCGACGCCGCGCCGTACCGGGACGGCGTGCGCCGCGCTCGCGATAATGCGTTCCTCTCACGTTCCAGGAGCGGTGCGCATGTCTTTGATCGATTTCAAGTCCGTCGCGGCGGCCCAGGCCGTCGCATGGCAATCCACGATCGTCGGCGAAGTCGGCCCGGCCCGGATCAAGGTGCTGCGCATGGACGCGCAGCCGTACGAAGCCGAAGTGCACGATTACAACGAGGGGCTGCTGGTGCTCGACGGCAGGCTGATGCTCGAGGTCGACGCGCAGACGGTCGTGGTCGAGGCCGGACAGATGTATCTCGCGGTCGCCGGCACGCGTCACGCGGTGCTGCCGGGCAGCCACGGCACACTTGCGATCATCGACGTGTGAGCGTGCGCCCTCGTGCGTGAGGCCCGCCTGAGGCCCGCACGCCGGGCCTCGCGTGGGTCGGGCGCCCTCGTTCGAACGCGCGTTGTACGGCCCCGGTATTTGTCTGAGCAAATAAAATGAAGGCCGTTTGAAAAATTGTCAAACGCCCTGCTCGCACTAGGCGCGCGCGCTTCGGCGCGTTTGGAACTCTGCATCCATTTACTTGTGCGTATCGTCCGATCATAGTCTCGACCAACGACGCATCACGATAACGAATCAAGCGTACGTATGGAGACCACACCATGAGACGCCTTTCCGAGGGGCCGGCCGGACGGCCGTTTTGCTGCATTTCGCCGGATGCGGGCGCGACGCGAGTCGCGTGCCTGCGTCATCACATCGCGTTGCCGCTGTAGCGACGCACCACTTCCCGTTTCGATTGCTCCGACGGTGCCGTGCCGCATGACGGCGCCGCCGGAGAGCGCTTGCCTGCCGCGGCGGTCCTGATCACGTTTGCCCGACCGGCAACGCGGCGCGCATTGCGCGCATCGTCATGCGCCGCGCGCCGTCGCGGCGGCGCGATACCAACCGGCGGGCCACGCAGCCCGTCCGGACGAGACTTGTCGTACCTCAAAAGGAGGGGTTGATGCTTTGCATTCCTGAATGGCGGAAGGCGATCCTGTCGTGCGCCGTGCTGGCGCTGCCGTTCGTCGCCGGTTGCGGCGGCGGCGACGATCCGGGCCCGATCAACGTGCCGCAGTGCTCGGGCAGCGCATGCGGGCCGAGCGGCGCCGAGACCACACCGCCCGTCGTGAAGAAGCTGTGTCCGGATTCGCTCGACTACACGACGACCTACACGGGCGGCGCCGGCAGCGGCGAATACGTGAAGGTGAAGTTCGACACGACGAAGCTGACGTATCAGATGCAGTTCATCGAGTCGTCGGTGCCGACGTCGGCGGGGCAGGTCAACGACACGCGTGCGGGCCTGACGATCAGCGGCGCGTTTCACCATCCGGCCAATCTGCCGACCGCCGAGCAGAACCGCTGCGCGTTCGTGCTCGACAGCGGCGCGACGAGCGACGGCGCGTATGCGGTGACGATCAATCGCGCGGACCCGCCGATGCTGTTCGTCGGCAACGGGGTGGTCGGCGGCGGGATTCCGGGCGCGACGATCGCGTTCGCCGGTCTCGAGCCGTTCCCGGGCGTCGTGCTCGGCACCGTGCCGTCGCGCACCTTCGATTTCTATCCGTTCATCGGCTTCACCGACACCGAAACCGACTTCTCGAAGGTCGCCGGCAACTACAACGAACTCGGCATCCACCTGTCGCCGGTCGGGGGCAGCGCGCAGAGCAGCACGGGCGCCGTCGGCTGGCAACCCGATGTCGTCAACTGGAACCAGACGTTCAATGCCGACGGCTCGTGCACCATCACGGCGGGCAGCGACTACTCGTGCCAGACCACCGGGACGCCGTGGGCGTTGCGCAAGAATACGGACGGTTCGTCCGACAACGTGTTCGTGAGCCACCCGGTGGCGAAGGCGGGCGGAAACCTCATCTATCCGTTCGCGGGGCAGGGCTCGGCAATCGTCATCGTCGCGCCGAGTCAGGCGAAGGGCATCATGATCGTCGGCAAGCTGAACGGCGTGCTGGTGCCGATCGTGATTCGCGTGGGCTACACGCATATCGACGCGAGCAACCTGCTGGCGTCGGTGGCCGATGCCGAGGTGGGGATCTCGATGCTGTCGCGGACCACGGCCGTCGGCGCGAATTCGCTGAAAGGCGGGTTCATCGGCGCAACGAGCGCGTCCGCGTGCGGCGTCGTGGCACCCAGCACCGCGACGTTCGCGATCGCGACGTCGGGGCCGAGCTTCAACAACAACGTCCCGCATCCGGATCTGCCCGGCACCTTCGACGGCACTTTCTTCCTGGCGCAGGCCGGCAGCTGCAACGACGGCACCGCCGTGTCGACGATGGCCGCGAACTATACGTCGACGCTGTTCCAGGGCGCCACCGCGGCGTTCATCGATCCGCAGACGTCGTCGGTCACGTCGCAGTTCGCGCTCGACTACACGCAGGCGACGCCCGGCAAGATCAAGGTCACGGCCTCGCAGGACTTCGACGCGAAGGGGGCGAACGGCAACGTGGCGATCTTCGGCAAGGGTGACACGGGCTGGCTCGTGACGGCCGGCAACGTGTACGCGATGGTCGTCAACAACAGCAAGGTCAATCCGTTCTTCACGGTCGGCGCGTTCGTCCAGTAACCGTGGACTGAACCCGGAACACCGGCGGTGCACGCGTCGCCGCCGGCGAATCGAAATTCGAGAGGATTCCTATGAATGTGAAGCATTGGATGGCCGCGGTGTCGCTCGCGCCCGTGCTGGCCGCCTGCGGCGGTGATGGCGACCCGCCGCCCGCACCGGTGGTCCGGCTGTGCCCGCAGGCCATCGACTACGGCACGGTGTTCGTCGGCGGCTCCGGCTCGGGCGAACTCGTGAAGGTGCAGCTCGACACGACGAAGATGACGTACCGGATGACCTACCTCGCATCGCCGGTGCCGACCGCCACCGGCACCGTGCAACCGACGCGCGACACCGCGCCGGCCAACGTCGTCGACGGCACGCTGGCCGACGAAACGGGCCTGCCGACCGTGAAGCTGAACCAGTGCACGTTCCGGATGCAGAACGCGAGCCTCGACCCGAGCCGTCCGGCGCGCCTGTTCCTCGGCGAAGGTGTGCTCGGCGGCGCGATTCCCGGCGCGACGATCCAGTTCGACGGCGTGATCGGTGTCGGCAGGATTCCGAAGACGACGTTCCCGTACTACCCGTTCATCAGCTTCTCGTCGCTCGAAACCGATCTGTCGAAGATCGCCGGCACGTACAACCAGCTCGGCTACCACCAGGTGCCGTCGCAGAACTTCCAGCCGGTGGCGCTCGACCAACAGGTGACGATCCACGCGGACGGCAGCTATGTCGAGACCGACAACTTCGGCAAGAAGAACGGCGGTCAGCCGCTCGCGTCGAGCGCGACCGTGAACCAGCCATTCACGCTGCGCGCGGACGCCCCGGCGTTCCAGTCGCTGAACTACCAGCCGCAGATTGCGCCGACGCTCGCCGCGCTCGATCCGGCGAAGGCCGGCAAGGGGATCCTGATCGTCGGCAAGCTGCGCAACCAGCTCGTGCCGGTTTTCATCCGCACGGGCGCCGCGAACGCGGACCTGACGCAGGGCCCGCCGAGCGCCGACGACGAGTCGGGCATCTCGTTCCTGAGCCCGCAGGCGGCGATCGCGCAGGGCTCGCAGAACGGCGAGTACACGGGCGTCGACAGCGCGTTCAACTATCGCGCGACCGCGCTCGTCGGTGCGCAGGCGACGCTGCTCGATCCGTTCAACGCATCGCAGGCCGCGCTCACGCGCGCGCTGAACCTCGATTACACGCAGAAGGTGCCGGGCGTCGTGACGACCGTGCACGCGGACGCGGCGTCGGGGCCGGCGACCGGCAAGTTCGTGTTCACCGGCGGCGTGTTCGGGTTCCTCGACATGGCCGATACGCGCAATCCGTACTTCACGGTCGGTGCGTTCGTGCAGTAACCGCGCATGGATGGAGACACGGCGGTGCCGCGCGCAACGGCGCGGTGCCCGGACGAAACGAGGGGAGACTTGATGAAGAAGCTGATTGTCGCGGGTGTCGTCGCAGGCGTGTCGACGCTCGCATCGGCCCAGCAGGCGGGCGACAACGTCGCGACGCTGGGCTGGTTGCACATCATGCCGCAGGATTCGACCAACGGGCTGACGACGAATCTCGCGAGCATGCCGATCAACGGGCCGCTGCGGCTGCCCGGTTCGTTCACGTCGCCGGGCACGAGCCTGACGGTCAACAACGCCGATACGGTCGGCCTCACGCTCACGCACTTCTTCACCGACCACATCGCGGTGACGTCGGTGCTCGGCGTGCCGCCCGAGTTCACGCTGACCGGGCACGGCGTGATCAGGCCGCCCGGTCCGGCCGGTTCGCTCGGCAACGTCGACATGGACAAGCCGGCGAACCAGCCGGCCGTGAAGAACGCACGGCAATGGAGCCCGACGATCATTCTGCAGTACTACTTCAATGCACCGACCGCGAAGTTCCGTCCGTTCGTCGGGATCGGCGTGGCCTACAGCTGGTTCAGCAACATCGAACTGAACGGCAACTTCGCGAAGGACATCAACGAGAACCTCGGCAGCGTGCTCGCGGCCGGCGCCGGCAAGCCGGGGCCGACGTCGGTGGAGGGCAAGGCGTCGTCGTCGTTCACGCCGGTCTACAACGTCGGCGCGAGCTATGCGATCGACAAGCACTGGGGGCTCACGGCGACGCTGACCTACATGCCGCTGAAGACCTACTCGTCGCTCGTGATCAAGGCCGCCGACGGTTCGACGCTCGCGACCACGCGCACGCGGCTGAAGGCGGACCCGCTGATCACGTTCGTCGGTGTTTCCTACAGGTTCTGAGCCGTCCGGCGTGCATCGCGCACGCCGGCGGCTTCCTGCGACCGCGCGGCCGGGCGAATCCGGCCGGCGTGTCGCGTTCCTGGCGGCGTGCCGCCAATTGTGAAGAGAGAGGGGGCAGTTCAAATGAGCATTCGCAAACTCGTATCGCTTGTTGCTGCAGTGGCATTCACCGTGGTTTCGGCCGCGCCTGCTTTCGCCGTGACCGTTTCGCGTGTCGACGGGCACGCGATGAACCCGAACGGGGAACCGTTCTCCGCGACGGGCCTCACGGTCCTGGCCAAGGGGGCGATCAACGCGAGCTGCAACGCGACGTTCAACGGCACGATCAGCTCGACGGGCATCGTCAACATCACGTCGACGACGTTCGCGGGCGGCGCGACGTGCGGCCTGATCAGCGGCAGCGCGACCAGCGCGGCGCCGTGGACGGGGCAGGCCGACAGCACGACGCAACTGACGATCAACAACGCGAAGGTGACCGTGACGCTGCTCGGTACCTGCGGGCCGAGCAAGATCGTGACGACGTGGAGCGATCCGAACTCGTCGCTGACGTTCAACAACGCAGTGCTGACGCCGGACTGCACGGTCAGCGGCACGGTTGCCACGTCGCCGAAGTTCCACGTGCAGTAAGCGGCACCTGATCGAGGCCGGACGCCCGCCATGGACGAGGGCCGTGCAGGGATGCGCGGCGGGCGTTCCGGTTTCGCGATGCATCCGCGTCGTCGCGCGTAGCGGCGCGACGGCCGGCGGGCCGCCTGCCTCGCGATCCGAGGCGGGCGGCCGTGCAGGGGGCCGGTGCGGCGCACCGTGCCGCCTGCTTCGACCGACACAAGACAACCATTCCGGACCCCCCATGCTTACCGACCCAGCGAAGTATGGCGATGCCCGCGGTGCGACGCTCGACCGGCTGCGCACGGCCGCGTGGCTGCAGTATCTGATCGAACACCTGGACGAAGCGGTTTGCGTGGCGACGGCCGACGCCGACGCTGGCGCAACGGCCGTCCTGCCGGCGCGCGCAGCCCGCGGGCGAGCCGGCGCGAACCTGTCGCGCGAAGCGATCGCCGTCCTGCACGAACTCGCGCCGTGGATTGCAACGGACGGCGGCGGTTGCGCGTGCGACGCGAGCGATCCGCTCGGTGCCTGCCTGCACATTCCCGACACGGCACAGCTCGCGCATGCCGAGCGACGCTGCCGCGGATCGCGCGCGGTATTCGATTCGGCGCACGGCTTCGTCGATGCATGGGCTTTCGACGATCCCGACGACGGCTGGGCCGCGCTCGAGCGGATTGCCGGCGGTGTCGAACGCGGCGGTGACGATGGCGGCGAGCACGAAGTACGGGAACCATCCGCGAACGGCGAAGCACCCGCCGCGAAGAACCTGAGAGAGCGACGCGCGGCCGTCGCGGCGGCTTGCGTGGCGCCGTCGGCGCAGCCCGGGGCGATCATCGACGCGATCGTGCTGCGCGTCTGCGGGCCGCGCGACGATGCCGCGCGCGTCGACGAGATGGCCGCGCTCGCGATGTTCTGCGCGGAGCTTGCCGCCGGCAACGGGGTGTCCTTCGCTGCGTACGGCGGTCGGCACAACCTCGTTGCGCGCGCGATTCGCGAACGGCGCACCGATCTCGCGTCGATGGACGGTCTGCTCGCGGCGGTGTCCGTATGCCGGCTCGACCGGCTCGTCGGCGCGGACAGCTTCTGGGCGTATTACCTGCTGGCGGGCATCGTGATCGCGGCGCCGGGCATCGTGCGCGAATTCGCGTGCCGCTTTCACGGCGACGAGTGGCAGACGTGGCTCGATGAAGCGCTCGCGTGGCCGGCGGTCGGCCGCTTCGGACCAACGGAGAATGTCGCGTTCGATCGCTTGCGCGGCGCGATGAGCCTGACGTCGCGCTCGAATCCGATCGTGCGCGCGAAACGCGTGCAGCCGAGGGCGGCTGCGACCACGCGGTTCAATACGGGCGGCGAGCGCGCCCGATGAAACGAAAAACGGCTCGCGGTGAAAACACCGCGAGCCGTGCAGGTTGCTGCTGCGCCCCGGGGAGGGCGCTTGCGCGGTTACGCCGTTTCAGGCTGCCGCACCGCCTTCGCGACATTGCGCGCCATCGCGCCGTTCGCGACGAAGTAAGGCACGTCGACACGCGCGAGCGGCTTGCGTCCGCGGATCTTGTCGGCGATCTTCTCCGCGATCATGATCGTCGGTGCGTTCAGGTTGCCGGTCGTGATGATCGGCATGATCGACGCGTCGACCACGCGCAGCCCGTCGAGCCCGTGCACGCGGCCTTCCTCGTCGACCACGGCCATGTCGTCGTAACCCATCTTGCACGAGCACGACGGATGGAACGCGGTTTCAGCGCGGGCCCGCACGAATGCGTCGAGTTCCTTGTCGGTCTTGCAATCGGCGCCCGGGTTCAGCTCGCGGCCGCGATAGCGGTCGAGCGCGGGCTGCCGCATGATCTCGCGCGTCGCGCGGATCGCATCGCGGAACTCGCGCCAGTCGAGCGCTTCGGCCATGTAGTTGAACAGGATGCTCGGATGATCGTTCGGGTCGCGCGAGCGCAGCTTCACGCGGCCGCGGCTCGGCGAACGCATCGAACCGACGTGCGCCTGGAAACCGTGCATCTCGATCGCGTTCGAGCCGTTGTAGTTGATCGCGACGGGCAGGAAGTGATACTGGATGTTCGGCCACAGGTCGTCGTCGCGCGTGCGGATGAAGCCGCCCGCCTCGAAGTGGTTGGTCGCGCCGAGGCCGGTGCCGTTCAGCATCCATTCGAGGCCGATCTTCGGCTGGTTCCACCACTTGAGCGCCGGATACAGCGACACCGGCTCCTTGCACTCGTACTGGATGTACATCTCCAGGTGATCCTGCAGGTTCTGGCCGACGCCGGGCAGGTCGAGCACGACGGGGATGTCGAGTTCCTTCAGCCACGCGCCGGGGCCGACGCCCGAGCGCTGCAGCAGTTGCGGCGATGCGATCGCGCCGCTGCACACGAGCACTTCGCGGCGCGCATGCGCGGTCGCGCGCTCGCTGCCGCGCAGGTACGTGACGCCCGATGCGCGCTTGCCGTCGAACAGGATGCGGTCGGCGAGCGCGTGCGTGACGATCTCGAGGTTCGGCCGCGCGCGCGCCTGGTCGAGGTAGCCGCGCGCGGTGCTCGCGCGACGGCCTTTCGGCGTGACGGTGCGGTCCATCGGGCCGAACCCTTCCTGCTGATAACCGTTCAGGTCGTCGGTGCGCGGATAACCGGCCTGCACGCCCGCATCGACCATCGCCTCGAACAGCGGATTCACGCCCGGCTTGCTGGTCGTGACCGACACGGGGCCGTCGCCGCCGTGGTAATCGTTCGGGCCGACGTCGCGCGTCTCGGCCTTCTTGAAGTACGGCAGGCAGTCGAGATACGTCCAGTTCTCGAGCCCCTTGTGCGTCGACCAGTTGTCGTAGTCGAGCGCGTTGCCGCGGATGTAGCACATCCCGTTGATCAGCGACGAGCCGCCGAGCCCCTTGCCGCGGCCGCATTCCATCCGGCGGTTGTCCATGTGCGGCTCGGGGTCGGTCTCGTAGGCCCAGTTGTAGCGACGGCCCTGCAGCGGATAGGCGAGCGCCGCCGGCATCTGCGTACGGAAGTCGAAGCGGTAGTCGGGGCCGCCCGCTTCGAGCAGCAGCACCGTGACATTCGGATCTTCCGTCAGGCGCGTCGCGAGCACGTTGCCCGCGGAACCGGCGCCGCAGATGATGTAGTCGTATTCGCGTGTCGTCATGACGGGGAATCTCCTCTCGTTCTCAAAACACCGGGTTGTAACGGCCGAGCTCGACCTGTACCGACTTGATTCGAGTGTAGTGTTCGAGCGTCGTGATGCCGTTCTCGCGTCCGACACCGGATTGCTTGTATCCGCCAACCGGCATCTCGGCCGGCGATTCGCCCCACGTGTTGATCCAGCAGATGCCGGCTTCGAGGCGGTGGATCGTGCGGTGCGCGCGCGACAGGTTCTCGGTCACAACGCCGGCCGCGAGGCCGTAGTGCGTGTCGTTCGCGCGGGCGATCACTTCGTCTTCCGATGCGAATTCGAGGATGCTCATCACCGGCCCGAAAATCTCCTCGCGCACGATCTTCATGTCGTCGCGGCAGTCGCCGAACACGGTCGGCGCGACGTACTGGCCGTTGCCGAAGTGGCCGTCGGTCAGGCGCGTGCCGCCCGCAAGCAGCTTCGCGCCTTCGGCCTTGCCGCTCTCGATGAAGCCGAGCACCTTGTCGAGCTGCGCGGCCGACACGAGCGGGCCGAAGTTGGTGTCGGCATCGGTCGGCTTGCCGACGCGGATGCGCTTCACGCGTTCGAGCACCTTCTGCGTGAACGCGTCCTTCACCGAGCCGTGCACGAACACGCGCGTGCCGTTGGTGCAGACCTGGCCCGAGCTGAAGAAGTTGGCGGTGACCGCGATGTCGGCCGCGCGGTCGAGGTCGGCATCCTCGAACACGATCAGCGGCGACTTGCCGCCGAGCTCCATCGTCACTTCCTTCAGCGACGATGCGCCGGCCAGCGACATCACCTTCTTGCCGGTCTCGACGCCGCCGGTAAACGACACCTTCGCGATGTCCGGATGGCCGGTCAGCAGCGCGCCGACCGAACCGTCGCCCTGCACGACGTTGAACACGCCGGCCGGCACGCCGGCTTCCGTATAGATTTCCGCGAGCTTCAGCGCGGTGAGCGGCGTGACTTCGCTCGGCTTGAACACCATCGCGTTGCCGGCCGCGAGCGCGGGCGCGGTCTTCCAGCAGGCGATCTGGATCGGGTAGTTCCATGCGCCGATGCCTGCGCACACGCCGAGCGGCTCGCGGCGCGTATAGACGAACGACTCGGCGCGCAGCGGCACCTGCAGCCCTTCGATCGCGGTCGCGAGGCCCGCGTAGTACTCGATCACGTCCGCGCCGGTGACGATGTCGACCGCGAGCGTCTCGCCGATCGGCTTGCCGGTGTCGCGCGTCTCGATCGCCGCGAGTTCGTCGTTGCGTTCGCGCAGCAGGTCGACCGCGCGCCGGAGGATGCGCGAGCGCTGCATCGCGGTCATCGCGGCCCATTCGCGCTGGCCTTCCTGCGCCGATGCGACCGCGCGGTCGACGTCGGCCGCGCTCGCCTGCTGCACCTGCGCGAGCAGTTCGCCGGTGGCGGGATCGAAGGTGTCGAAAGTCTTGCCGCTGGTGGCGTCGACGTAACCGCCGCCGATGTAGAGGCGCTGCAAACCGTATACGGACATGAGGATCTCCTTGAGGGCGAGTGCGCGACGCGTCAGTCGGACGCGAGCAGCAGGTCGATGTAATCGTGGGTGAGCTTCAGTGCAGCCCGGGTGTCGATCGGGCCGCCGGCGAGCGCGCCGCGCAGCCACAGGCCGTCGATCAGCGCGGCGAGGCCGCTGGCGGCTTCCCGTGCTTTCGCGCGCGGCAGCGCCTTGGCGAATTCCGCGCACAGGTTCGAATGGAGGCGCCGCGTGTTCACGTGCTGCAGGCGCTTGAGCATCGCGTCGTGCATGCTCTGCGACCAGAACGCGAGCCAGGTCTTCATCACGGGCGTGCTGACCTGCGTGACGTCGAAGTTCGCGGCGGCGATCGCGCGCAGCCGGGAGCGCGGGTCCTTGCGGGCGGCGACGCGGCGGCGCGTGGTGGCCGCCCACAGATCGCGCAGCACGTGCCGCATCGTGGCTTCGAGCAGGCCGTCCTTGTCGCCGAAGTAGTGGCTGACGATCCCCGTCGAGATGTTCGCGCGCTGCGCGACCGAGGCGAGCGTCGTGCCGGGCAGGCCGGCTTCGTCGATCGAGCGCAGCGTCGCGTCGATCAACTGCGCGCGACGAATCTCCCGCATTCCGACTTTCGGCATCGCGACTCCTTCGCCCGGACGGGCCGTTCCTGGAAGCCGAGAGCTTAGCGGTTTTTTATTGACCGTTCAATCAATAAAAAATCGGGGTCCGACGGTAGATGGAAGGGTGGAGGAACCAAGCCGATGATGCCGCCGCGATTGTGCAGGTGCGGAAAAACCGATTGAAAGGTGGTTAAATAATTTGAAGTTTGTTTAAAACGGTTTCGGTAAAGACGGTGCAATGGCCGCGAATGTTTCCGTATTCGATTTATTACTGATCGAAAGAATGTCGAGCTATGTGAAATTCTCGTAAATCCGGGAATTCGAATGCCAGGCGCCGCTAACGGAAATTTCTGAAAACTCGCTTCAATCGATCGATTAAAATATTTTATCTATTTGAATTTAAAGGAAATGATTTGGTGGTGCCATTGATTGAAGGCTCGCTCGCAAACGATTGCCGCCACCTTATGGTCGATTCCGCATACCATAAAAAATGCCAAAAATATTCGAATCTGGCGTATTTCCAGGTGGAGTAGAGGGGATCGTTGGAATGACTTGAGTAAGTAATATTGCCCGTATTAGTATGGCGCCGCACCACAAGGAATGAATCGGCGCCGCGGGTTATTCCCGCGGTGCGTCGGCAATGGGCGCGGCCAACGACCGTGACAGGGCCGGCGCCCGCCATTGCGCACCTGCAGCATGCCGCGACGCCGAGACGCCGCATCCACCGGAGAACGACGATGCCGACCGAAAAATACGTGGTCCCGCTACCGAATGGTCTGAAGGTCTACGTCGAACGGAACGTGTTCGATCCGTCGTTCGACACGGCGATGCTCGTCAACGGCGCGCTCGCGACGACCGCCTCGTTCGGGCAGACCGTCCAGTATCTCGGCGAGCGGATGAACACGATCTGCTTCGACCTGCCGTACGCGGGGCAGTCGCGCCAGCACAATCCCGGCTGCTTCATCCTGACCAAGGACGACGAGGCCGCGATCCTCCAGCATCTGGTCGAGCGTTTCGCGCCCGCGTTCCTCGTGTCGGTATCGTGGGGCGGCGTCGCGTCGCTGTTCGCGCTCGCGCGCGGCTGCCCGAGCGTGCGGCGCGCGGCGATCTGCTCGTTCTCGCCGTTCCTGAACGACGCGATGGTCGACTACGTGACGCGCGCCCGCGACCACATCGCGGCCGGCGAGAACCTGAAGGCCGCGCAGCTGCTGAACGATACGGTCGGCCGCTACCTGCCGCGCATCATGAAGCTGTACAACTACCGGTATCTGACGCGGCTGCCGCGCGACGAGCAGGACCAGGTCGCGTTCCACGTCGACCAGATCCTGTCGCTGCAGCCGGAACGCTACCTGAGCGAGTTCTCGAACATCGGCTGCGAGCTGCTGTTCCTGAACGGCGAGCGCGACGAATACACGACGCCGGCCGACGTTCGCCAGCTGGCCGCGCACGTGCCGCGCGCACGCTTCGCGACGATTCCCGACGCCGGCCATTTCCTCGACATCGAAGGCCGCGCGCAGCGCGAAGCCACGCGGGCGGCGCTGCTCGACTACTTCTGCGACGCGCCGCCCGTTGCCGCGGGCATCGCGCTCGGCGCCGCGCATGCGTGCGTGTCCGCGCCGATGCCGGCGCTGTCGTCGTGACGCAGCACGTCGCGCAGCGGGCGCACCGGATACATCCGAATTCTCATCCACACGAGGCAGGCCAGCCGTGAATATCGTTCAGACCATCGCCATCGTCGTTCCGTGGGCCATCTGGCTCGCCTACTGGATCGCGACGTCGCAGGCCGTGAAGACGACCGTGCGCAAGGAGGCGTCGCGCTCGCGCACGCTGCAGTCGATTCCGCTGATCGTCGGCGGCGCGCTGATCATCCTGCCCGATCCGTCGTGGCAGGCGCTCGTGCCCGACTGGCAGCGCTTCGGCCTGCAGGCGCAATGCGGGCTCGCGGTGCTCGTCGCGGGGCTGCTGTTCTCCGTGTGGGCGCGGCTGCATCTCGGCACGAACTGGAGCGTGTCCGTCACGCTGAAGGAAAACCACGAACTCGTTCGCACCGGGCCGTACGGCCTCGTGCGTCATCCGATCTACACCGGCTGCCTGATCGCGCTGGCCGGCGCCGCGCTGATCGGCGGCGAGTGGCGCGGCGCGCTCGGCGTCGCGCTCGTGTTCGCGTCGCTCGCGTACAAGGTGCGTGTCGAGGAGAGCTGGCTGACCGGCCATTTCGGGCCGGCGTACACGCAGTATCGCCGCGAGGTCGCGGCGCTGATCCCCGGCTTCTACTGACTCCCGCGAGGCGCGCGATGGCGAAGGTGATCGTGACCGCGATCGGCTCGGCGGGCGACGTGCATCCGCTGCTCGGCGTCGCGCGCGCGCTCGCGACGCGCGGCCACGACGTCGTGTTCTGCACGCATCCGCCGTTCGAGGCGGCCGCGCGCCGCTGCGGCTTCACGTTCGTGCCGGTCGGCACCGCGGCCGAGTACGAGGCCGCGATGGCGAACCCGGCGCTGTGGGATCCGCGCACGTCGTTTCGCACGCTGTGGCAGGTGATCGCGCCCGTGCTGCGCCCGCACTACGACGCGCTGCGCGCGCTGACCGATCGCGATACCGTGCTGGTCGGCACGCTGTGGGCGTTTTCCGCGCGCTTCATGCAGGAGCTGCACGGCACGCCGTACGTGTCGGTGCAGGTGTCGCCGTCGACGTTGCTGTCCGCGCACGTTCCGCCGACGCATCCGCGCCTGACGATTCCCGCGCGCTGGCCGCTGTCGGTGAAGGCGGCGCTGATGACGCTGATCGAGCGGCAGGTGCTCGACCGCGTGTGCGGGCCGGCGCTCAACGCGGTGCGCCGCGATCTCGGGCTCGCGCCCGCGCGGCGCGTGCTCGGCCGCTGGCTGCATTCGACCGACGGCGTGCTGTGCCTGTTTCCCGACTGGTTCGCACCGGCGCAGCGCGACTGGCCGGCCGGTCATCTGCAAAGCGGTTTTCCGCTGTTCAACGACATCGCGACGCCCGACGACGATCGCGCGCTCGACGCGTTCCTCGCGGCCGGTGAGCCGCCCGTCGTGTTCACGGCCGGGTCGACACGGGTCGATCACGCCGCGTATGCGCGCGCGGTCGCGGACGCGCTGCATGCCACCGGCGCGCGCGGCATCCTGCTGAGCCCGCACGATGCGGCACCGGCCGGCGACCGGCTGCTGGTGCGCCGCTTCGTGCCGATGCGCGCGCTGCTGCCGCGTTGCCGCGCGCTCGTGCATCACGGCGGAATCGGCACCGCAGCGCTCGCGTTCGAAGCCGGGATCCCGCAGGTCGTGACGCCGTTCGCGCACGACCAGTTCGACAATGCGCAGCGCGTCGCGGCGAGCGGCGCCGGCGTGCGCATCGACGGCCCCGTCGACGGCGCGCGTCTCGGTGCGGCGCTCGCGCGCGCGCTGGACGAGCCGGAATTCGCGGTGCATGCGGAACGCACGCGTGCGCTGATCGATGCGGCGCCGGACGGCTGCGAGCGCGCCGCCGATTTCATCGAGCGCTTCGCGCCGAACCACGGACGCGCGCGGGTGCAGGCCTACCTCGCGACGGCGGGCGCATGAGCACCGCAGCGCCGCTTCAGGACGCGCCCGCCGCCGTCGATGCACGCGAACCCGCACCCGCCGCGCCGCCGGTGCGCGGCGCGCGGCTCGCGCTGCTGACGTTCGCGCTGTCGCTCGCCACCTTCATCGAAGTGCTCGACTCGACCGTGACGAACGTCGCGGTGCCGGCGATCTCCGGCAGTCTCGGCGTGTCGAACAGCCAGGGTACGTGGGTGATCAGCTCGTATTCGGTCGCGGCCGCGATCGCGGTGCCGCTGACCGGCTGGCTCGCGCGGCGCGTCGGCGAGCTGCGGCTGTTCGTCGGCGCGGTGCTGCTGTTCACGCTGACGTCGCTGCTGTGCGGACTCGCACGCGACCTGCACGTGCTGGTGGTGTGCCGCGCGCTGCAGGGGCTGTGCTCGGGGCCGATGGTGCCGCTGTCGCAGACGATCCTGCTGCGCACGTTCCCGCCGGACAAGCGCACGGTCGCGCTCGCGCTGTGGGCGATGACGGTGCTGCTCGCGCCGATCTTCGGGCCGGTGGTCGGCGGCTGGATCGTCGACAGCTTCTCGTGGCCGTGGATCTTCCTGATCAATTTGCCGATCGGGCTGTTCTCGTTCGCCGTCTGCACCGCGATGCTGCGCCCCGACGCGCAGCGCGGCGCGGCCGGCCCGGTCGACGTGCCGGGCATCGTGCTGCTCGTGATCGGCGTCGGTTCGCTGCAGGCGATGCTCGATCTCGGTCACGACAAGGGCTGGTTCGATTCGCCGCTGATCGTCACGCTCGCGGTGGTCGCGGCGCTCGCGATCGTGTCGCTGCTGATCTGGGAAGCCGGCGACGCGCATCCGGTCGTCGACCTCAGCCTGTTTCGCGACCGCACGTTCTCGTTCTGCGTGCTGATCATCTCGCTCGGGATGATGAGCTTCTCGGTGGTGGGCGTCGTGTTCCCGCTGTGGATGCAGGCGGTGATGGGCTACAACGCGTTCCACGCGGGGCTCGCCACCGCGTCGCTCGGCGTGCTCGCGCTGGTGTTCTCGATTCTCGTCGGCCTGCACGCGCATCGCTTCGACGCGCGTGTGCTTGCGACGTTCGGATTCCTGATATTTGCGGCCGTACTCGCATGGGATGCGCATTTCACGCTGAAGATGACGTTCGTGCAGATCGCCGCGCCCGGGTTGATCCAGGGGATCGGGCTGCCGTGTTTCTTCATTCCGCTGACGGCCGCGACGCTGTCGCGCATCCCGGACGACCGGCTCGCGGCCGCGTCGAGCCTGTCGAACTTCCTGCGCACGCTGTCCGCCGCATTCGGCACCGCGATGAGCGTGACGCTGTGGGACAACCGCGCGACCTATCACTACGGCGTCGTGTCGCAATCGGTCACGCACGCGTCGGCGAACACGCAGCGCTTCGTGCACACGCTGAACGCGATGGGCGTGGACGGCGTGCGCGAGCTGTCCACGCTGCACCAGGTCGTGATGCAGCAGGCGTACATGATGGCGACGGGCGACATGTTCTGGATGGCGAGCATGACGTGCCTCGTGCTCGCCGCGATGATGTGGCTCACGCGGCCGAAGCGCGGCGCGGCCGCTTCGTTCGGACATTGAGGAGAGCGGCATGACGACACTCGGCGCACTCGTGATCCTGTATCACCCGAGCGACGCGCAGCTCGCGGCGCTCGGCGCGTGGCGGCACGCGTGCGACGCGCTGCTGGTCGTCGACAACACGCCGCAGCCCGATGCGCGCGCTCGCGACGTGTGCGCGCGCGACGGCATCGCGCTGCTGCATCACGGCAATCGCGGCGGAATCGCGGGCGCCTACAACGCGGGGCTCGCGGCGCTGTTTCGCGACGACGTCGACGCGGTCGCGCTGTTCGATCAGGATTCGTCGGTGCCGGCCGGTTACTTCGCGACGATGCGCGACGCCTGCACGGGGCTCGCGGGGCGCGCGTTCCTGGCCGGCCCGCGCATCTTCGACGAGAACGCGCGCAGCTTCCTGCCCGAACTCGCGACCGACGGGATCGCGTTGCGCCGGCTGCATCTCGCGCCCGACGCGCCGCCGCAACGCTGCGCGTTCCTGATCTCGTCGGGCTGCGTCGTGTCGCGCGCCGCGTTCGACGTGCTCGGCCGCTTCGACGAGACGCTGTTCATCGATCACGTCGATACCGAGTACAGCTTCCGCGCGCTTGCGCGCAACGTGCCGCTCTACGTCGTGCCGTCGCTGGTGCTGCCGCACCGGATCGGCGCGAAGCAGCGGCACGCGTTCGGCCCTTTCGAAATGACGTCGATGAATCACTCGTGGCAACGGCGCTACTACAGCGCACGCAATGCGGTGCAGCTCGGGATGCAGTACGGGTTGCGCTTTCCGGTGGCGATCGTGCCGAACCTGCTGACCGTGTGGCAGGTCGTGCAGATCGCGCTCGTCGAGCGCGACAAGCGCGCCAAGCTCGCGGGCATCGCGTTCGGCATCGCCGACGGCCTGTTCGGGCGGCTCGGTCCGCTCGAGCGCACGCGGCCGCGTCTCGCCGCGCGCGCGCGGCGCGTCCAGCAGGGGTGAGGGCGGCGATGGAATGCATCATGAAAGCGGCGCGAGCCGCTCGGCCGGCGCGGCGCGGGCAGGGCGGCTGGGCGATCGTCGCGGCCGCCGCGCTGCTGGCGCTGGGCGGCTGCGTGCCGTCGGGGTTCCTGCCGTCGCTGTCGCTGCGCGCGCCGGCCGGCGACGCGCTCGCTCGCACCGCGGGGCCCGGCGCGGATGGCGCATGGCCCGCGCCCGACTGGGTGAAGCAGCTGCAGGATCCGCAGCTCGACGAACTGGTCGTGGAGGCGTCGCAGAACAATCCGGATCTGCAGGTCGCGCAGGCGCGGCTGCGGATCGCGCAGTCGCAGCTTCAACAGTTCGATTCGCTGACGGGCTTGACCGGCACGGCCGGCGCGACGGTCAGCCGCGCGCGGATGCCGAAGCCGGGCGACATCGCCGACGTGACGGCGGGCGGTTATCGCGTGCCGGTCGAGATCTTCGGCGATCCGGTCGTGTCGCCGTCGTCGGTGTTCGTCGGGCTGAACTACCAGCTCGACCTGTGGGGCAAGAACCGCGCGGCGACGAAGAGCCTGATGTCGCTGCGCGACGCGGCCGGTGTCGAGGCCGAGCAGGTGCGGCTCACGCTCGCGGTCGCGATCGTCACCGTGTATTGCCAGCTCGATGAGGCGTACGCGGTGCGCGACCTGCTGCAGCAGAAGCTGAAGATCAGCCAGCGCGTGACGGCCGTGCTGCGCGAGCGCACCGCGCGCGGCCTCGACAATGCGTACGACGCGAGCGACGCGTCGATCAAGCGCAGCCGCCTGCTCGCACAGATCGCGCTGAACGACGAACAGATCAAGCTCGCGCAATTGCAGCTGGGCGTGCTGTCCGGCCGCGGGCCGGAGCGCGGGCTCACGTTGCAGCGGCCGCGCGTCGGCGCATTCGCCGGCGGCGCGCTGCCCGCGCGGCTGCCGGCCGATCTGCTCGGCCGCCGGCCCGACATCGTCGCCGCGCGGCTGCGCGTCGAAGCCGCGTTCGCGAATGCCGATTCGACGCGCGCGCAGTTCTATCCGGACGTGAACCTCGTCGCGCTCGGCGGCGTGTTCGCGCTGACGCCCGCGTCGCTGTTCTCGCGCGATTCGCTCGCCGGCTCCGTCGGCCCGGCGATCTCGCTGCCGGTGTTCGATCGCGGCCGGCTGAAGGCGAAGCTCGGCGCGGACGTCGCGCAGGCCGACGTCGCGATCGGGCTGTACAACAAGACCGTCGACGACGCGCTCGGGCAGGTCGCGCAAATCGTCACGTCGCTGCAGACCGCGCAGACGCTCGTCGTGCAGCAGCAGGATGCCGTCGCCGCCGCGCAGAAGATCGTGCAGATCGCGGCTGATCGCCATCGGCGCGGCGTGTTGATGCAGAAGGATGTCGATGTCGCGGACCTCACGCTGATCGACGAACGCGCGCAGCTGATCGCGCTGCTCGGGCGGCAGCGGACGCTGCGCGTCGGGCTGGTCGGCGCGCTCGGCGGCGGGTTCGATGCGAGCGCAACGACTGCGGGTGCGGCGATGCCCGCGGCGCGTACCGCGCAAGGCGCGCGGACGAAACGCGGCGCGACGGTGAACGCCGCTGCCCGCGGTAGCTCGGCGGACACCAGCGCGCAAGTGCGGCGCGCGGCGGTGTCAGGTAGCGGCGCCGCGCCGCGTGCCGCGCGGATCGATCCGCCGGCGGTGTCGGTCGCGCCGCGTAGTCCGGCTGTCGATGCCGCGAATGTGAGTGTGAGTACCGGCGCGAGTACGAGCGCCAGCGCAAATACCAGCACGAGCACGAGCGTCGGCGTCGGCTCGCGCCGCGCGCCCCCCACCGTTGCCGCCGACACGCGCGCGTCCGCGCTCCCCCTGTTCCAGCATGACCGCCTGATCGTTACGCAAAGCGACTGATGCACCACGACAACCTTCACACCGCGGCGCAGCCGGCCACTCTGAACGACCCCGCACTCGACGCGCGCCGCGCGACGCGTCGCAAGCGCTTCATGCTGTTCTTCGCGATCGTGATGCTCGCCGCGCTCGTCTGGATCGCGTTCTGGCTGCTACGCGACCGCTATTACGAGGATACCGACGACGCGTACGTCGCCGGCAGCATCGTGCAGGTCGCCGCACAGATTCCGGGCACCGTGACCGACGTGCTGGTCGCCGATACGCAGCCCGTGCGCGCCGGGCAGACGCTCGTGCGGCTCGACGATACGGAAGCGTCCGTCGCGTTCGCGCAGGCGAAGGCGCAGCTCGCGCAGGCCGTGCGGCAGGTCGCGAACGCGAAGATCTCGAACACGATGTACGTGGCAGCCGTGAGCGCGCGCCAGGCCGACCTGTCGCTCGCGCAGCGCGCGCTTGCCGCGCGTTCGGGCGCGTCGGTCGAGATCGTCGCGCCGGAGGAGCTGGCGCGCGCCCGCGCGGCCGTCGCCGGCGCCCAGGCGAACCTCGCGGCCGCGCAGGCGCAGCTCGACGCCGCACGCGCGCTCGGCAGCAAGCTGCCGGTGGACGAGAGCCCGGCCGTCGTGCAGGCCGCCGCGCAGTTCAAGCTCGCGTACCGGAACCTGAAGCGCACGACGATCGTCGCGCCGGTCGACGGCACGGTCGGCCAGCGTTCGGTGCAGGCGGGCCAGCAAGTCGGGCCCGGCGTGCCGCTGATGTCGATCGTGCAGTTGAACCGGCTGTGGATCGAGGCGAATTTCAAGGAAGGGCAGATCCGCCACATGCGCGTCGGCCAGCCGGTCGACGTGGTGTCGGACCTGTACGGGTCGCGGGTCGTCTATCGCGGCCGCGTGCAGGGCTTCTCGGCCGGCACCGGCAGCGCGTTCTCGATGCTGCCGTCGCAGAACGCGGCCGGCAACTGGATCAAGGTCGTGCAGCGCGTGCCGGTCGTGATCGCGCTCGATCCCCGCGATCTGGCCGCGCATCCGCTGCGGGTCGGGCTGTCGATGCGCGCGACGGTCGATACGCGCAACCGCGACGGCCATGCGCTCGACAGCGAACCGCCGACGCCGGCCGTCAGCACGCGCGTGCACGACGGTGTCGCAAGCGACGCGGAAGCGGCTGCTGCCGCGATCGTCCGCGAGAATCAGGGCGGGTGAGTTTCCGACGCCGACGCACGCAGAAAACGCACGAACCAATCCGGGTGACGGATGGCGGGGGCGGGTGACCGGTGCATCCGACCAACGCGCCCGAATAGGGCACCCGATCGGCGCCCCCGGATCAAGGCCCCGATCAAGGCCCCGATCAAGGTACCAATCAACGCACCCGCCCAACGCACGGATTGGCGGGTCGTTCGCGCCGATCGGCGGCTCCGGCGGCCTCGCGGCCTGCATCTCCTGCAGCCCCCCAACCCCGCACCCCTTTTCCGGCCCGACTTTCGCATTTCCGCCACCGATGTCGGCACCGATCAAACGCGTGTCGCGTTTGAGACATCGACGCCCCCACCTCCGGGACTACTCTCGAACAGCACGTTGCGTAGCACCGCATCTGCCGGCGCACAGCAGCGCCATCCAACGAGACATGGAGACAATACGATGAGCAGCAATCGAGGTGTCGTCTATCTTGGGCCGGGCAAGGTCGAAGTTCAGAAGATCGATTATCCGAAGATGGTCGATCCGACCGGCCGCGCGATCGGCCACGGCGTGATCCTGAAAGTGGTCAGCACGAACATCTGCGGTTCCGACCAGCACATGGTGCGCGGCCGCACGACCGCGCCGATCGGCCTCGTGCTCGGTCACGAGATCACGGGCGAAGTGGTCGAGGTGGGCCGCGACGTCGAGACGCTGAAGATCGGCGATCTCGTGTCGGTGCCCTTCAACGTCGCGTGCGGCCGCTGCGCGATGTGCAAGGACACGCATACGGGCGTGTGCCTGAACGTGAACCCGTCGCGAGCCGGCGGCGCATACGGCTACGTCGACATGGGCGGCTGGATCGGCGGCCAGGCCGAGTACGTGCTCGTGCCGTACGCCGACTTCAACCTGCTGAAATTCCCGGACCGCGACCAGGCAATGGCGAAGATCCGCGACCTGACCTGCCTGTCCGACATTCTGCCGACCGGTTATCACGGTGCGGTGAGCGCGGGCGTGAAGCCGGGCTCGACGGTCTACATCGCGGGCGCGGGCCCGGTCGGGATGGCGGCGGCCGCATCGGCGCGCCTGCTCGGCGCGGCGGTCACGATCGTCGGCGACATGAACGCGGAACGCCTCGCGCACGCGCGGGCGATGGGCTTCGAGACGGTCGACCTGTCGAAGGACGCGTCGCTCGGCGAGCAGATCGAGCAGATCCTCGGCGTGCCTGAGATCGACTGCGCGGTCGACTGCGTCGGCTTCGAGGCGCACGGCCACGGTTCGTCGGGCCACTCGGAGGAAGCGCCCGCGACGGTACTGAACTCGCTGATGGAAATCACGCGTCCGGCCGGCGCGATCGGCATTCCGGGCCTGTACGTGACGGACGATCCGGGCGCGAAGGACAAGGCCGCGCAGCACGGCAGCCTGAGCATCCGCTTCGGCCTCGGCTGGGCGAAGTCGCATTCGTTCTTCACGGGCCAGACGCCGGTGCTGAAGTACAACCGCAACCTGATGCAGGCCATCCTGTTCGACCGTCTGCCGATCGCGAAGATCGTCAACGTCGAGGTGATCTCGCTCGATCAGGCGCCCGAAGGCTACAAGAAGTTCGACGGCGGCGCGCCGCGCAAATTCGTGATCGATCCGCACGGCTTGCTGGCGGCCTGACGCACGAACGGGCGGAACGTGAAACGGGCGGTACCGGAAACGGTGCCGCCCGTTTTTGCTGTGGGCGGGCGCTGCCGGCGCAGGCGAACCCTGATCGCTGCGGCCCGCGATTGCTGCGATACGGCGTGCGGCACGAGACCGATCGCTGCGGCCAACCGGCTGCCGAACGCCGACACGAACGGCCGGACGCTCGCCGGCTTGCGCGTCGAGTCGTATGCGGCGATTCCGTACGACAGCATCGCGGCCGCGATCGCGCCGAATTCCGGCGCGCCCGGCGCTCAGTGCGCGCGATAGACCATGGCCACTTGGGTCGCGCTTGCCGTCGCGCGCCGACCGTGGCGCGTATGCAGGCTCACGCGGCGGATCGCGTGCGCGTGTCGCGTCGCGGTAGCGCCGCCTTTCCAGTTGACGACGCGAGTACCGCTGCGCGCGCGCACCGCCGGTGCGTGCCGTGCGACCGTGGTTGCCGTGCGTCCGGTCATGTGTCGGCTCGTGCCGGCATAGCCTGCTCGATCGGTTGCGTCCAGCCGGTCGGCGGCGGCAAGCCGGTCGGTGTCGAGCGCCGGGTGGTCGGCCGGATGAAATGCATAGACGGGCGCGGGCACGACCGGCAACGTCCGCGCGTCGGCCGCATGCAGACTGGCGTCGTTTGCCGCTGGCGCCGGCGCGCCCTGGCCGCGGCAGACCGGGTCGGCCTTGCACGTCCGGTCGAACGTCACATAGCCGCCGACCATCAGCACGAGGGTCAGGATGCTCAGCAGCGGCGCGCTCGACGCGCTCGGCCGCCGGATCGCCGCGCTGCGCACCGCGGCGCCGATTCGCGACGACCATGTCGGGACGGGGAGCGCGTCGTGCGGAGGAGCGGCCTGCGCCTCGTCGCTCCGGTTGCCCTGGTCGCTCGATTCGCTCGATTCGCTCGATTCGTGCAGCGGCGCGAACGGCCAGTCCCCGAGTCCGCAGACGGGGCATTGCTCGGTGGCGCGGAATGCCATGAAGCCGCATTGCCGGCAGCGCTGGCTGACGGCATCGCGCGGCATGGCGTGCAGGTTCAGTGCGCCGCGCAACGTGTCGCGCGTGCGGACTTTCCGGATGGGCAGGACTTGCATGGTCGTTGCTACCTCGTCTGTCGTTGCCGCCCTGCGAGCGTCCCGAGGGTTTGCATCGCGTCCTCGACGGCAGGGGTCCACGGCCGGCCGTAGTTCAGCCGGACGTAGCGGTGAAAGGCGCCCGTCATGGAAAAAATCGGCCCGGGCGCGAGGCTGACGCCGTTTTTCATCGCGTCGCCGAACAACCGCATCGCATCCACGTGCGGCGGCAATTCGATCCACAGGAAATACCCGCCGCGCGGAGCATGCACCGCCGTGTCGGGCGGGAAGTACGCGCGGACGGCCGCCAGCATCTGTGCCTGGTGCGCCGCCAGGTTGCGGCGGAGCCTGCGCAGGAAGCGGTCGTACGCGCCGTTGAGCAGGTAGCGGGATACAGCCATCTGCGCGGGCACGTCGGCCGCCGGCGCGCTCGCGTTCTTCACCTGCCTGATCTGCTTCACGTAGCGTCCGGCCGCGACCCAGCCGACCCGGAAACCGGGGGCGAGGCACTTCGAGAACGAACCGCAATGCAGCACCAGCCCGCTTTCGTCGTACAGCTTCGCGGGCCGCGTGGGCGTCGGGCCGAAGTGCAGTTCGCCGAACACGTCGTCCTCGATCAGCGGCACGCGGTGCGACGCGAGCAGCTCGATCAGCGCGCGCTTGCGCTCGTCGGGCAGCGTCGCGCCGGTCGGGTTGTGGAACGAGGTCATGAACCAGCAGGCGCGCACCGGATGCGTGTCGAGCGCGTCGGCGAGCGCATCGAGATCGAGGCCGGTGCGCGGATCCACCGGAATTTCGATGGCCTTCAGATGCAGCCGCCGCACGGCCTGCAGTACCGCGTGGTAGGCCGGACGTTCGATCGCGACGATGTCGCCGGGGCGCGTGAGCGCCTGCAGGCTCAGCGTCAGCGCTTCGGCCGCGCCGGTCGTGATGACGATCTCTTCCATCGGCAATGACGCGCCCGCGTTCAGGTAGCGCAGTGCGATCTGGCGGCGCAGCGCTTCATGGCCGGGCGGCAGTCCGGCCAGCAGTTTCGCGCGGTCCATGTTGCGGGCCGCCGCCGCCGCATACCGCCACAGGCTGCTCATCGGAAACAGCGAATAGCTCGCGAATGCGGAACCCAGCGGCACGATGTCGTCGAATTTGAGCGAGTCGAGCAAGCGGAACAGCACATCGTTGTCGCCTGCCTGCGGCGCAGCCGGTTTGCGCGGGGTGTCGTGACCCGCGCGCACGCGCTTGTCATCCAGGTTCGCAACGAAATATCCGGAGCGCGCACGCGCGGTGATCAGGCCCTCGCTTTCGAGCTTGTAGTACGCGCGAAACACGGTGGATGGACTTACACGGTAAGCGCGGCACGCTGCGCGCACGGTCGGGATACGCGCGCCGGGCCCGAGGTCGCCACGCCGGATCGCGTCGCCAATCGTCTGAGCCAGCGCCGCATAACGCTTCATGCCTGCCCTCCGGCCGATCGCGGCCGTCGTGAAAAAAGAGTAGCACGGCCTCCGCCGCGTTCAATCCCGCCCTCAAACGCTGATGCGCCTGTCGCTGATCCGGTTGTTTTCGACTCACTTTGAGCCTTTTCTTCAGACGAGCGAGCAGGCATCCTGCGCAAGTTTCATTCCCGATGCGTGATCGATACCGAGTTCGCGCCCTCCGATGGCGGACCCGTGATCCCCGTGCACCGTGTGCGGGACCCGGGCCGCTCCGTCCCTACCTTTCCCGGAAGCAATCAGCGTGAAATCGAAGTTCCTCGCTGCGGGCCTCGTGGCCGGCATCGCTCTCAACCTGTCCAGCGGTGCCGCCGAAGCGGCCTGCATCAGCAATCCTCCGACTCAATCCAACGCGTCGTTTCCCGCGGCGCTGACCGGCAAGCTCGTCTATCACAGCTACGTCAACTACGGCGACGGCACGAGCCAGCTGTTCCTGTACGATTTTTCGGCCCATACGCTCACGCAGCTGAGCAAGAGCAGCTGGGGCATCACCGATCCGATGAACGGCGTGTTCAGCCCCGACGGCAAGTGGCTCGCGTTCATGGGCATCAGCAACGGCGCATGGAACGTGTTCATGCTGCAGCTCGGCGCCGGCACGCCGCCCGTCAACCTGACGAACAGCACCGGCGCGACGCGCAACGAAGATCCGAAATTCAGCGCCGACGGCAAGACGCTCGTGTTCAAGCAGAACGGCGACGTGAAGCAGGGCACGCTGTCGTACACGAGCGCGGGCCCGGTGTTCACGTCGGTCGTGAGCCTGACGAACGCACCGGCCGGCGCCGAATACTCGATGCCGTTCCTCGCGCCGGACGCGAGCGCCGTCTACTACGCGACGGGCACCGGCTCGAACATGGGGCTGATGAAGCGCACGATCGCGACCGGCGCGACCGCCACGTTCGATCATCCGGCCGGTCTGCAGACCTACTATCCGATCGTACGCGGCGACGGCATGGTGTTCTATGCACGCTGGAAGGATAGCGGCGGCGCGGACCAGATCTACACGAAGACCGCGGACCCGGCATCGACGCCGAACGCGCTGCCGATCAACGACTGCGTGAGCAACAACTCGGACCCGGCGCCGGTGACCGGCACGAACTACGTGTTCTTCTCGTCGACGACGGCGGGCGGCTACCAGCTCTACGTCGGCGACGTGACGACCGGCCAGCGCTGGAGCCTGTCGCAGTTCGGCGTGAACGCGGACACGACCAAGGCGAAGCTCGGCTCGAGCTACTACGGCGGCCCGGCCGCCGCGCAGCCGACGCTGCTGTCGCAAGGGCGGCCGGCTGCCGCGTCGGCGAGCTACAACACATCGCTGACGGCGGACAAGGCGTTCGACGGCAACACGACCAGCACGCGCTGGGATTCGCCGGAAGGCGCGGGCGTCGATCCGCAATGGATCTCCGTCGATCTCGGCGCGGTGAAGAAGATCAGCAGCGTCGATCTCTACTGGGACGCGGGCGCGCTCGTGTACCAGATCCAGACGTCGAACGACAACGCGAACTGGACGACGGTCTACTCGACGAACAACGGCGTGTCGTACGGTCACGTCACGTTGCCGAACCTGAATGCGCAGGGGCGTTACGTGCGGATGCTCGGTACGAAGCGGGCGACGCAGTGGGGGTACTCGCTCGACGAAATGCAGGTGTGGGGATCGTAAGCACCAGCAAAAAGCGGCCTTCGAGGCCGCTTTTTTTTATCGCGCAACTCGTGCGTCACGCATGAATCACATGCGCCGGAAACGCCGGCGCGGATGTCGCCGCGCCCGGCGCGAGCGGCGCGACCTGCTTGCGGCGTTCGCGCGTCGGCGCGACGCCGAACGCGTCGCGATAGCTCTTGCTGAAGTGGCACGCCGACTGGAAGCCGCACGCCATCGTGATGTGCATGATCGACATGTCGGTCTGCAGCAGCAGCTCGCGCGCGCGGCGCAGCCGCAGCGTCAGGTAATAGTGCGTGGGCGTCATCCCGAGGTGTTCGCGGAACAGGCGCTGCAACTGCCGCTGCGACATGTTCGCGAGCCGCGCGAGCTCCTCGCGCGACAGCGGTTCCTCGATGTTGTTCTCCATCAGCGAAATCACTTCGAACAGCGACTTGTTCGCCGAGCCGAGCCGCGCGACGAGCGGCATCCGCTGTTGCGCGCTCGTGTCGCGCACGTGTTCGACGATGAACTGCTCGGCGATCTGCGTGACGCGCGGCGTGCCTATCCGCGCGGCGATCAGGTTCAGCATCATGTCGAGCGGCGCGACGCCGCCCGTGCACGTGATGCGATCGCGGTCGACCACGAACAGTTCCTTCAGGAAGCGCGTGTCCGGAAACTCTTCCTTCAGCGCCGACATGTTTTCCCAGTGGATCGCGCACGCGTAGCCCGCGAGCAGCCCCGACTTCGCGAGCGCATAGGTGCCCGTGCACAGGCTGCCGAGCGGAATGCCCGAGCGCGCGAAGCGGCGCAGCGTCGACAGATGGGCGGGCGTGGTCGCGCGCTGCACGTCGACGCCGCCGCACACGAATACGATATCCGGCTGCCCGACGCACTCGGCCGGGCCCGTGTCGACCGTGAGGCCATTGCTCGCCGTGACCGGGCCGCCGTCCGGGCTGATGATCGACCAGCGGTAGAGCGGCTGGCCGCTCAGGTAGTTCGCCATCCGAAGCACCTCGATCGCATTGGTGAACGCGATCATCGTGAAGTTCGGTAAAGGCATGAACGCGAAGTGGGACAGCGACGCTGTGCGGTCGGGCGACATGGGGAGCGTTCCTTGAATCTCTAATAGCTTTTAGCCCGAGGCACGGATCGGGCTGCCGTATTGTGGGAGCGAGCGCAACAACCGTGCCATACGGCTAAACCCTAGCTCCATACGTTGTATGGGCGCGGGGCGGATGCTGCACTGCACCGTAAGCGGGCTGCGCTGCACCCGGGAAGCACAGCACAGGCACCGGCGAAGTGCCTGTCCATCGGTGAATCGCGAATTCACCGCACATGCCGGCTTGCCTGGTCATCCCAAAAAGAACGACCGGTCACTTGTACAAAACGGACGCGCATGGCGGAAAAGGTAAAGAACGCGTCTAAATTCATCAATCCGTCGAAAATCCGAACGACAAGAATAGAGCCGTCGGCAGCCTTGCACTGGATGCGCTGGAAACCCAGGTATGGCGGGCCTCGAGCTTCGGTTTCACGCCCTTTATTCTTCGTCACGGACGCACTATGTCGAACACCCAGCCTTTCTTCTCGCAGCCCCTCGCCGAGCGCGACGCGCCGGTGCGCAGCGCCATCCTGAAGGAACTCGAGCGCCAGCAGTCGCAGGTCGAGCTGATCGCGTCGGAAAACATCGTGTCGCGCGCGGTGCTGGAGGCCCAGGGTTCGGTGCTCACCAACAAGTATGCGGAAGGCTATCCGGGCAAGCGTTACTACGGCGGCTGCGAGTTCGCGGACGAGGTGGAGGCGCTGGCGATCGAGCGCGTGAAGCAGATCTTCAACGCCGGCTATGCGAACGTGCAGCCGCACTCGGGCGCGCAGGCGAACGGCTCGGTGATGCTCGCGCTCGCGAAGCCGGGCGACACGGTGCTCGGCATGTCGCTGGACGCCGGCGGCCACCTGACGCACGGCGCGAAGCCGGCGCTGTCGGGCAAGTGGTTCAACGCCGTGCAGTACGGCGTGAACCGCGACACGATGCGGATCGACTACGACCAGGTCGAGGCACTCGCGCACGAGCACAAGCCTAGCCTGATCATCGCCGGCTTCTCGGCGTACCCGCGCGCGCTGGACTTCGCCCGCTTCCGTGCGATCGCCGACAGCGTCGGCGCGAAGCTGATGGTCGACATGGCGCACATCGCGGGCGTGATCGCCGCCGGCCGCCATGCGAATCCGGTCGAGCACGCGCACGTCGTCACGTCGACCACGCACAAGACGCTGCGCGGCCCGCGCGGCGGCTTCGTGCTGACCAACGACGAAGAGATCGCGAAGAAGATCAACTCGGCCGTGTTCCCCGGCCTGCAGGGCGGCCCGCTGATGCACGTGATCGCCGGCAAGGCCGTCGCGTTCGGCGAAGTGCTGCATGCGGACTTCAAGACCTACATCGACAACGTGCTCGCGAACGCGCAGGCCCTCGGCGAAGTGCTGAAGGCGGGCGGCGTCGACCTCGTCACCGGCGGCACCGACAACCACCTGCTGCTGGTCGACCTGCGCCCGAAGGGCCTGAAGGGCGCGCCGGTCGAGCAGGCGCTCGAACGCGCGGGCATCACCTGCAACAAGAACGGCATTCCGTTCGACACCGAGAAGCCGACCGTCACGTCGGGCATCCGTCTCGGCACGCCGGCCGGCACGACGCGCGGCTTCGGCGTCGCGGAGTTCCGCGAAGTCGGCCGCCTGATTCTCGAGGTGTTCGACGCGCTGCGCGCGAACCCCGAAGGCGACCACGCGACCGAACAGCGCGTGCGCCGCGAGATTTTCGCGCTTTGCGAGCGCTTCCCGATTTACTGATCGACGACCCCACATACAGCAGAGACTGGAGCGAGAGGCAGATATGAGCACGCTGCATCAGGACAGCATCATCATCGACGGACTGAACATCTCGAAGTTCGAGAAGCCGGTGTTCGAGGACATGCGCAAGGGCGGCATCACGGCCGCGAACTGCACGGTATCGGTGTGGGAGAACTTCACCAAGACCGTCGACAACATCGGCGTGATGAAGCAGAAGATCCGCGAGAACGGCGAACTGCTGACGCTGGTGCGCACGACCGACGACATCTTCCGCGCGAAGAAGGAAGGCAAGACTGGGATCATCCTCGGCTTCCAGAACGCGCACGCGTTCGAGGACAACCTCGGCTACATCGAGGCGTTCGCCGACATGGGCGTGCGCGTCGTGCAGCTCTGCTACAACACGCAGAACCTGGTCGGCACCGGCTGCTACGAGCGCGACGGCGGCCTGTCGGACTTCGGCCGCGAAGTGATCACCGAGATGAACCGCGTCGGCATCATGGTCGACCTGTCGCATGTGGGCGGCAACACGTCGTCGGAAGCGATCGCGTTCTCGAAGAAGCCGGTGTGCTACTCGCACTGCCTGCCGTCGGGCCTGAAGGAACATCCGCGCAACAAGAGCGACGCGCAGCTGAAGGAAATCGCCGACGCCGGCGGCTTCGTCGGCGTGACGATGTTCGCGCCGTTCCTGAAGCGCGGCATCGAGGCGAACATCGACGACTACATCGAGGCGATCGACTACGTCGTGAACCTGATCGGCGAAGACGCGGTCGGCATCGGCACGGACTTCACGCAGGATTTCGCGAAGGAATTCTTCGACATGCTGACGCATGACAAGGGCCGCTATCGCCAGCTGACGAACTTCGGCAAGGTGATCAACCCGGATGGCATCCGCACGATCGGCGAATTCCCGAACCTGACCGCGGCGATGGAACGCCACGGCTGGAAGGAGTCGCGCATCCGCAAGATCATGGGCGAGAACTGGGTGCGCGTGTTCAAGGACGTGTGGGGCGCGTAAGCACCCGCCGAGCCGAACCGCCACCCGCGATTCAACACTAGAACAATCGGGACGTGCCGGCGCCTGTCGCGCGGGCACGCGGACGATGTCGTGCCTGCGCCTGAGCCGCGCGGCCAATTTTCCTCACGGAGTCACCACGATGCAACCGCAACTGCCGATCAACGTCGATCCCGATACCGGCGTCTGGACCACCGACGCGCTGCCGATGCTGTACGTGCCGCGTCACTTCTTCACGAACAATCACGTCGCCGTCGAGGAAGCGCTCGGCGTCGAGGCGTATGCCGAGATCCTCTACAAGGCCGGCTACAAGTCCGCGTACCACTGGTGCGACAAGGAAGCGAAGCTGCACGGCCTCACCGGCATGGCGGTGTTCGAGCACTACCTGAAGCGCCTGTCGCAACGCGGCTGGGGCCTGTTCTCGATCATCGAGGCCGATCCGGCCAGCGCACGCGCGAAGATCGAGCTGCGCCACTCGTCGTTCGTGCTCCAGCAGCCGGGCAAGGAAGGCAAGCTCTGCTACATGTTCGCGGGCTGGTTCGCCGGCGCGATGGACTGGGTCAACGACACGACGCCGGAAGGCAAGGGCGCGCCGCGCGCGCAGTCGAAGGAAGTGCAGTGTGCGGCCGAGCACCACGATCACTGTGTCTTCGAAGTGTCGCCGATCGCGCACTGACGCGCCGACCCGACGACACAGCAACAAACAACACCCGCAACACGAGACATTCGAACGCCAGAGGTCGCCTGCGATGCGTTATCCCCACCTGTTCAAACCCATGCAGCTGAACCAGCTGACGCTGCGCAACCGGATCGTCAGCACCGCGCACGCGGAGGTGTATGCCGAGCCGGGCGGCCTGCCGGGCGACCGCTACATCCGCTATTACGAAGAGAAGGCGAAGGGTGGCGTCGGCCTCGCGATCTGCGGCGGCTCGAGCCCCGTGTCGATCGACAGCCCGCAGGGCTGGTGGAAGTCGGTGAACCTGTCGAACGACAAGATCATCGACCCGCTCACGCGTCTCGCCGACACGATGCACAAGCACGGCGCGAAGATCATGATCCAGGCGACGCACATGGGCCGCCGCTCGTCGTTCCACGGCGAGCACTGGCCGCACCTGATGTCGCCGTCGGGCGTGCGCGAGCCGGTGCACCGCGGTAACGCGAAGATCATCGAGATCGAGGAAATCCGCCGCATCATCGGCGACTTCGCGGCCGCCGCGAAACGCGTGAAGGCAGCCGGCATGGACGGCATCGAAATCTCCGCCGCGCACCAGCACCTGATCGACCAGTTCTGGAGCAAGCGTTCGAACCACCGCACCGACGAATGGGGCGGCAGCCTCGAGAACCGTCTGCGCTTCGGCATCGAAGTGCTGACGGCCGTGCGCGAAGCGGTCGGCAAGGACTTCTGCGTCGGCCTGCGCATGTGCGGCGACGAATTCCACGAGGACGGTCTCGATCACGAAGCGCTGAAGGAAATCGCGCAGGCGATGTCGGAGACGGGCCTGATCGACTACCTGAGCGTGGTCGGCTCGGGCGGCGACACGCACAACACGATCGCGAACTGCATGCCGCCGATGGCGCTGCCGCCGGAGCCGTTCGTGCACCTCGCGGCCGGCATCAAGTCGGTGGTGAAGATTCCCGTGATGCACGCACAGAGCATCCGCGACGCGGGCCAGGCCGAGCGCCTGCTCGCGAACGGCATGATCGACCTGGTCGGCATGACGCGCGCGCAGATCGCCGATCCGCACATGGTGATCAAGATCCGCGACGGCCGCGAAGACGAAATCAAGCAGTGCGTCGGCGCGAACTACTGCATCGACCGCCAGTACAACGGCCTCGACGTGCTGTGCATCCAGAACGCCGCGACGTCGCGCGAAGCGACGATGCCGCACATCATCGAGAAGTCGCGCGGCCCGAAGCGCAAGGTGGTGGTGGTCGGCGCGGGCCCCGCGGGGCTCGAGGCCGCACGCGTCGCGAAGCTGCGCGGCCACGACGTGGTGCTGTTCGAGAAGAACGCCGAAGTCGGCGGCCAGGTGATGATCGCCGCGAAGGCGCCGCAGCGCGAACAGATGTCGGGGATCATCCGCTGGTTCGACATGGAAACCAAGCGTCTCGGCGTCGACCGGCGCCTCGGCGTCGCCGCCGACGAGAAGATGATCATGGCCGAGAAGCCGGACATCGTCGTGCTCGCGACCGGCGGTTCGAGCTTCACGTGGCAGGTGCCGGCGTGGGGCGTGGCCGAAGGTCTCGCCGTCAGCTCGTGGGACATCCTGACCGGCAAGGTCGAGCCGAAGCAGAACGTGCTGCTGTTCGACGGCGTGAGCACGCATGCGGGCGCGGGCGTGGCCGACTTCATGGCGAGCCGCGGCTCGAAGGTCGAGGTGGTGACGCCCGACGTGAAGGTGGCCGACGATTGCGGCGGCACGACGTTCCCGATCTTCTATCGCCGCCTGTACGCGCTCGGCGTGATCCCGACGCCGAACACGATGCTCGATCGCGTGTATGAGGAAGACGGCAAGATCATCGCCGTGCTGCGCAACGAATACACCGAGGAGCTGGAAGAGCGCGCGGTCGACCAGGTCGTGATCGAGAACGGTTCGTCGCCGAACGACGAGCTGTACTGGAAGCTCAAGCCGGAGTCGGTGAACCGCGGCCAGATCGATCCGCACACGCTGTTCGCGGCCGAGCCGCAGCCGTGCCTGTCGGAAGAACTGGGCAACGGCCGCTTCCTGCTGTTCCGTGTCGGCGACTGCATCTCGATGCACAACGTCCACGGTGCGATCTACGACTCGCTGCGTCTCGTCAAGGATTTCTAAAAAATGAATCCGGCTTTCCTCATTACCGCACTGCTGTGGCTGTCGGTGGCGGGGCTCGCGTTCGCGGTCGCGAAGCGCTCGTCCTACTGGCGTCTCGGGCGCGCGACGGCGCCCGGCTCGTTCGGCATCGCGAACCTGTTCGCGATCCCGAAGCGCTACTTCGTCGACCTGCACCATGTGGTCGCCCGCGATCCGTACATCGCGAAGACCCACGTCGCGACCGCCGGCGGCGCGATCGCCGCGCTCGCGCTGGTGTTCGTCAACTACGGCCTCGCGATCTACTCGCCGTGGCTCGACAAGCTGATCTTCCTCGCGGCGCTCGCGATGCTCGTCGGCGTGGTGTTCGTCTGGCGCCGCCGCGCGGCGAAGGACGTGCCGGCGCGCCTGTCGCGCGGCCCGTGGAACGCGCTGCCCTGGCTGCTCGGCTCGTTCGCGCTCGGCCTCGTGCTGTTCATGGTCGTGCCGACCGGCGCGATGTCGGGTGCGTTCGCGGTGCTCTGCGCGCTGCTGATCGGCGCCGGCGCCTTCACGATGACCGTCGGCGCCGCGAAGGGCGGCCCGATGAAGCACGCGATCGCCGGTCTGCTGCACCTTGCGTTCCACCCGCGCCAGGAGCGTTTCGCGGCCACCCGTGAATCGTTCACGGGCAACGGCACGGCCACGCCGCCGACCGCGCTGAAGCTGCCGGACATCGAGCACGAGGAGTATGGCGTCGCGAAGCCGGTCGAATTCCGCTGGAACCAGCTGCTGAGCTTCGACGCGTGCGTGCAGTGCGGCAAGTGCGAAGCCGCGTGCCCCGCGTTCGCATCGGGCCAGCCGCTGAACCCGAAGAAACTGATCCAGGATCTCGTCGTCGGGATGGCGGGCGGCACCGATGCCGCGTACGCCGGCAGCCCGACGCCGGGCCTCGCGGTCGGCCAGCATCGCGGCGAGCCGAACGGCCCGATCGTGTCGGGCCTGATCGAGGAGCAAACGCTGTGGTCGTGCACCACCTGCCGCGCATGCGTGCAGGAGTGCCCGATGCTGATCGAGCACGTCGACGCGATCGTCGACATGCGCCGCAACCGCACGCTGGTGCACGGCACGGTGCCGGGCAAGGGCCAGGAAGTGCTCGCGAACCTGCGCGAGACGGGCACGATGGGTGGCTACGACACGGCTGCGCGCTACGACTGGTCGGTCGACCTGAACGCGCCGGTCGCGCAACCGGGCAAGCCGGTCGACGTGCTGTTCGTCGCGGGTGAAGGCGCATTCGACATGCGTTACCAGCGCACGCTGCGCGCGTTCGTCAAGGTGCTGAACAAGGCGGGCGTCGACTACGCGGTGCTCGGCGGGACCGAGACCGACACCGGCGACGTCGCACGCCGCCTCGGCGACGAAGCGACGTTCCAGCAGATGGCGAAGCGCCTGATCGGCACGCTCGGCTCGCTGTCGTACAAGCAGATCGTGACGGCCGACCCGCACGTGATGCACAGCCTGCGCAACGAATACCGCGCGCTCGGGCTGCGCGTGACGGTCAAGCATCACACGACCTACCTCGCGGAGCTGGCCGACAGCGGCAAGATCGCGCCGAAGGCGGTCGAGTCGCTGCGCGAGAAGCGCACCACGTATCACGACCCGTGCTACCTCGGCCGCTACAACGGCGAGACGGAATCGCCGCGCAAGCTGCTGAAGACGATCGGCATCCAGGTCGTCGAGATGGAGCGCAACGGCATGCGCGGCCGCTGCTGCGGCGGTGGCGGCGGTGCGCCGCTGACCGACATCCCGGGCAAGCAGCGTATTCCCGACATCCGCATCGCCGACGCGCGCGCGATCGGCGCGGACGTGGTCGCGGTCGGTTGCCCGAACTGCACGGCGATGCTCGAAGGCGTCGTGGGCCCGCGCCCCGACGTGCTCGACGTGGCCGAACTCGTTGCCGCCTCGCTGGAGTGAATCGATGAACACGATCAAACGAATCGATCCGCGCCGGCCGTTCATCATCACGGCCGCGGGCCTGAAGCGCATCACGCTCGGCGAGGAAGGCAGCGCCGACGCGAGCGCCGCGCAGTGGTCCGCGCACGGCCACGGCGCCGCGGCCGCGAAGCCGCGCCGCGCGGTGCAGGACCCGAAGCACGTGATGCTGGTGGTGGCGCACGCCGAGCGCGGCGCGCTCGACGACCATGCGCGGCAGGCGATCGCCGCTGCCGCGGTGCTCGCCGACGCGCAGACGGAAGTCGCGCTGCTGGCATTCGGCGAACTGAAGGATGACGCCGCCGAACTCGGCGTCGACAAGCTGATCGAGCTGGCCGACTTCGACCGTCGTGCCTTCGCGCCCGAAAGCGAATTGCAAGCCTTGCAGGCATGCGCCGCGGCGCTCGCGCCGAAGCACGTGTTCGTGCCCGACAACGCGACCGGCGACGGCGATCTCGGCCGGCGGTACGCGGCGGCCGCCGGCGCGAGCGTCGCGACCCACGTGGTCGAGATCGACGCGAAGCATGTCGGCGCGTATGCGCAGGCCGGCCGCGCGTTCGCGACGCGCGGGCTGCCCGACGTGATCCTGCTCGCGCAGAACGCGGTCGAGGCGAAACTGCCGTTCGTCGGCGCCGGCGAGCGCCTGGCCGCCGACTTCATCCGCCCGGCCGGAGACGCGGCGCAGCCATACCGCGATCTCGGCCTCGAGGAAATCGACGCGGCGCAGGTCGCGCTGGAGGAAGCCGACTTCATCGTGTCGGCCGGCAACGGCGTGTCCGACATCGGCGCGTTCGAGCAACTGGCCGGCGCGTTCGGCGCGGCGATCGGCGCGAGCCGCGTCGCGGTCGACAACGGTCACTTCACGCGCGACAAGCAGGTGGGCGCGACCGGCAAGACGGTCGAGGCGAGCGTGTACATCGCGTTCGGCATCTCGGGCGCGGTGCAGCACTTGCAGGGGATCAAGGACTGCCGTCACGTGATCGCGGTGAACCTCGACGGCAGCGCGCCGATCGCGAAGCGCGCGAACCTGACGGTGGTGGGCGACGCGCAGGCGACGATCGCCGCGCTGATCGAACAGGTGCAGGCCGCGCGCGCGTCGCGCGGACAATCGCCGGCCGCGGTCGGCTCGCGTGAAACCGAAGGAGTCGCAGCATGAACGCCCCCCGCCAGTTGCAACGCATCGCGGTGCTCGTGTCCGTCGGCCGGCACCCCGTCAGCGGCACCGCGCGCTACAGCCGCAACGACGCGGCCGCGCTCGAGGTCGGCCGCCAGCTCGCGGAGCGGCATCGCGCGCAGCTCGACGTGATCCATGCGGGCGATCCCGCGAATGAAGCGCTTGCTGAATATCTAGCGCTCGGCGCGCGGCAGGTCGAGGTGCTGGCCTGCCACGACGGCGACGACGCCGCGCATGCGCTCGCCGCGCGCGTCGAAGGCTACGACCTCGTGCTGACCGGCACGCGCGCCGAGGGCGCGTACGACACCGGGATGCTGCCGTATCGCGTCGCCGCGGCGCTCGGCTATCCGCTCGTCGGCTCGGCCGTCGACGTGACGGTCGACGGCGGCCGCGCGGCGGTCCGGCAATTCTTGCCGAAAGGGCTGCGGCGGCGCGTCGACGCGGCGCTGCCGGCCGTCGTCGCGGTCCATCCGCTCGCCAACGTGGCGCCGCGCTACGCGTATGCGCGGCTGCGCGCCGGCGCGATCCGCCCGGCCCTCACGTCGACCGGCGCGGACGCCGATGCGGCGGCCTGGAAGGTCGGCCCGATCGAGCGTAAACCCGTAAAGCTGGTCGCCGCCGAGAAGCGCTCGGGGCATGCCCGGATGCTGTCCGCGACCACGACCGAAAGCCGCGGCGGCAACGTCGTAAATGAAGGGAGTTCAGTCGAAAAAGCACAAGTGATCCTCGCGTATTTGCGCGAGCATCAGCTCATCGACTACTGATTTTGATGCCTGTCGGCAACCACACTGGGACGCAAGGAATCCGGAGCAAACGATGAAAGTATCGGCAGACATTCGTGCACTGATCGAGCGACGCAAGGAAGGTTACAGCCTCGAGGCGCCGTTCTACACGAGCGAGGACATCTTCGCACTCGACATGGAGGCGATTTTCCGCCAGCACTGGATCCAGGTCGCGGTCGAACCGGACATTCCCGAGCCGGGCGACTACGTGACCGTGGAACTGGGCAGCGACTCGATCCTGATCGTGCGCGACGACGACATGGAAATCCGCGCGTTCCACAACGTGTGCCGCCACCGCGGCGCGCGCCTGTGCAACGAGGATAAGGGCTCGGTCGGCAACATCGTGTGCCCGTACCACAGCTGGACCTACAACCTGACCGGCCAGCTGATGTTCGCCGAGCACATGGGCGAGAAGTTCGACCGCTGCAAGCACAGCCTGAAGTCGGTGCACGTGCAGAACCTCGCGGGCCTGATCTTCATCTGCCTCGCCGAGGAGCCGCCGGTCGATTTCGCGCAGCTGCGCGCCCAGATGGAGCCGTATCTGCTGCCGCACGATCTGCCGAACACGAAGATCGCCGCGCAGATCGACATCATCGAGGAAGGCAACTGGAAGCTCACGATGGAGAACAACCGCGAGTGCTATCACTGCGTCGCGAACCATCCCGAGCTGACGATCTCGCTGTACGAATACGGCTTCGGCTACCAGCGCTCCGACGCGAACGCCGAAGGCATGGACGCGTTCGCTGAAACCTGCGTGCGCCGCGGCAAGGAGTGGGCCGAGATGGGCCTGCCGTCCGCCGAAATCGAAAAGCTGCTCGACGTGACGGGCTTCCGCACGCAGCGCTTGCCGCTCGACCGCCACGGCGAATCGCAGACGCTCGACGCGAAGGTCGCATCGAAGAAGCTGCTTGGCCAGTTCGACCAGGCCGACCTCGGCGGCCTGTCGTTCTGGACGCAGCCGAACTCGTGGCATCACTTCATGAGCGATCACATCGTGACGTTCTCGGTGATTCCGCTGTCGGCCGGCAAGACGCTCGTGCGCACCAAGTGGCTCGTCCACAAGGATGCGAAGGAAGGCATCGACTACGACGTGAAGAACCTGACGGCCGTGTGGAACGCGACCAACGACCAGGATCGCGCGCTCGTCGAATTCTCGCAGCGCGGCGCGACCAGCAGCGCATACGAGCCGGGCCCGTATTCGCCGTACACGGAAGGTCTCGTCGAAAAATTCTCGGCCTGGTACATCGGCCGGCTCGCCGAAAAAATCGGCGCGTAGTACAGCAGACAGCAAGTGGAGCTACACATGATGCGAGATTCGGCCAATTTCGAGCCGGTGGACAGCCGGGTGACGCACCCGGCGTTCTGGAGCGCGCTGCCCGAGCGCTGGACGAGCGACGTCGAGGAAACGCTGGTGTGCTGCCACGTGCGTCAGGAAACCCACGACGTGAAGAGTTTCTTCTTCCGTTCGCCGCAAGGCCGTGCGTTTTCCTTCGAGCCGGGGCAGTTCATCACGCTCGAACTCGACATCGACGGCGAGACGATCAACCGGTGCTACACGATCTCGTCGTCGCCCGCGCGGCCGCACACGATCTCGATCACGGTGAAGCGCGTGCCGGGCGGCAAGGTGTCGAACTGGCTGCACGACAACCTGCAGCCGGGCGCGTCGGTTCGCGTGCTCGGCCCGGCCGGCGAATTCACGTGCGCGCGGCATCCGGCGCGCAAGTACCTGTTCCTGTCGGCCGGTTCGGGCGTCACGCCGCTGATGTCGATGAGCCGCGCGCACCATGATCTCGCCGAGGATCGCGACATCCTGTTCGTGCACAGCGCACGTACGCCGGACGACATCATCTTCGCGCGCGAGCTCGACCTGATCGCGTCGAACCATACGAATTTCCGCACGTCGTTCGTCGTCGAGCGCGTCGGTGCACGCACCAACTGGCCGGGCGTCACGGGCTTCCTGACGCTGCCGCTGCTGAAGCTGATCGTACCGGACTTCATGGAGCGCGAGATCTTCACGTGCGGCCCCGCGCCGTACATGAAGGCCGTGCGCGACCTGCTCGACGAAGCCGGCTTCGACCGCAAGCAGTATCACGAGGAAAGCTTCTCGTTCGAGACGCTCGCGCAGACCGCGAGCGACGAGGTGATCGCCGAACTCGCGCCGGCGGCCAACGACGGCGACGTCGCGACGAAGCAGTACACGGTCAGCTTCGCGAAGAGCAATCGCGAGATTTCGTGCGGCTCCGAGCAGCACGTGCTCGACGCGGCGCGCCAGTCCGGCGTGCGGCTGCCGGCGTCGTGCACGCAGGGCATGTGCGGCACCTGCAAGGTGAAGCTCGTGTCGGGGCAGGTCGAGATGAAGCACAACGGCGGCATCCGCCAGCGCGAGATCGATCAGGGGATGGTGCTGCTGTGCTGCAGCAAGCCGCTGTCGGACCTCGTGATCGACAAGTAGTCGTATCGAGCCATCGCCGGTCCGGGCGCGTCGCGTCGCGTTGCGTCGCCTCCGGACAAGCATCCGTCGGAAAACAACGATACCGCGGATTTGTGGTTGAAGAACCTAGAGAGACAACGCGCACGGTGCGCATTTCAAGGAGATCGACCATGAAGTTGTTCGGAAAACTGCTGTGGACCGGCGCACTGTCGGCGATGGTTGCATTGAGCGCGTCGGCGCTCGCGGATACGAAGCCTACGCTGAAGATCGGTTACGTCGAAGGCTGGGACGACAGTGTGGCGACGTCGAACGTCGCGGCACGCGTGATCGAGAAGAAGCTCGGTTACCAGGTCCAGCTCGTGCCGGTGGCTGCCGGGATCATGTGGCAGGGCGTGGCGCGCGGCGACCTCGATGCGACGCTGTCCGCATGGCTGCCCGTCACGCACGGCTCCTACTGGGGCGAATACAAGTCGAAGGTCGTCGATCTCGGTGCGAACTTCCCTGACGCGAAGATCGGCCTGATCGTCCCCGACTACGTGAAGGCGAAGAGCATCGAAGATCTGAATGCCGAGAAAAGCAGCTTCGGCGGCCGGATCGTCGGCATCGATGCGGGTGCGGGCGTGATGCGCAAGACCGACGAAGCGATCAAGAGCTACGGCCTCAGCTACACGCTGATGCCGAGTTCGGGCAGCGCGATGACGGCCGAGCTGTCGCGCTCCGTCGGCGCGAACAAGCCGGTGATCGTGACCGGCTGGGCGCCGCACTGGATGTTCGCGAAGTGGAAGCTGCGCTTCCTCGAGGATCCGAAGAAGGTGTTCGGCGGCGCGGAGCACGTCGACAGCGTCGCGAACCCGCAGCTCGAAACGAAGGCCAAGCCGGTCGTTGCGTTCCTGAAGAAGTTCCAGTGGAAGCCGGGCGAGATCGACAGCGTGATGCTCGCGATCCAGAACGGTTCGAAGCCGGAAGCGGCCGCCGATGCATGGATTGCCGCGCATGCTGACCGCGTGAATTCGTGGACTGAAGGCGCGCAGTAAAACCGCGGCGATTCGTCGCGCGAATCATCATAAATAAATACGCCGGGAATGGCATGCAGGAATCCGAAACAATCGTGAATTCATGCGGCCATATCCCGGCTTTCTTTTACTGATTCTGCAAAAAAGCGCGTAAGTTGTTACACTAGCGCCCTTGTGCGGAGTCATCACAGGAGGAATTGGATGAGTCAAGCAGGACTGCGTGCTAATCGCACCAGTGACGTTGAGGCAACCATCTCACATGATTCGACGGGCCACACGCTGCATCGTGGCCTGACTTGGAAAGACGCATTCTGGGTGACGAGCGGCGTGCCGGCAGGCGTGCTGTTCACGATCGGCGGCGTATGCGCGACGATCGGCCAGCCCGCGTGGGCGATCTGGATCGCCGCGATCACGATGGGGCTGATTCAAAGCGCGACTTATGCGGAAATATCGGGACTATTTCCCCATAAATCGGGCGGCGCGTCGGTATACGGCGCGATCGGCTGGGTCCGTTACAGCAAGCTGATTGCCCCGGTTTCCGTGTGGTGCAACTGGCTCGCGTGGTCGCCGATGCTCGCGCTCGGCTGCGGCCTCGCGGCGAGCTATGCGCTCACGAGTCTCTTTCCCGCCGACGCGGCGGTGCTGCACTGGCAGTTCAAGGTTGCGGATCTCGGGTTCATCAAGCCGGGTCTTTCCCTGCGAATCAACGCGACGTTCATCATCGCGACGATTCTGCTTCTCATCACGTTCAAGCTTCAGCACAGCGGCGCATCGAAAGCTGCGCGCACGCAGCGCATTCTCGGCATCGCGTCGCTCACGCCGCTGCTGATCGTCGGCATCGTTCCGTTCGTCACCGGCGACGTGCCGATGTCGAACCTGCTTCCGCTGCTGCCGCTCGGTCATGACGCTCAAGGCAACCTCACGACCGCGACCTTCGGTTCGTGGAACGGGCAGGGCGTGACGATGGCGCTCGGCGCGATGTTCATGGCCGGCTGGGCGTCGTACGGCTTCGAAACGGCGGTCTGCTACACGCGCGAATTCCGCGATCCGCGTCGCGACACCGCGAAGGCGATCTTCTGGTCGGGCGCGCTGTGCCTCGTCGTGATGACGCTCGTGCCGATGGCGTTCCAGGGCGCGCTCGGCACGCAGGCGATGCTCGACCCGGCGATCGGCGACGGCACCGGCGTCGCGGCCGCGATGGCGAAGATCGTCGGTGGCGGCGCGTGGGTCGCGAACGCGGTCGTCGTGATGCTGATGCTGTCGATCCTGCTGATCGTGATGACGTCGATGATGGGCTCGTCGCGCACGCTGTACCAGGCATCGGTCGACGGCTGGCTGCCGAAGTACCTGTCGCACGTGAACGAGCACGGCTCGCCCACGCGCGCGATGTGGACCGACCTCGGCTTCAACCTCGTGTTGCTGATGATGTCGGACTACATGACGGTGCTGGCGATCTCGAACGTCTGCTACATGCTGTTCGTATTCCTGAATCTTCAGTCGGGCTGGATCCACCGAATGGACCGCGGCAACTGGGATCGGCCGTTCCGCTGCCCGACCTGGCTGCTCGTCGCCGGCTCGGTCTGCGGCTACGCGAACCTCGTCTATGTCGGCGCGGGCGCGAACCTGCAGGGCGAAGGCACGCTGCGCAACGGGCTGATCGCGATGCTGCTGATCGTGCCGGTGTTTCTCTATCGTCACTACTGGCAGGATCGCGGCCGTTTCCCCGCGCAGATGCAGCGCGACATGGAACTCGAAGTGCCGAAGCGCGCGATGTGGCTGAATCTGATGCCGTACGCGGCGCTGGTCGGTGCTGCGCTGACGATCTGGCTGTCGTACTACTTCGCGTGGGTCAAGTAAGCATCTGAACGCGGCACGCGCGTCGCGCGACGAACCCGGACACCGCACCCGGGGCCGTCGCGCGACGCGTCGAACGCAACGCGATAAAAAACCCGACCGGCAGATGCTGCCGGTCGGGTTTTTTATTGGCTGCGCGCCGAACGGATGCGCTTACGGAAACACCACCGTCCGGTCGCCGTTCAGGAACACGCGCCGCTCGATGAACGCCTTCACCGCGCGCGCGAGCGTGATGCACTCGACGTCGCGGCCCACCGCGAGCAATTGCTCGGGACGCAGCGCGTGATCGACGCGTTCGACCACCTGCTCGATGATCGGACCTTCGTCGAGATCGTCGGTCACGAAATGCGCGGTCGCGCCGATCAGCTTCACGCCGCGCGCGTGCGCCTGGTGATACGGCTTCGCGCCCTTGAAGCCGGGCAGGAACGAGTGATGGATGTTGATCGCGCGGTTCGCGAGCTTCGCGCTGGTTTCCTGCGACAGCACCTGCATGTAGCGCGCGAGGATCACGAGTTCGGCGCCGCTCGACTCGAAGAAGTCGAGCCACTGCGCTTCCTGCTGCGCCTTGGTGTCGGCCGTGATCGGGAAGTGGCGGAACGGCAGCCCGTGCTGCGTGGCGAGCGGTTCGAAGTCCGGATGGTTCGACACGATGCCGACGATGTCCATCTTCAGTTCGCCCATCCGCCAGCGGAACAACAGGTCCGCGAGGCAGTGCTCGAGTTTCGACACCATGATCAGCACCTTCGGGCGCGCGTTCACGTCGTGGATCGCCCATTGCGTGTCGCCGTCACCGCCGCCGCCGAGCGCGGTCGCGATCGGACCGAACTCCTGGCGCAGCGCGTCGATCTGCAGTGTCTCATCCGTCGGATGAAACACGCAGCGTACGAAGAAGTGGTTGCTGAGATCGTCGTCGAACACGTTCAGCGCATCGACGTAGCAGCGATGGCGCTCGAGAAAGCCGACGACGGCGGCGACCTGGCCGGCCGCGCTCGGGCACGACAGCGTCAGGACGAATTGATCGGGGCGTGAGTCGGCGGTCATGAGATTCCTCGGATGTCAGGGAACGCAACGCGCGCGCGGCGGCGCGACGGGGCGCCACGCTACGCGGGTAGCGGGAGGCTCAAGTAAATCAGGACGATTCGGGCGCGGATAGAACCAACCCGCCGTGTGGCTGGTATCGGCGCGCCAGCGCCGCGGGGCGGTGGCGAGGCTTGAGGCGGGGGTTTGGGGGACGCTGGGCGGGGCGGGCGCGGCTGGTCCAGCGAGCGTCAGGCGGTGCAGCCGTAGCCGGTCCAGCGAGCGTCAGGCGGTGCAGCCGCAGCCGGTCCAGCGAGCGTCAGGCGGCGCAGTCGTAGCGGCTCCAGCGGGCGTCAGGCGGTGCAGGCACAGCCGCTCCATCGGGCGTCAGGTGGGGCAGGCGCAGCCAGTCCAGCGCGCGTCGGATGGGACAGCCGCAGCCGCTCCAGCAAGCGTCAGGCAGCGCTCCGCCGGCCAGCCGCCCGCTCAAGCCGGCGCGCACGCGTCCAGCAGCCAGCGCCGGAACACATGTGTCGCGTCCGGCTCGGGCCGCTGCGGCGGCCGCACGAGGAAGTAGCCGCGCGACGTGACGACGGGCGCGTCGACGAGCTTCACGAGCTGCCCGGATGCGACGAGCTCGTCGACGAGCGGCGACCAGCCGAGCGCGACGCCGTCGCCGAGCAGCGCCGCGTGGATCACCAGCGCATAGCTGTTGAAGGTCACGCCGCGCGCGGCGGCCGGCGCGTCGAGGCCGTGCGCGTCGAACCAGCCGGCCCACGACAGCCAGCGTTCGGGGCGCGTCGCCTGCACGTGCAGCAGCGGCAGCGCCTGCAGGTGCTCGGGCCGCGCGACGTGCGCGTGCGCGGCGCGGAACGCCGGCGAGCAGACGGGCGTGACCGATTCGGGAAAGAGCCGCGCGGCCGTGCACGACGGCCAGTGGCCGTCGCCGAACAGAACCGCGATGTCGGCGTGGTCGCGCTGCGCGTCGTAATCCTGCGAGGTGACGACCCGCACGTCGACGTCCGGCATCACGCGCTTCAGGCCGGAGAGGCGCGGCATCAGCCAGTAGGTCGCGAAACCGAAATCCGTGACGATCGTGAGCGCGCCGTGCTCGCGGCGCGCGCGCAGCGTCGCGGTGGCGCCGCGCAGCGTGTCGAGGCTCAGCCGCACGGCTTCGTACAGGCACTGGCCGTCGCTCGTCAGCGTGACGCCGCGCGGGCTGCGCTCGAACAGCGGCACGCCGAGTTCCGCTTCGAGCTGGAACACCTGCTGGCTCACGGCCGGTTGCGTCGAGCCGAGCTCGCGCGCGGCGGCCGTGAAGCTCTGGAGACGGGCGGCCGATTCGAACGCGCGCAGCGCCTGCATCGACGGTAACGGTTCGGATTTCGACATAAGTCTCTCTAATGGCCTCATAAGGGCCGGACGCCTTCCCGCGCGAATTCGGGCGGGGGATAGTGCTTCGGACGGCACGGCGCCGCGCCAGGCCTTCCGCGATTCTAGCCAGTCGCGGCCGGTGCGCGCGGCACTTTCTTCAGGCTGCGTCCGTCATGCCGGCCGTGTCGCCGCCCGAGCGTCGCGCCGCTCCATTCGAACACCGATTTCCTCAAGACCGCCGATGACGAACCCGACTCCCAACATCCTGATCCTGATGGCCGACCAGCTGACGCCGTTCGCGTTGCCGGCCTACGGCAACCGCGTCGCGCGCACGCCGACGCTCGACCGGCTCGCGGCGCAAGGCGTGGTGTTCGACGCCGCGTATTGCGCGAGCCCGCTGTGCGCGCCGTCGCGCTTCTCGCTGCTGACCGGCAAGCTGCCGTCGGGTATCGGCGCCTACGATAACGCCGCCGAATTGCCGGCGCAAACGCTGACTTTCGCGCACTACCTGCGCGCGGGCGGCTACCGGACGATGCTGTCCGGCAAGATGCATTTCTGCGGACCCGACCAGCTGCACGGCTTCGAGGAACGGCTCACGACCGACATCTATCCGGCCGACTTCGGCTGGGTGCCCGACTGGGACCGCCCGACCGAGCGGCCGAGCTGGTATCACAACATGAGTTCGGTGCTCGAGGCCGGCCCGTGCGTGCGCACGAACCAGCTCGATTTCGACGACGAAGTCACGTTCGCGGCGAAGCAGAAGCTGTACGACGTCGCGCGCGAGCGCGCGGCCGGTCATGACGCACGGCCGTTCTGCATGGTCGTGTCGCTCACGCATCCGCACGATCCGTACGCGATCACGCGCGAATACTGGGACCTGTACCGCGACGACGAGATCGACATGCCGGCCGTGCGGCTCGATGCGCAGCAGAGCGATCCGCATTCGCAGCGGCTGCGCTTCGTCTGCGAAAACGACCGCACGCCGCCGACCGACGCGCAGATCCGCGCCGCGCGCCGCGCGTACTACGGCGCGACGTCCTATGTCGACGCGCAGTTCGGCAGCGTGCTGGCCGCGCTCGAGCAATGCGGCTTCGCCGACGACACGATCGTGATCGTCACGTCCGACCATGGCGACATGCTCGGCGAGCGCGGACTCTGGTACAAGATGACGTTCTTCGAAGGCGGCTGCCGCGTGCCGCTGATCGTCCACGCGCCGGGCCGCTTCGGTGCCGCGCGCGTGCGCGGGCCCGTGTCGCACGTCGATTTGCTGCCGACGCTCGTCGACCTCGCCGGCGCGGCGCCGGCCGGCGGCTGGCCGGACCCGGTCGACGGCGCGAGCCTCATGCCGCATCTGCAAGGCGCGCCCGCGCACGACGTCGCGCTGGGCGAATACCTTGCGGAAGGGGCGGTTGCGCCGGTCGTGATGATCCGCCGCGGCGACTGGAAATACGTACATTGCCCGGCCGATCCCGACCAGCTCTACAACCTCGCCGACGATCCGCGCGAGCGCACGAACCTGGCCGGCCTGCCGGAAGCCGCCGGCGTGCTCGCCGCATTCCGCGAGGAGGCCGCGCGCCGCTGGAACCTGCCGGAACTCGACGCGCAGGTGCGCGCGAGCCAGCGGCGGCGCCGCTTCCATTACGCGGCGACGACGCAGGGCCGCATCCAGGCGTGGGACTGGCAGCCGTTCACCGACGCGAGCCAGCGCTACATGCGCAATCACATCGAACTCGACACGCTCGAAGCGATGGCGCGCTTTCCGCGCGTCGGGCGCTGAACGGGCCGCAGCGGACATTGACGAACGACGGAGGAAGCGAATCATGAAACGGCAATGCAATGCAGCAATCCGGAGTATGGGCACCGCGCTCGCCGCGGCTGCGTGCGTGGTGGCGATGCAGCAGCCCGCGCGCGCCGCCGACCCGCAGACGTGCCGCGACGTGAAGATGGCGGCGCCCGGCTGGACCGACATCGACGCGACGAACGCGATGGCCGGTGTCGTGCTGAAGGCGCTCGGCTATCGACAGGACGTCGCGAACCTGTCGGTGCCGATCACGTACCAGGGCTTGAAGAAAGGGCAGGTCGACGTGTTCCTCGGCAACTGGATGCCCGCGCAGGCGCCGCTCGTGAAGCCGTTCGTCGACGAGAAGTCGATCGACGTGCTGCACGCGAACCTGAGCGGTGCGAAGTTCACGCTGGCCGTGCCCGACTACGTCGCGGCGGCCGGCGTGCACACGTTCGCCGATCTCGCGCGCTACGCGGACCGCTTCGGCGACAAGATCTACGGGATCGAGCCCGGCGCGCCCGCGAACCAGAACATCAAGCGGATGCTGTCCGACCATGTGCTCGGCGCGGCGAACTGGTCGCTCGTCGAATCGAGCGAGACGGGGATGCTCACGCAGGTCGAGCGCGCGGTGCGCGACAAGCGCTGGATCGTCTTTCTCGCGTGGGAGCCGCACCTGATGAACACGAAGTTCAAGCTGACCTACCTGTCGGGCGGCGACGCGTATTTCGGTCCGAACTACGGCGGCGCGACGGTCAACACGGTCACGCGCGCGGGCTTTGCCGGCCAGTGCGCGAACCTCGCGCGGCTGTTCAGGCAGATGACGTTCTCCGTCGACGTCGAGAACCGGATGATCGCCGACATGCTCGACCACAAGACGTCGCCCGCGCTCGCGGCCCAGCATGCGCTGAAGGCCGATCCAGCGCTCGTCGAAGCGTGGCTCGACGGCGTTACCACGGCGGCCGGCGCCCCCGCGTTGCCGGCCGTGCGCGCGGCCTTCGACGCCCGCTGACAGCCTCCGCGCGGCCGGTTTCTCGCCGCGCCGCCCGCCTCCGTGTTTTCCCGAACGGTCGCATCGAGACCATTTGGTGTCGCCTTCAGACGGGTGACCTGAAATATGGGTTTGTATTTTTCGCCAATGGCTGCGTTATTGCGGAAAACGAAATGCCGAAGCCAGCGGACGTACCGAATTCGAATCAGCCGGCGTATTGCTGTGCGCGCCAGGCCACGGTTCTTTCCATCGAAGGGTTCAGGGAGGGTGGTCGACAATGAAGCAAAAGAAAGTTGCCGTAGCCGCCGCGCTGGCATGCGCGGCCTGTATTCCCGCCATCGGCCACGCGCAGAGCAGCGTGACGCTGTACGGGATTCTCGACGCGGGCATCACATACGTGAACAACACGGGCGGTTCGCACGTGGTCAAGTTCGATGACGGCGTCTCGTACGGGAACCGCTTCGGCCTGAAAGGCACGGAAGATCTCGGCGGCGGCCTGAAGGCCGTGTTTGCGCTCGAGAGCGGTTTCCACCTCGGCAACGGCCAGCTCGGCTTCGGCGGGGCGGAGTTCGGGCGGCAGGCTTATGTCGGTCTCCAGAACGATTGGGGCACGCTGTCGTTCGGCAACCAGCTCGACATCACCAACGAGCTCGTGTCGATCTACAACATCTCGGCATGGGGCAGCGGCTACGCGATCCACCAGGGCGACTTCGACCGCTTCAACGGCGACCGCCTGCCGAACTCGGTGAAGTTCCTGTCGAACGATCTCAGCGGCTTCAAGTTCGGCGCGATGTACTCGTTCGGCAACGTCGCGGGCAACTTCCACCGCGACAGCGCATGGAGCGCGGGCGCGAGCTTCACGAAGGGCGACTTCTCGATCGGCGCCGCGTACACGCGCCTGAACAATCCGCACGGCATCTACGCGTTCGACCCGTACGCGATGATCGGCACGCACACGTTCCTCGGCCAGCAGACCGTCACCGTCGATCCGGCGACCGGCGCGCGCACCGACCTGTTCGCGGACACGCCGATGAACGTCGACAGCCAGGGCACATTCGGCGTCGGCACGAGCTACACGATCGGCAAGCTGACGCTCGATGCGAACTACTCGTACACGACGATCAAGGGCTTCGGCCAGTCGTCGCACATGCAGTCGTATGAAGGCGGCGGCCTGTACCAGTTCACGCCGGCGCTCAGCCTGATCGCGGGCTACCAGCACACGCGCTTCGAAGGCCATCACTGGAACATGGGCACGGCGGGGCTCCATTACCTGCTGTCGAAGCGCACCGACGTGTATATCTCCGGCGATTACCTGCGCGCGTCGAACGGCGTCGATGCGGTGATCGGCTACAGCTTCACGCCGTCGACGACGCAGACGCAGGCCGACGTGCGAATCGGGATGCGGCATTCGTTCTGAGCGGGGTGAGGTAGTTTTTTCGACGTCTTCAGCGAGGTCTCTCTTTGGCGCGAACCGTGGTTCGCGCTTTTTTTTTGCGGCGCGATGCAACGTCGTGCGGTGTGCGCCGTCCTTGCCCGCGTCCGGCGAGCATCCGGCAAGGTTTCGTTGGTTGAAGCTATCATCGCGCTTTGGCCGCATCGCGTATCGGCGATCGCCGGCCTTCCCTCCACGACGTCTCGCCGATGACCACCCCGTTACCCGAATCCACTTCGCCGTCGCCGTTACCCGCCAACCTGTTCCGCCACACACCGTTCCAGCGCTTCTGGGGCACGCGCGTGATGTCGTCGCTCGCTTTCCAGATCCTGTCGGTCGCGATCGGCTGGTACGTCTATGCGCTCACGCACAGCGCATTCGCGCTCGGGCTCGTCGGGCTTGCGCAGTTCGTGCCGATGTTCGCGCTGACGCTCGTCGTCGGGCAGGTGGCCGACCGCTACGACCGCCGGCGCATCGCGACGATCTGCCAGGGCGTCGAGGCGCTGGCCGCCGGCGTATTCCTGTTCGGCGCGGCGCAAGGCGGGCTCACCGCCCCGGGCGTGTATGCGCTGGCCGCGATCGTCGGCACCGCGCGTGCGTTCGAATCGCCGTCGGTGTCGTCGCTGCTGCCGGCCGTCGTGCCGCGCGGCGACCTGCCGCGCGCGACCGCACTGTCGACGTCCGCGAACCAGGCCGCGCAGATTCTCGGGCCCGCGTTCGGCGGGGTGCTGTATGGCGTCGGCGCGCCCGCGGCGTTCGGCACGAGCGTCGTGGCGTTCGCGATCGCGGCCATCCTGAGCGGCACGATTCCGCTGCGCAGTGCGCCGCCGGCGCGCGAACCGGTCACGCTGCGGTCGGTGTTTTCCGGCATCGCGTTCATCCGGCGCGAACCGGCGATCCTCGGCGCGCTGTCGCTCGACCTGTTCGCGGTGCTGTTCGGCGGCGCGACCGCGCTGCTGCCGATCTACGCGCGCGACATCCTGCAGGTCGGCCCGTGGGGGCTCGGCGCGTTGCGCGCGGCGCCGGCGGTGGGCGCGCTCGCAGGCACGCTGTGGCTCACGCGCTTTCCGCTGAAAGGGCGGCCGGGCCGCGCGATGTTCGGCGGCGTGATCGCGTTCGGCATCGCGACGATCGTGTTCGGGCTGTCACGCAATTTCGTGGTGTCGCTCGTCGCGCTGGCGGCGCTCGGCGCATCGGACGTGGTGAGCGTCGTCGTGCGCCTGTCGCTCGTGCAGCTGCGCACGCCCGACGACATGCTCGGCCGCGTGAGCGCGGTCAACTCGCTGTTCATCGGTACGTCGAACCAGCTCGGCGAATTCGAATCCGGCGTGACGGCTGCGTGGTGGGGCGCGCCGGTGGCGATCGTCGTCGGCGGCGCGGCGACGATCGCCGTCGCGCTGACATGGATGCGGTTGTTCCCGACCTTGCGGAACATGACGTCGCTGGAGCGCGATCATTGAGTCGACGTCAGCGGGGCGATGCGTTTGCCGTTCACGGGAAACCGGCCTCATTCGCCGTAACTCATTTCAAATTGCTTTCTTGTTTCAATCGAATTCCAAACGGCATTCGGGTCGGATAATCGTCTGAACAATCAATCCGGTGCTGTCGTTTCTCGCGATGCGGGGTACCGGAGCTGAAAGCGGTGCTGGCATCATCGAGCCCACCGCGGTGGGAATCCGAAAAGAGGCTGATACTTCAGTGCTGCACAAGGATCCCAGCCCTGAATTTGTCAGACTGAATATCCCGATCAATTACAAAAGCCATTCATATAATTACATCAAACTTTCCGTAATTTTTCGAAACATCGTTCTTCCATATGACGAAGCGGGTATCGATTGAAACGAAAAGAAATATCTGGAATGATACCGATTCTCATTTTCATGACCGCGGCGACGACTGCGCTGCCGGTCACTCGTCAACCGTAGCCAGCTAGTGTCGCCGTCGGTCTGATCGTCGGCGGCCAGCGAGCCAGCGTATCCGTGCCTCGTGCGCGCGTCGCCGCGCGTCCACGCGGGGCGGTTTCAAATTCCGACTGGATTTTCATGCCGAACAAGACCCCGTTCGCGAGTGCGCTCGCGCTGGCCTTTGCTTTGCCTATCGCTTCGCCTGCATTCGCGCAGGGCACGAGCGCCGAATCGGCGCCGGCCGTCACCGCGAAACCGGGCAGTGCGACGCCGGCCGCGAGCGACACGCTGCCGACGGTCAATGTGGCGGGGCAGGCCGTGCATCAGGACTTCCAGGCCGAGCGTTCGAGCGTCGGCGCGAAAACCCCCACCGCGCTGCGCGACATTCCGCAGTCGGTCGCGGTGATCAACAAGGCGCTGCTGGAATCGCAGGGCCTCACGTCGTTCCAGGACGCGCTGCGCAATGCGCCGGGCATCACGATCGGCGGCGCGGAAGGCGGGCAGATCGGCAACAACATCAACCTGCGCGGCTTCACCGCGCAGAACGACATCTATCTCGACGGCTTCCGCGACCGTAACCAGTACTACCGCGACACGTTCGATCTCGATTCGGTCGAGGTGCTGTACGGCCCGTCGTCGATGCTGTTCGGGCGCGGCTCGACGGGCGGCGTGATCAACCAGGTGTCGAAGAAGGCGAACCTGAAGCCGTCCGCCGAAGTGTCGACGACGATCGGCACCGACGACCACTACCGCGCGAGCGTCGACCTGAACCGGCCGCTCGGCGCGACCTCCGCGTTCCGCATCAACGCGTTCGGCCAGTCGCTCGGCTCGACGCGCGACGTGATGAAGAACAAGGACTACGGAATCGCGCCGGAGCTGCGCTTCGGCATCGGCACGCCGACGGAGATCACGCTGTCCGCGCTGATCCAGCACAACTACGACATGCCGGACTACGGCGTGCTCGCGGTCAACGGCCATCCGGCGCCGGTATCGAAGCACACGTTCTACGGCCTCACCGACGACCGCACGATCCAGGACGTGCAGACGGTGTCCGCGCGCATCGATCATCGCGTCAACGACGCGCTGACGATCAGCAACCGCACGTCGTTCTCGCACTCGATGACCGATGCGCGCGAGACGGCCGCGAACGCGGTGCTGACCGGGCCGCTCGCGTCGAGCACCGCGCTCGCGAACGGCAACTACACGTCGTTGCCGATGTCCGCGCTGTACGTGAAGCTCGCGAGTCACGATCGCGTGATCGAAAACCATTCGATCGACAACGACACGATGGCGCATTTCAAGTTCGACACGGGCTTCGTGAAGCACGACCTGATCGCGGGCGTCGAGGTCGGGCACGACAGCTACACGAACCAGGCGTACACGCGCAGCGGCCTGCCGATCCTGTCGCTGATCGATCCGGCCTATCTGTCGTCGAGCGCGTCCAACGCGACGCAGACGCCGGCCAACCACGCTGAATCGGGCGCGACGACGCTCGCCGCGTACATGAACGACACGGTATCGATCGGCCGCGACTGGAAGTTCGTCGGCGGGCTGCGCTGGGATCGCTTCCAGGCGCATCTCGCGAACACGGTGAGCGCGCCGCGCTACGCGTCGCAGACCAACTACTTCACGAGCGTGCGGGCCGGCGTGATCTACCAGCCGACCGAATCGCAGTCGTACTACTTCTCGTACGGCACGTCGTTCAACCCGTCGCTCGAGACGCTGACGGTCACGAACAACACGCAGAACCTGTCGCCGGAACACACGAAGTCGTACGAGGTCGGCGCCAAGTGGGATCTGCTGAACGACAACCTGTCGGTCACGTCGGCGCTGTTCCAGCAGGAGAAGAGCAACGCGCGCACGCTGACGTCGACGGGCGAATACCTGCTCGAGGGCGACATTCGCGTGCGTGGCTTCCAGGCGAGCGTGACGGGCCACATCACGCCGAAGTGGCAGGTGTTCGGCAGCTATACGTACATGAACGGCGTGATCCTGAGCGCGCTCGACGGCACCCAGGGCAAGACGCTGGCGAACACGCCACGCAACACGTTCACGCTGTGGACCACGTATGCGTTCACGCCGCACTGGGAAATCGGCGGCGGTCCGACCTACATGTCGAGTCGCTACGCGGCGAACACGAACTACGTGCAGGTGGGCGGCTATACGCGCTGGGATGCAACGGCCGCGTATCACGCGAAGCAGTGGGACCTGCGCCTGAACCTGCTGAACCTGACCAACAAGTTCTATTACGATGCGCTGATCCAGTCGGACGGCGGCCGCGCGGTGCCGGGCGTCGGACGCACGTTCCTCGCGACGCTCGACTACCGGTTCTGACCGCACGCGTGCGATCGCCGCGTCATTCGATGAAAAAGGTGGAACGATGCTTGTACACATCCCGAACGTGCTGACACCCGAGCAGGTGCGCACGGTGCGTGACCGGCTCGACCAGGCGGGCGACGCGTGGGTCGACGGCCGCGCGACGGCCGGCTACACGGGCGCGCCGGTCAAGCGCAACCAGCAGATCGCCGAGCATGCGCCGATTGCGCGCGAACTGGGCGACGCGATCCTCGCCGCGGTCGAGCGCAATCCGCTGTTCATCAGCGCGGCGCTGCCGAACCAGGTCTATCCGCCGCTCTTCAACCGCTACGAAGGCGGGATGACGTTCGGCAGTCACGTGGACGGCGCGGTGCGCGTGCTGCCGAACGGCGTGAAGCTGCGCACCGACGTGTCGGTCACGCTGTTCCTGTCCGCGCCTGACGAATACGACGGCGGCGAACTCGTGATCGAGGACGCGTATGGCGTGCAGCAGGTCAAGCTGCCCGCGGGCGACATGATCGTCTATCCGGCGACGAGCCTGCACCAGGTCACGCCGGTCACGCGCGGCGTGCGCGTCGCGAGTTTCTTCTGGGTGCAGAGCCTCGTGCGCGGCGATGCACAGCGGGCGCTGCTGTTCGACATGGACACGGCGATCCAGCGGCTCAACGCCGGCGGCGCCGATACGCAGGCGTGCCGCAGCCTGGTCGGCTGCTACCACAATCTTCTGAGAATCTGGAGCGAGACGTGAGCGTTGCCGATCCCATCGACATCGACGCGGCATCCGCGTCGCGCATCGCGCCGGGCGTGCGCCCGGCCGGCTCCGGCGGCGCGCGTTCGCGCCGCGGCACGTTCATCAAGTGGCTGCGCAAGGTGCACGGCTGGATCGGCCTGTGGGGCGCGGCGCTCGGCCTGCTGTTCGGCACGACGGGCTTCCTGCTGAATCATCGTGCGCCGCCGCTGCGCATCCAGACCGGCGCGCCGCGCGTCGAGACGTTGCGGCTCGGCGTGCCCGATCCGCGGCCCGCGTCACCGCGCGCGCTCGAGCAATGGCTGCGTGCGCAACCGGATCTGCATCTGCCCGAACGCATGGGCCGCGTGCAGAAGGAGCCCGCGCATCCGGTCGCATGGGGCGACCGCGAAACCGTGCAGCCCGAACACTGGCAGCTCGTGTTCGCGTCGCCGCATGAAAACGTCGCGGTCGACTACTGGGTCGGCAGCGACACGATGACGCTCAAGCGTACCGGCAACGGCACGCTCGCATGGCTGACGAACCTGCACAAGGGCGTCGGGACGAGCATCGGCTGGGTGCTGCTCGTCGATACGCTCGCGGGCGCGCTGGTCCTGCTGTCGCTCACCGGCGTGCTGTTGTGGACGGAACTGAACAAGCGCAAGACGATCGGCGTGGTGCTCGTGATCGGCTCGATCGTCGCGATCGTGTGTGCGGCCGGCGCATAAGCGCATAACGGCTGACGGTCAGACGCCGGCGTCGCGCGCGACCTGTACGGCCGTGCCGTAGCAGATCACTTCGGTGACGCCCGAGCCGATCTCGGTCGAGTCGTAGCGCATCGCGACGATCGCATTCGCGCCGAGCTTGCGCGCGTCGGCGAGCATCTTGTCGAACGCCTGCTGGCGCGCCTTCTCGCACAGCGACGTATAGAGCGTGATGTTGCCGCCGAAGATGGTTTGCAGCGCCGCGCCGAACGAGCCGACGATCGAGCGCGAACGCACGATGATGCCCTGTGCGACGCCGAGCGAGCGGACGATCGTGTGGCCGGGCAAATCGAATGCGCTCGTGACGTGCTCGGGCGAGAGGGCGTCGACGGAGCGGGAGAAATCGGTCATGGCGGAGCACCGTGGTGCGGAAGTGGTCGAACGACGATTCTATCCGGAACGGGAAACGTGCTCGACCGGGCGCGCATGACGCATGCGCGCCCGGTGCGACTCGCGCCGGCCGAGGCCGGTCAGTGCTTGACGGTCGTACTGCCGTCGCCGCCGAGATCGACCGCATACGCAAGCGCCAGCTTGCCGAACTCCAGCGCGTGGTTCGCCTGCCGGTCCGAATTCTCCAGCGTGTCGTTCACGGTATGGATATAGGGACTGTCGTTCTGGTCAGCCTCGAACGGGAACGACGCCGGATAGCCTTGCGCATGCCACGACGCGTGATCCGAGCACGCATAGCCGCATTGCGACGTGCCGATCGCGAGCTCGGGCAGGTAGGTCTTCGCGAGGTTCGTCAGATAGGTGTTCTGCGCGGCGTTCGTGTAGTCGGTGATCAGGTAGATGTCTTTCGGATCGCCCTGGTAGTTCGTCATGTCGAGCTGCAGCACGCCGACCACGTTCGCGTTCTGCGTGCGGAACTGCTTCGCGATCGCCTTCGACCCGAGCAGGCCGGCTTCCTCGGCCGCGTAGCCGACGAACTTGATCGTCCGTTTCGGCCGGTAGCCGTTCGCGAGCAGCACGCGCAGCGCTTCGGTCAGGCTGGCGATGCCGGACGCATCGTCGTCGGCGCCGGGCGAGCGCGTGTTTTCCGTCGTGCGGCCGACCGTCGAATCGAGGTGGCCGCCCAGCACGATCGTGCCCGAGGCCGGATCGCTGCCGCGGATCGTCAGGATCACGGATTTTTGCGGAAAGCCCGCATGCGTGAACTGCTCGACGGCGATGTCGGTGCGCGAGCCGGCCAGTTGCCGCCACTGCAGCGCAAGCCAGTCCGACGCGGCGACGCCGTGCGACGTCGTGTAGTAGCGGTTCGTGAAGCCGGACAGCGACGTGATCGTGCCGACGATGTTGCTGGCCTGCAGCTGCTGGATCCAGGCCTTGATCTGCGGCGCGTTCGATAGCCGGTAGGCGGGCACGGCCGCCTGTTTCGCGAGTGCTGCGGGTACCGGCTGCAAAGCCTGCCGTGCGTCGTCGAACGAGTCGTGCACGATGTAGCCGGGCCCGTGGCCGCGCGCATGGTGGACAGCATGGGCGAGTTCGCCGAGTCGTGAATCGTCGATCTCGACGATATGCACGGTTTCGCGGCGCATGGCGCCGTCGGCCGTCTTGCCGGCGTCGACCGCTGTGCTGTACTGCGCGGTTGCGCTCGCATCGATGCGTTGAAGCTGGCGGAACGCGGTGTCGCCGAGCGTGATCCACACCGGCGTCGCGTGCGCGGCGGCGGTCAGCAGCATGCCGCCCAGCGCGGCGCTCAGGCGGGTCAATGTCAGAGTAGGCATGTTCGATCTCGTGAGGATGGCGATGTCGAGGAAGAGGGGCGTCGCAGGTCATGCGACGCCCCCGCCTGCTGCGGAATTACGACTTCTGCGGCACGGTCACGCCGTACGTGCAGCTCTTGTTGTATGCATTGCCGATCGCCGTGAGTTGCGCGCTGCTGTAGCCGAGCGCGGCGGCGGCCGTCAGCACCGCCTGGGCGGCGGCCTTCTGGTTCGTCGAGCTGTTGGTCATCGACAGCCCTTTCAGGAAGGCCTTGTCCATCGCCTGCGCGCCGATCGCGTCGCGCGCGACGAGGTTGCACGACGCCCAGTACTGGCCAGCCGTGTGGATCTCGGCGCCGCGTGCCTGCGCGTAGGTGCGTCCGACGTTCCAGTTCGTCACGCGGCCGCCCCAGTATTCGTTGTGGCCGTCCCAGTTGTAGACCCAGTGATGCTGCGCGTCGGACGGGCTCCATTGATTGAAGTCGCGGCTGTACGCGGCGGCGAGATAGTCGCCCGTGCCTTCCGACAGGCCTTCCTGCTGCGACAGGCCGCCGTTGGTCACCCAGTCGTGGATGCCGTGGCCGAGCTCGTGGATCACGACGTCCGCATCTTCCGCGTCGTCGACACCGCCCTGGCCGAAGGTCAGCCGGCCGCTGCTCGACGAGTACGACGAGTTGTCGTCGCCCGATTCGCCGTGCGGGTCGTACTGCACGCCGCCCGTGTACTGGTAAGGCAGCGCCTTGATGCCGAGCGTCTGGTTCACGTAACGGAGGAACGTGTCGATGTGGTAGTACGTGTTCACCGCCTCGAAATACAGGTTGCCGCGCGTGAACTCGAACGTCGGCGTCGCCTGCGCCGGGCACGCGTTGTCGCGCGGCGCATCGAAGTCGACGCACGACGCATACGGGCCCGACAGCCCGTAGCGCGAGTTCGACTGCGCGAGATCCTTCAGCGTCACGCGCACGCGCGCGGCCGTGAGCTGGGTGGAATCGGCGTCATTGCCGTCCTTGTAGCCCGTGCTGCCGTAGCTGCTCTTCGTCGACGAAAGCGGATCGGGCCGGAATACGAAGCCGGTGCCGTCGGTCGCATAGAACGCCTTGTCCTCGGCGCGCAGCACTTCGCCGCTGTCCGCGTCGATCAGCAGTTCCCAGTCGCCCTTCGGGCCGTCCTGCGGGCGGCCGCGTACCTTCCATGCGGTATGCGTGCCGGCCTTGTCGACGAACGCGACGCGCTGTGCGTCGAGGTTCGTGAAGCCGCTGACGCCGAGATACGCGCGGGCGCGGTCGAGCGCCTGCTGCTGGTCGACCGCCTGTGTCTTGCGCGCGGTGACGGCCACGCCGTTGATCGTGTTGCTCGCGACGTACAGGATGCGGCCGTCCTTCGCGACCGTCACCGCGATGTCGCTGCCGTACACGGGCAGTCCGGCCGCCTGCTGCTGGAAGCGCACGACGGTGAAGTCGACATCGCTGCGCTCCGACGTCACCGCGAGGCTCGCGAGCGCGGCCGGGTCGAGCCCGAGCTGCGTCGCCTGCGACGCGACGAAATCGCGCGCGGCGGCCGCGGGCGTGGCGGCCGCCTTGTTCGCGCGATAGGCGGGGTTGTACAGCGTGACGGCGACGCCGTCGGCGCGGAATTGCCCCGCGGCGGTATCGGCCTTGGCCGCGGCCGGTGCCACGCCGCGCGTCAGGCTTTCGCGCAGGCTCGACGCCTGCGGGTTCGCGACCTTGGTATCGGCCGCGCTGCCGCCGACGATGCCGAAACCGAGCGCGAGACCCAGGGCGAGCGGCAATGCTTTGCGTGATGTCTGCATGGGTGATCCTCATCTCAACGGTTGGACACGCCCGCGCGCTCGTGGCGAGCAGGCACGACACGGCTCGCGCGCCGGCTCGATGGAGCCGGTGCGGCGAAGCGGTGCTGGGAGATTCGACTGACTGAGGATAACTAAGCGTCAGGTCGAAACGAATCGGAACGCAATGGCGGCGGGGAAGCGAACGGCAGGCAGGTGCGGCGACGGTGAGGCGAGCATCGTCATGTCATACCCCTCGGAATTGATATCGGTTTGGCAGCCTGCGTGGCGCGACATGCGTCGGGCCCGGGCTCTCATCTCCTTAGGGCTGCCTATCTAATTGCGAGGTATGTTACAGAATATTTTCGGCAACTTTGCAATTTATTTTCGAAGGCCGCTTCGGTCCGTCGATCAATCGGCGGCATTGTTGAGCGAATGGCGGGAAACGCTGCCGGCGCGTGCAATGGCGCGCCGGATTGTACGCAAAAGCGGCGCCGTTCAGCGCGTCGCGCGGCGGTCGCTGCGCGGGCTCACGCCGAAACGCGAGCGATATGTGCGCGAGAAATGAGACGGCGATTCGAAGCCGCACGCAACGCACACCGACGTAATGCTCATGTCGGTCTGCTGCAGCAGCTCGCGTGCGCGATCGAGGCGCAGGTTCAGGTAGAAGCGCGTCGGCGTGTCGTTCAGCGTCGCGCTGAACAGCCGTTCGAGCTGGCGCCGCGTGATCGCCACGTCCTGCGCGAGCGCATCGGAGCCGAGCGGAGTTTCCATGTGCCGCTGCATCGTGTCGATCACCTGGATCAGCTTGCGGTTGTGCACGCCATAGCGCGCGGCGATCTCGAGCCGCTGGCTGTCCGAGCGCTGCCGGATGCGGCTCACGACGAACTGTTCGGAGATGGCCGCCGCGAGATCGGCGCCATGCCGTCGGCCGATCAGGTCGAGCATCATGTCGATCGACGCGGTGCCGCCCGCGCAGGTGATGCGCCGGTCGTCGATCTCGAACAGTTCCTGCGTCGCGTTCAGGCCCGGGTAGCGCTCGCGGAACGCGGCGAGCGCTTCCCAGTGCAGCGTCAGCGTTTGCGAGGCGTCGAACAGCCCGGCTTCCGCGAGCACGAAGCTGCCGGTGTCGATGCCGCCGAGCGTCGCGCCGTGCCGGTTCTGGCGGCGCAGCCAGTCGGCGAGCGCACGGTCGTAGCACACGAGCGGATCGAAGCCGGCGACGACGAACACCGTCTCGACCTGCGCGACGTCCGCGTACGCGGCTTCGGCCGCGACCGGAATGCCGTTGCTCGCGGCGACGGGCGTGCCGTCCGCGCTGATCACGTGCCAGCGGTACAGCTCGGTGCGAAAGCGGTTCGCGACGCGCAGCGGTTCGACCGCCGACATGAAGCCGAGCGCGGAGAAGCCGGGCAGCAACAGGAAGTGGAAATCCTCTGGCATCGGGGCGTGGGGTGGAAGCGGGTGGTCGTCACGTACTGCGCGGGCGCGGCACGGCGAGCGGGCAGGCCCGCGCACGCCGCGCCCGGCTCGCGGAAGCCGGACGTTCAACGCACGATTATCGCGGTTTTTGCCGGCGCTCAGCGCGTTTTTGCGCCGCGCACCGTCCGGCGCGCCGTCGTCGAAGGCAGTTCGCCGAACTGGGCCCTGTACGCGTTCGCGAAATGCCCGAGGTGGATGAAGCCCCAGCGCGCGGCCGCTTCGCTGATCGGCAGGTCCGACTGCCGCGTGTCGAGCAGCAGGCGTCGCACCTGCGCGAGGCGCAGCGAGCGCGTGTAGTTCAGCGGACCGGTCTGCACGACCGACTGGAAGCTGTTCTGCATCGTGCGCCGGCTCACGCGCAGCTGCGTGCACAGGCTCAGGATGTCGACGGGCGCTTCCGGGTGCCCGATCACGTAGTCGTGCACGCGCCGCACGATGTCGGCGTGGCACGCATGCGTGAGGCGGTGCGGCGGCTCGGGCATCCGGTAGGTCAGGAGATCGACGAGCACGTTGGCGACCTCGCCGCGCAACTCGGACTGCGCACGCGCCGCATCGAACGTGGCGGGTGCCGACAGCACGCGTTCGAGCAGTGTCGCGAACTGCAGGCTTGCGCGTTCGCGTGCGGCGACCGGCACGTCGACGACGCCGCGCCGCAGCGCGCGCTCGTCGACCCGGACGTCGGCGGCATCCTCGATCTGCTGCATCAGCTCGGCGTCGACGACCACGCCGATCAGCGACATGTCGTCGGGTGAATGCAGTTCGAACGGCGAGCCGCCGCGCGCCATCACGATCGTGCCGCGCTCGATGCGCGCATCGCCGAAGGCGAAGGTGCCCGAGCCGGTGAGCGGCATTCCGAATACCGTATGGCCAGCCGGCAGGCGCCCGCGCTGGATGACGCGCACGTTCGCCGCTTCCTGGAACAACTGCACGCCGTCGAGCTCCACGTGCTTGACCGTGCTGCGATACGAGCCGCAGCCGATCTGGTCGTAACGCTGATCCCAGCCGCGCAGCGCCTCGGCATGCCGGTCTGCGTCGTCGAACATCTGGTGAAACACGAGCACGGCGCCTCCGGCGGTCGTTCGGACCGCGCAAGATTAAACCGACCGGGCGGTCGGTGCAATACGGATGAGCGCTATTCCGGCAGGGGTTCTGGCGGGGTCGGATGGGGCGCGCCGCAGGTGCCTTTCAGGCGGTTTTCCAATATCCCGAATCGGCACGCACGCGTTGCCGGTCCGGGTGCTGAACCGATTTATTGTCGAACTACAGTCGCCCCACATTACCTGAATCCCAACTGGAGGCGACATGAGAACAAGGCGACGCACCGCGGCTTTCGCGGCGACGCTGGCGTTCGCGGCGGCGTGGGCCGGCAGCGCGGACGCGACGGAAAAGCCCGAGGAACTGGTCGTGCAGAAGATGCCGCCGTGGCATCCGCACGCGGTGTACGTCGTGGACATCGCGATGCCGACGATGACCGACGGGCGCATCTTCGTGTACGACGCCGACGCGAAGAAGCTGCTCGGCCAGATCGACGGCGGCTTCGCTCCCGGCCTCGCGATTTCGCCCGACCACAAGACGAGCTTCATCGCGACGACCTATTTCTCGCGCGGCTCGCACGGCACGCGCACCGACGTCGTCGAGATGACCGACAACACGACGCTCGATCACACCGGAGAGATCGTGATTCCGACGAAGCACGGGCAGCACGTGCCGTCGCCGTACAACACCGTGTTCAGCGCGGACGGCAAGCGGCTGTACGTCGCGAACATCACGCCGGCCGCGTCGGTGACGGTGATCGACGCGGTGTCGAAGCAGGTGCTGTCCGAGATCGACACCGCGGCATGCGTGCTTGCGTATCCGTCGGGGAACGACCGCTTCACCGCGCTGTGCGAAAGCGGCAAGGCGCTCACGGTCACGCTCGACGCGAACGGCAAGGAGGTGAAGCGCACGATGTCCGATGCATTCATCGACGTCGACAACGATCCGGCCTTCATCAACGCGTCGCGCTACCAGGGCGGCTATCTGTTCACGACCTACCACGGCAACGTGCGCAGCGCCGATTTCAACGGCGCCAGGCCCGCGTTCGGCAAGTCGTGGTCGCTGCTGACCGACGCCGAGCGCGCCGAAGGCTGGCGCCCGGGCGGCATGCAGCAGACGGCCGTGCAGGTCAGGCAGAACCGCTACTACGTGCTGATGCACAAGGGTGGTGACGGCACGCACAAGGATCCCGGCACGCAGGTGTGGATCTACGACCTGAAGACGAAACAGCGCGTCGCGCGCTGGGATCTCGCGCAGCAGAAGGTCGATCCGCTCGTGTCGATCCAGGTCAGCGAGGACGACAAGCCGCTGTTCTACGGGCTGACGGGCACGTCCGATCTCGTCGTGATGGACGCGCACAGCGGCAAGCTGCAGCACGTCGAGAAGCAGATCGGCAGTACGTCGACGCTGCTCGTGAATCCGTGAGGCCGCGATGACGCTCGATCCCGTACTCGCCACCAGCGCGCAGGCAGGCGCCGCCGTCGTCGTGTTGCTCGGCGCCTTCGCGAAGATGCGCCGGCCGGCCGCGTTCCGGCAGGCGCTCGCCGGCTATCGCCTGCTGCCCGATGCGCTCACCGCGCCCGCCGCGTTCGCGATTCCGCTCGCCGAAGCCGTCTGCGCCGCGGCGCTGCTGTTTCCCGATACACGCATGACCGGCGCGCTCGGCCTGATCGCATTGCTGCTCGTGTTCGCGGCCGGCGTGACGATCAACATCCTGCGCGGCCACACCGACATCGACTGCGGCTGTTCCGGTATTGCCGCGGCCGCGCGCACGGATGCGCCGCGCGGCATCGGCTGGCTGCATGTCGCGCGCGTGCTGCTGCTCGTCGTGCTGGCCGCAACCGCGCTCGTCGAGCCGGGCAGCCGCGCGGTCGTGTGGTTCGACTACCTGACGCTGTTCTCTTCCGTGCTGCTGATCGTCTGCGCGCTGCTCACCGTCGACGTGCTGCTCGCCAACGTACCGCGCCTTTCCCACCTGAGGAATTCATGATGCAAACCGCTCTCACCGTTTCCACCGCCTTGCTGTGGGTCGCCGTGCTCGCGCTCGGCGCGATCTGCCTCGCGCTCGTGCGCCAGATCGGCATCCTGTACGAACGCATCATGCCGGCCGGCGCACTGATGATCGACAAGGGGCCGGCGGTCGGCGCGATCGCGCCCGCCTTCGAGCTGACCGACATTCGCGGCTCGCAGGTGAAGGTCGGCGGCATCGATGCAGCGGGCAAGGCGACGCTGCTGTTCTTCCTGTCGCCGACGTGCCCGGTCTGCAAGAAGCTGCTGCCGCTGTTGCCGTCGCTGCAGGCGAGCGAGTCGACGCCGGTGAACATCGTGCTCGCGAGCGACGGCGATCCCGACGAACACACGCGCTTCGCGCAGAAGCACGACCTCGCGCGCTTCCCGTACGTACTGTCGCAGGAGCTCGGCCTCGCGTACCAGATCGGCAAGCTGCCGTACGCGGTGCTGCTCGACGACACCGGCACCGTGCGCGCGAAGGGGCTCGTCAATACGCGCGAGCATCTCGAGAGCCTGTTCGAAGCGAAAGAGCGTGGCGTCGCATCGCTGCAGCAGTTCGTGCACGGCGATCACGACCACGACGGCCATCAAGAGCACGCGCAGCACGCGTGATCGGCCGACCTTCCTTCAACGTCAACGGAGAACAACGGAATGGGCCTGTTTGATTCATGGTTCGAACGGTCGGCGCGTGGCGTCGCGCAGCATAGTTCGCGGCGCAGCGCGATGGCGAAGCTCGGCAAGGTGCTGGTGGGATCGGCGATGCTGCCGCTGTTGCCCGTCGATCGAACCGCGTATGCGGCCGACGCGGCCTCGGGTGCATCGGCGGCGTCCGGTGCCGCCGCATCGGGCGCGAGCGACGATCCGATGAGCTGCGACTACTGGAAATACTGCGCGATCGACGGCTGGCTGTGCAGCTGCTGCGGTGGTACGTCGAGCAGCTGCCCGCCGGGCACCACACCGTCGCCGATCACGTGGATCGGCACCTGCCGCAATCCGCACGACGGTTCGGACTACATCGTGTCGTACAACGACTGCTGCGGCAAGACGTCTTGCGGCAAGTGCTTCTGCAACCGCAACGAGCGCGAGAAGCCGCTGTACAAGCTGTCGCTGAACAACGACATCAACTGGTGCATGGCGAACGGTAATTCGAATTACCACTGTTCGGTTTCGGTCCTGCTGGGAGCGGCAAAGCAATGAAAGTGAAGCAAGCTGGAAAGATCGTGGCCGCGTGCGTGGCGGCTGCCGCCGGGTTTCTGATGCTTCCGGGCGAGGCCGGTGCGCAGCAGGCCGTTCATTACCCGGCGGGCAAGAGCCTGTTCGACGCGCAGTGCGCGGTGTGCCACCAGGCGGGCGGCAAGGGGCAGGACGGCCTCGCGCCGCCGCTGACCGAGTATCCGGGCAAGTACGCGACGGCCGACGCGGGCCGCGCGCAACTCGTCGCGACGCTGTTGCACGGGATGTTCGGCGAGATCGAGGTGCACGAAAAGCGTTACAACTTCAAGATGCCGTCGTTCGCGAGCGCGAGCGATGACGACATCGCGAACGTGCTCAACTACGTCGTGTTCGATCTCAACGACCGGCACGGCGACGCGAAGCCGTTCACGGCAGCCGACATTCGCGCGGCGCGGGCGAAGGAGATGGACGGCACGGCCGTTCACGCGCAGCGTGCGATCGTGACGAAGGGGCTGGGGCTGTGAATGCGGCCGGCATTCAGCGCCGTGGCGGGCGCCGTGCGGGGGCGTGGCGGATCGGGTCGTGCATGACCGGCTGCCTGTCGTCGATGCTGGTCGCCGTCGCCGCTTGTGCGTTCGTCGTCCCCGCGCATGCCGACGGCGCGGCCGACGCCACGCTCGCGCGGCAGCACTGGGTCCTCAACTGCATGGGCTGCCACACGGCGACGGGCGGCGGCATTCCGGGCAAGGTGCCGCCGCTCGCGAACTCGCTCGGCTATTTCACGCATCTGCCGGCCGGGCGCGAATATGTGATGCGCGTGCCCGGCGCGTCGAACTCGGCGCTGTCGGACCAGGATCTCGCCGACGTACTGAACTGGGTGCTCACGACGATGAATCGCGATGCGCTGCCGCGCGATTTCAAGCCTTATACGGCTGACGAAATCGCCGCGCGTCGACGGCCCGCGTTTTCCGATGTCGCGACGGTGCGTGCGAGGCTCGTGCGCGAATTGCACGAGCGCGGGATCGACGGTGTGTCCGAGCGCTATTGATCAGCGACGACGGGGCGACGCAGCATGTCGCGGCGCTTCGGTCGCGAACACCGGATTGGCAGCGCGCGGGTTCCGCGCTACGCTCGTCGTCATTGGCCGGCGCAGGCGCCAGGCGGATCGAACGGAGGTTCAAATGGCAATCGAATACTTCGCAGAAAGCAACCCCGTCACGCGAAACCTGCCTCGATCGTTGGCGACCAAAGCCGGCGATCTGGTATTCGTATCCGGTCAGGTGGCGAGAAACGAAGACGGCAGCATCGTTGCCGGCGGGATCGAAGCGCAGACGCGTCAGACGTTGAAGAACGTCGCACACGTACTCGCGCTGGCAGGATGCACGCTCGGCGACGTCGTGAAAACCACCGTCTGGCTCGAAGACGCGCGCGACTTCGCCGAATTCAATCGCGTCTATGCGGAGTTCTTCCCCGAGACCAAACCGTCACGCTCGACGTTGCTGGCGACGAACATGGTCGGCACCAGGATCGAGATCGAGGCGATCGCGTGCAAGCCCTGAGGGCCATCGCGCAACGTCGATGCGGCCGCGTGCCGCTTCAGTGCGGTGGCGACAGCCGTTTGAAGCGGCTCCACAGCTGCTTCAACGTCTGATGATCGGCCGCGGCACGCGCGGCCAGAAAGCCGCGAGCAAAGCCCGCGCCCGGCGCGGCGTCGGGTGACGTGCGAGGCAGCGCCTTCAGAAACTGCTCGGCGACCACGGCATCGTTACGCCAGCCCAGATCATCCTGAAGTTCGGACAGCGCGTCGACGTACGAGCGGACGGCTTGCTTGCGGCACAGCGACGCGAAGAATTCGGTGGCGTACCGGACTTTCTTCGCCGCGATGCGCGCACGGTGACGCCGGTGATCGTCGAGATCGGCCAGCCTCTTGCCGCGTTTGATCAGTTTCCGGTGCCGGCGACGCAGAACTTCGTGAGCAAACGGACTCGCCGGCTGCATGATGGCATCGCGCCGTTCGTCAGGCATCCCGTCCCGCCAGCCCTTTCGGTTCACCCATGACGCGAGCTGTAACGCGAGCCGCGTGTAGCGAACCGATCCGACTGCGGAAGCCGCGCGCTGGCGATTGAGGGCGGCAATGCGCTTGCAGGCGTTCCGCACTGAACGGATCTCGTCCGGATTGCCGTTCGTGCCGGCATGGTCGAGCGTCGCTCCGGCAAGCACTTCCCAGTCGCGCGCGGCGCCGAGCTCGCCGGCGATCCAGCGCAGTTCGTCGTCAAGGCCGGGATACGCGGGAATCACTTTCGCGAACAGGTCGAGCGCCGAACGCAGGCGACGCAGCCCCACCCGCATCTGATGCACGCTCGACGGATCATGACCGGACTCGACACCGCGTTCGTTGGCGCGTATCTGGTCCAGGCAGTTGCGCACGATCCGGCAGAACGCGTCTTCGATCGAATCGTGCTTCTTCAGCTGCACCGGTCGCGCCTTGACGGCCGGCTGGTGCTCGGCGACGAGCAGCCCGTACCCGAGATCGGCCTTGCTCTCGTGATCGATGCGCAATGGCGCGATGTCGAGCAATTCCAGTGCGATGCCGTACAGGTTTTCGGGGCGGCCGTGCTTCAGTTCCAGTTCGATCGCGGCGATCGGGACCGACTTCGAATCCGCGTCGACCGTCCCCTTGTCGAGCGCGACCTCGACTTCGTCGCCGGAAGGCAGGCGCAGCGGTAGAACCCGCCGCTTGATCCGCGTGACGAACACGGGCTGAAGATCCGGTGCCGTGGCCTGGTCGCGAACCAGGCGGCCACACTCGGTGTCATCGGGGAGCGTGTCCCGCAGCCGTGTCAGATCGGGGACGTCGCCGTCGACGGGCGTCTCGAATTCGTCCCGCTCGAACAGGCCGGCCCGGGCCGATCCTTCCAGTTTCAACGTCTGGACTCTGTGGTTGCCGGCCGCACGCACCCGCAGGGAAGCCGCGCACCGGTGAAATGCGAGCGTGGCAGTGTCGAAGTACGTGCTCGTCAGCTGTTGAGTCGCACCGGCGCCGTTGGACTGCGCAAGCAACGGCGCGTGGCGCAACTTGTCGAGGTTCTTTGCGGAAACCCGCAGCTTCAGCTCTCGTTCCATACCGCCTCCGATATGTTGCCGACCATCAGTCCCCCGCCGATCCCCGGGAGTCTTCCCAGTCGTGCCACTCGATTCGATGCATGTCCACATAACGACTTACCGCTTCGCCGATCGTCGGAAAGAAGTTGTCGTCGCCGAACATGCTGTACATGCCGTAATGCCTGAGGCTGTCCTTGACGGGGCCTTTCAGCTCCGCGAAGACCAGCTTGACCTGCCGCGCGGCAAGTTCGAGATGCAGCCGTTCGAGGACATCGGCAGCCGTGAGGTCGATGTCGGTCACGGGCTCCGCCGCGATGACGATCCAGCGTGCCGGCTCCGGCGATTCATCGACGGCGCGCAACACGCGTTCCCGAAAGATTTCGCCATTCGCGAAAAAGAGCGGCGCATCCCAGCGCAGCAGCACGAGCCCGGGCACGCGCCGCGCGTCCGGATGGCGCGACACGTCGTGATAGCCCTTCGTGCCGTCGACCCGCCCGAGCACGGCATCGTAAGGCCGCCACGCGCGCCATAGAAACGACAGCACGGTGAGCAGCAGTGCCAGCGCAATGCCGTTCACGACCCCGACGGCTGCAACGCCGACGAAGCACGCCACCGCCTGCACGAACTCGCTTTTGCGGAGCCGATAAAGCCGCACGACGCCGTGCACCTCGATCATGTTCACGCATGCCGCGATCACGACGGCGGCCAGCGCGGATTGTGGCGTGTGCGCAAGCGCGCGCGGCGCGAACAGCAGCAGTGCGGCAACGACCGCGGCAGCCACCACGCCCGTCGCCTGCGTCTTCGCGCCCGCCGCTTCGGCGACGGGCGTGCGTGAGCCGCTCGCGCTCACCGCGAACCCTTGCATCAGGCCGGCGGCGAGGTTCGACAGCCCGAGCGCGATGCATTCGTGATTCCGGTCCACGCTGGTGTCGTTGCGCAGTTCGTAGGTGCGGGACAGCACGCTGATATCCGTGAACGAAACGAGCGCGATCGCCGCTGCGCTGCCCGCGAGATGCAGCCAGTCGTCGAGGCTCACGTCGGGGATGCGCGGCACCGGCAGGCCTTGCGGGACCGCACCGACGGTTGCGACGCCGGCGCGCGTCGACAGATCGAACCACATCACCACCGCCGTCGCGCCCGCCACGGCGAGCAGCACACCCGGCATCCTGGGCCAGAGCCGTTTGCACGCGAGTATCAGCGCGAGCGCGGCGACACCGAGTGCGAACGACGTTGCGTTCACCTTCGATGCCGCGATGCCGGCGACCACGTCGCGCACCTGCTCGATGAACGATTCGCCGTTGCCCTTGTAGCCGAGGAGCTTGGGCAATTGTCCGATGCTGATCGTCAGCATGATGCCGTTCAGAAAACCGTACCGGATGGGCAGCGACAGCAGCTCGGTGACGAATCCGAGCCTGAACACTCCGACCGCGATGCAGATCGCGCCCGCGAGTATCGCGAGCGCGCCGGCAAGGGCCAGCGCATGCGCGGCATCGCCGTGAGCAAGCGGCGTGATGCTTGCGGCAATCAGCGCAACCAGCGCGGAGTCGGGGCCGAGCACGAGGATGCGGCTGGGGCCGAAGAGCGCGTACGCGAGCATCGCGGCAAGCGACGCATAGAGCCCGTTGACGGCGGGCAGGCCCGCTGCGTTCGCGTACGCCATGCCGGCGGGCACGAGCACGGCACTGAGCGTGACGCCGGCAAGCAGATCGTGCGGCAGCCAATGCAATCGATACGTGCGCGCCGCGGCGAGTCCGTTGATCCACCGCAGCAGGCCGGCATCGGGCTTGCGGGGCGGGCGGGCCGTGTGCTGGCGGGCACGGCTTTTGATGTTCATCGCAGGACGTCAGGGAACCCGGGCGGAATCGTTCGTTACGTCCGCCGGTATCGTTAAAGATTATGTTCCCGTGCCGTCGGAGCGCAAGCCCGGTTTCACGATGTTGCGTTTCGGCGCGCCGGCCTGACAGTCCGGCTACTTCGCCGAACGCCGGTCCGATCCCGGCTGGCGATGGCCGAAGTGATCGGCGGTGCGATTGAATCGCCCGGCGTGAGCGGAGTCGTCCCCCGTTGTCCGCTACTTGGTCGCGCGATCGCTCGCCTCGTCGAACGAAGCCCGAACTTCGTTCGCCGTCCGGGCGGGCGCCTGCAGATGCGGAAAGTGGCCCAGTTCCGGAAGAATCGAAATGTTCACCCCGTTTCGGTCCGCGTACTCGATGCCCATTTCCTTCTTGATATAGATGTCCTTCCCGCCCCACACGACCTTCACGGGGACTTGCAACCTTGCCATATTGGCTTCGAAGTAGTCCTGATCCCGGGTGAAGCATGCGTAGTAGTGGAAAAAGGCGTCGGCCGCGGTCATGTCACCGTCCCATCCCTTCGCCACGTCGTCCATGAATTCCTCGGGCAACGTGTAGCGCTCGTCATCCTCCATGCCCCGGAAGAACGTGTTTGCGAGGATTTCGTCGCGATTCCTGTTCATGGCGGCGCGCACGATATCCGATGAAGGCTTCGACTTCAGGCCTTGCAGGCTTTCGTACATATATTGCGGCCGGTTGAACGGGGCAAAGTCGCCAACGATGATTTCCCGCGCGATATCCGGTTGTTCCAACGCTGCCAGCAGCGCCGGAAGCGCACCGATATCCGTCGCATAAATCAACAGTCTCGAACCATCGATGCCCGACGTACGGATGTAGTCTCTCAGCACACGGGCATAGTCGCTCGGCGCGTACGAAAAGCGATCGGCGCGCGGACGCGACGATTGCCCGTAGCCTGGCCAGTCGAACGCATGCACCTCGTAGTCGGAGGACAGTGATTCGGCAATCGGCTTCCACGCGTACATCGTCTCGGGGAAGCCGTGCAGGAACAGCACGATGCCCTTCGATCGTGCGGGGCGGTAGACCATGCGGCGCAGCGTGATGTCGGCATTGACCTGCACGTCGCCGACATCGACCGTGGGTTCCGGCGACGATGGCGCCGGCACGGTCGGGCACGTTGAAGAACCCGCAGCGGCGGCGGGAGAGGCGGGTGTTTTCGTTACGGGTCGAGTCATGATCGAGGATCTCGTTCGGTGCGACATCGCGCGGCACACGGTGCGCTTCGCTGTTTCGAAAGATGGCGGGGTGCAGGGGTTTCTACTGAGCCGCGGGAGGATTCAAGAGCTTGCTCAATGGCTTGAGCGGGCCGATCGGGAGCAGCGTGAACGTCATGAGGTGAGCCTTCCCCAACGGGAGTCGTTCCAGCATTTCATGCGCTTCACCCGTGTCCGTCACGTTCAGGACGAACGCGACCCCGGGCCGGTCCTGCAGGGAATACCACTGATCGATCTTGCCCGCGAGATACAGCTGTGTCGTCTCGCGGACTTCGGTCGGAAGAATGGTCTGGACGTGCTGCATGTCCGTGCCGGGAGGAAACGTACCGATCGCCAGTATCTTCGTGATGAGCGTGGTCGGCAACGCAGCGGAATGTGCCATGGAGACTCCTGCGAAAGCGAGCAGCAAGCAAGCTGCCGTCAAATCAAGAAGAAGGCGTTTCATCCTGCGGCCCCGGGCCCGGTGGCGGGACGGCTGCCGCATTGAGCGCGGCGGCTTCCCGTTCCGACAGATAACACGCGCGAAAGCGCTCGTCCACGCGCTCGCGCATCAATTGCGAGAAGAGTAGTGCGGCATCGAGCGGTCGATGATTGATGACGACGGAATCCGTATCGCCTTGCTCGTTCATATGGGCGACGACCACCGTCTCGATCGGCACACCGTTGATACGTGAACGATAGGATTCCAGATAAAGATCGTTGCCGATCATGCCTTTGTAAGCATGCTGCTGGAACTCGTAGAGCGAGACCGCGTGCTTGATCACCGAGAGAATGTCGGCTCGCCCGTCGATCGGGCGCTTCAGCACGGTGGCTTCCAGCGTCGCGTTTTCGGCCAGGCGCGCCAGCCACCGCGGCGGACCGTCGGCGGGTGTCATCATCGGGGCCGTGTCGTTGAATTTCATGGCGGTTACTCCTTGCACGCGTTGCGCGTGACACCTGCGTTTGCGGCATCGAGCGCTGCCGCGAGCGCAACGCGTGCCTTTTCCCGGCGCCGTCGCGCAAGGCGCTCGGCGCCCGCGTCGCGCTCCGGTTCGCCCGCGAGCAGCGCGTGGATATCGGGCAGCGTCCAGATCGCGCCGCGCGTTCCCCACGCACCGTCCGGTATCTCGGTCGGAAAGATCCAGACGCGCGGTGCGACATCGTCGAACGGCCGGCCTTCCGCGCGTGCCACGGCTTCCGTGACGCGTCGGACGAGCGAGCGGCGCGATTCGTCGGTGTATTGCCCTTCGGGAACCGAAGGAATGATCCGGTAGCGCACCGTATCGGTACGTTCGCCGCCGATGTAGATCGCGGCCGGCCGGTGCAGATGGAATACGGTCACGCGCTGAACGACCGGGCTCGCGGGATCGTACCCTTCTGCTTCGATGAGGATATCGGTCAGTTCCCTGACGAGGCGGGCTTCAGCATCGGGCGTCAGTGCGTGGTCGGGCCACATCGCATCGATCATCGGCATGGGATGCTCCTGTTTTCGGTTGATCGGATGGCGCCATCGTCGCGGTTTACGCGGGCGCAGGAAAGTGGCAGCATCGCCACTATTCAAGGAAATTCGGACACGCAATGGCGATCATCCGCATCTGGGTCTATGACGGAATCCTGGCGTCCGGCGTCGCGGGCCCGGTCGATGTCTTCAGCGCTGCAAATCAGTTCCATGCGCGCCGGGCGGAGCCGAGCGCGTCGTCCGCGCCGTTGTTCGCATGGCGCGTGGAGTCGCTCGACGGGCAACCGGTGAAGGCGGCGTCAGGTCAGATCATTCCGGTCGACGGCAAGATCGACCCGCGCAAACGAGCCGACGCCGTGCTGCTGACGGCACCTTTCTTTTCGCGGATCGACGAGTTCCTCGGGCATCGCGAGCAGTTGAGCGAACTGACTTCCGCACTGCGGCGTCAACACAAGGCCGGCGCGATGCTCGCCGCGTATTGCACGGCGAATTACCTGCTTGCCGAGGCGGGCCTGCTGGATGGCCGCGTCGCGACGACGCACTGGGCGAGAGCAGCGGATTTCGCGCGCCGCTATCCGCGTGTCGAAGTCCGCGCGAACGAGCTGCTGCTCGCGCAAGACGGGATCATCTCGGGCGGCTCCGTCACGTCCTATCTGAACCTCGCCGTGCATCTCGTCGAAGCCTGCGCCGACGGAGAACTCGCGACGATGACCGCGAAGGCGCTGTTGATCGACATGAACCGGACGTCGCAGGCGTCCTTTGCCACGCTTCTCGACGAACACGGGCATACCGACACGCTCGTGGCGCGCGCTCAGCAGCGGATGGAAGCGACATTGCAGCAAGGATTCCGGCTCGGCGATCTGGCGGCATCGCTGGCCGTCAGCGAACGCACGCTCAATCGTCGCTTCAAGGAAGCGGTCGGCCTCGCGCCGTTGACGTATCTGCAGAATCTGCGGGTCGAAGTCGCGAAACGTCTGCTGGAAACACGGCCGATCGGGCTCGAGGACGTGAGTCAGCGCGTCGGTTACAGCGATGTCAGTACGTTCCGGCAATTGTTCAAGCGCAAGACGGGGTTGTCGCCGAGCGAATATCAAGTGCAGTTCTCGCGTGCGGCGGCAAAGAGCGTGCAGGCCGAACCACGCGATCAGCGCGATTGAGCGTCGCGACGTCGCGTTTCCGCTCGCGTTCGATCCGCGCCGCTCCGGGCGCCCGCTTTGTATCCCGAAGTATCTGCAACAGACGCGGATACGTACGCATACACATCGCCGACTTTCCGACAAGGACGGGATACGTTCGCCTGCTCCAATGCGCCTGTCGCGAGCGGAGTGCCGCACCGCGCATTGTCCAAGGAGTGTGTCATGAAAGTCGTCAAGGCCGCCGCTGTCCAGTTCAGCCCGGTGCTCTACAGTCGTGAAGCCACCGTCGCCAAGGTCGTGGAGAAGATCCACGACCTTGGCCGGCAAGGTGTGCAATTCGCCACTTTTCCCGAAACGGTCGTCCCCTATTACCCGTATTTCGCGGCCGTTCAGACGGGCATCGAACTGCTGTCCGGTACCGAGCATCTCCGGCTGCTGGAACAGGCCGTCACCGTGCCGTCCGCCGCGACCGATGCGATCGGCGAAGCAGCACGCAAGGCCGGCATGGTCGTGTCCATCGGCGTCAACGAGCGCGACGGCGGCACGCTGTACAACGCGCAATTGCTGTTCGACGCGGACGGGCAACTGATCCAGCGCCGTCGCAAGATCACGCCGACGCACTTCGAGCGCATGGTTTGGGGGCAGGGCGACGGATCGGGGCTGCGGGCGGTCGACAGCGCCGTCGGCCGTATCGGGCAGCTCGCGTGTTTCGAGCACAACAATCCGCTCGCGCGCTACGCGATGATTGCCGACGGCGAGCAGATTCATTCGGCGATGTATCCGGGTTCGGCCTTCGGGGAAGGCTTCGCGCAGCGCATGGAGATCAACATCCGGCAGCATGCGCTCGAGTCCGGCGCGTTCGTCGTCAATGCAACGGCGTGGCTGGATGCCGACCAGCAGGCGCAAATCATGAAGGACACCGGTTGCGCGATCGGACCGATCTCGGGCGGCTGCTTCACGACGATCGTGTCGCCCGACGGCATGTTGATGGCCGAGCCGCTTCGATCGGGCGAGGGCGAGGTCATCGTCGATCTGGACTTCTCGCTGATCGACCGTCGCAAGATGCTGATGGACGCGGCCGGTCACTATAACCGCTCGGAATTGCTGAGCCTGATGATCGACCGTACGCCGACCGCGCATGTTCACGAACGCGTCGCGCAGCCGGTGGCCGGATATGACGCGGGCGCGGACGATTGGCGTGCCGCGGCTGCTTGATGCGCGGGCTTGCCCGGCCGTTGCCGAACATTCGGCTTGCCGATCGGGGCCGGCAGTCGTCGCATGAACGCGCATTTTTTGATCGCAACATGTGCATATGCATGTAAGGGTGTGATGAAATCTTTCCTTGAAAGGTGTGTGATATGAAAACGAACGCTGCCGATGATCGGCCGCTCCTGATGTCGGGCGCCGAAAGCGCGCCTGCCGGCGCCGGTCGCAACGTGACGACGTCGTTGTCGCGCCGGCGCTTTGTCGGTATCGCGGCCGCCGCACTGGCGGCCGGTTCGCTGAGCCGCCTGGCGCTCGCGCAGACCAGCCCGGCAATCGGCACCGCGGAACCCGCACGCGGCGACAGATCGGCGATTCGGCCATTCCGGGTGCATGTGCCCGACGCGCAGCTCGCCGACATGCGGCAGCGCATCAACGCGACGCGTTGGCCGGACCGCGAGACCGTGGCCGACGAGTCGCAGGGCATTCAGCTTGCGACCATTCAGGCGCTCGCGCGGTATTGGGCGAGCGACTACGACTGGCGCAAGTGCGAAGCGACGCTGAATGCGTATCCGCAATTCGTGACCGAAATCGATGGCCTCGACATCCACTTCATCCATGTGCGATCGAAGCACGAGAATGCGATGCCGTTGATCGTGACCCACGGCTGGCCCGGCTCGATCATCGAGCAGTTCAAGATCATCGCGCCGCTCGTCGATCCGACTGCGTACGGCGCGCCGGCGTCGGATGCGTTCCATCTCGTGATTCCGTCGCTGCCCGGCTATGGCTTTTCGGCGCGACCCACGACGACGGGATGGGGGCCGGAGCGCACGGCGCGCGCATGGGTGACGCTGATGAAACGGCTCGGCTACGCGCGCTTTGCTTCGCAGGGCGGGGACCTCGGCGGCATCGTCACGAACGTCATGGCGAAACAGGCGCCGCCTGAGCTGATGGGCATTCATGTGAATTTCCCGGCGTCCGTGCCGGCGGAAATTCTGAAGTCGCTGACGGCCGGCGATCCCGCACCTGCCGGCTTGTGGGACGAAGAGCGGCACGCATATGAACAGCTGAGCGCCAATTTCAAGAGGAAGCGCGGTTACGCGATTGAAATGGGTACGCGCCCGCAGACGTTGTACGGACTCGCCGATTCGCCCGTTGCGCTGGCTTCGTGGCTGCTCGACCACGGGGACGGTTACGGCCAGCCGGCGGCGGCGCTGAGCGCGGCCGTGCTGGGTCGCCCGGTCAATGGCCACTCGGCCGGCGCGCTGACACGGGACGACGTGCTCGACGACATCACGCTTTACTGGCTCACGAACACGGGCGTCTCGGCGGCGCGTTTCTACTGGGAATCGCATGCGAACTTCTTCCTAGCGGCCGACGTCGGCGTGCCGGCGGCGGTGAGCGCGTTTCCGGGGGAAAACTACCAGGCGCCGCGGAGCTGGACCGAGAGGGCTTATCACAATCTGATTTACTTCAACAAACCGGCAACAGGCGGGCACTTCGCGGCATGGGAAGAACCGATGATCTTCGCGAATGAAGTGCGTGCCGGGTTGAGACCGTTGCGCGCGTGACGGGCGACGCGCTCCGCCTCGTTTGCGGCGGAGCGCGTCGACAACGGCGCGGTAGCGTGCATCGATGCGGTCTCGCCGGCTTGTCCGAAATTCAACGGAAGATGGCGATATTGCCTCTTTCGTCGGCTGCGCCTGTGTCCGATCATCCGGCCACTTTTCGTTGCGGAATCCAGAACATGACGGCCAATGCCCACCTCGCGACCGACCTGCTGCTTGCCTATGCAATCTATTTCGTCGGTACCGCGAGCCCCGGACCGAGCAATCTCGCCATCATGTCCATCGCGGCGAATCACGGCCGAAAGGCGGCATTGACGTTCTCGCTTGGCGTCCTGTCGAGTTCGATGTTGTGGGCGAGTGTGGCCGTGCTGGGCGTATCGGCTGCGCTGATCGCGTATGCCCCGTTCATCGTCGCGATCAGGATTTTCGGCGGACTGTATCTCTTGTGGCTTGCATTCAAGTCGGCGCGCAATGCGCTCGGACGGGTGCCGCCCGCCGTATCCGAAACGGCGCGAACGCCGACGTTGACCAGCATCTATTGCCGCGGTGCGATGCTTCATCTCACCAATCCGAAGGCGATCCTCGTGTGGGTTTCGATCGTTGCGCTGTCGTCCGGCGGCACCCGGCCGTCACAAGGTGCACTGGTCGTGGGTTGTGCGGCCATTGGGTGCGGCGTGTTCGCCGGTTATGCATGGCTGTTTTCCATGGAGCCGGTTCGAAGGATCTACATGCGAACCCACAAGGCACTGGACGGGTGTCTGGCCGTCGTATTCGGGGTCGCTGGGATCAGGTTGCTGGCATCGCGTCCATAGCGCGGCTACCCGTCGCGCGCACGACACCGGATGTGCGGTGAATGAGACAAGCGCCGAAATTTCCAACGAGCGGACAGCTTTCGTTAGAATCGTTCGTCTATCAGAGAAAAGCAGCGTTGCATCGGCGCAGCGGCATCCGCTCATGAACACCGCTCGCGCTCATCCCATGTCCTTTACCGGAGGCGAACGTGCCAGGATTACTTCCCGATGTCGACCGCGACGGGCTTCTCGAATACTCGGTCGTGTACACCGACCGGTCGATCAATCACATGTCGCAGCGCTTCCAGGGCGTGATGCGCGACATTTCCGCTGCGCTGAAGAAGGTCTACAACGCGAAGGCGGTCGCAATCGTCCCGGGCAGCGGGACGTTCGGCATGGAAGCCGTGGCCCGGCAGTTCGCGACGAACAGGAAGTGCCTCGTCATCCGCAACGGCTGGTTCAGTTTCCGCTGGTCGCAGATTTTCGACATGGGCAGCATTCCGTCCGAGTCGATCGTGCTGAAGGCGCGTCCGGTCGAAGCGGGCAGACAGGCCGCCTTTGCGCCGGCGCCGATCGATGAAGTCGTTGCGGCGATTCGCGAGCACAAGCCGGATCTGGTGTTCGCGCCGCACGTCGAAACCGCGTCGGGGATGATGCTGCCCGATGCGTATCTGCGTGCGGTCGCCGACGCCGTGCATGCGGTCGGCGGCATGTTCGTGCTCGATTGCATCGCGTCCGGCACGATCTGGGTCGACATGGAAGCGAGCGGTGTCGACGTGCTGATCAGCGCACCGCAAAAGGGCTGGAGCGCGTCGCCCGGCTGTGCGCTGGTGATGCTCGGTGCGCTCGCCCGCGAGCGCATCGATGCGACGACGAGCACCAGTTTCGCGTGCGATCTGCGCAAGTGGCTGCAAATCATGGAAGCGTACGAAAACGGCGGGTTCGCGTATCACGCGACGATGCCCACGGACAGCCTCGCGACGCTGCGCGACGTGATCAAGGAAACGGACGCGTACGGCTTCGACAAGGTGAGGGCGGAACAACTGGAGCTCGGCACGCGGATTCGTGCGTTGCTCGCCGAGAAGGGGTTCCGGAGTGTCGCGGCCGAAGGCTTCGAGGCACCGGGTGTCGTCGTCTGTTATACCGATGACGACGATATCCGGTCCGGCAAGAAATTCGCCGATGTCGGCATGCAGATCGCGGCCGGCGTGCCGTTGCAATGCGATGAGCCGGCGGATTTCAAGACTTTCCGGATCGGCTTGTTCGGGCTCGACAAGCTGAATGATGTCGATGCGGCGGTTGCGCGGTTCGCGAGTGCGCTGGAGCGGGTGCTGTAGCGCGTTGCCGATCCAGGCACGTATTGCGGCGCATGACGTGACGAGATCGATCCGATCACGGGTCACGGATGCGCCGCGTTTCCCGGATGCCGCCGCGATTGATCAACGGCCGATGAATGGATGGGCCTGAGTCGAAGCGGATACGCACTGGCTACGAGCGCTCGCGTGCGAACCCGATGTGTAAAAGGTTGGACTGGGTCAAACAGGCAGCGCCAGGTCGGCTGACTCGGTTCGGCCATTCTCGGCCGTCCGGCGCGGTCGGCACATAGTCATTTGCGTGACCGTTCGGCTCCGTTCACGACATTCAGCCGGTCCAGGTGCCTACGTTGACGCACGGGGACGCGTTGCTGGTTCCTGCCTCAATGCTTCGGCAATATCCAATGCTGCCTTTTGCAGCTCGGGCACATAGCGGCGAGTGGCATCTTCGAGACTTACCGCGCGCGACAGGAAGACGACATTGAGACTGGCGATCACGCGTTCGTCCGCGCTGATCGCGACCGCCACCGCGCCGATTTTCGCCTGCGCGGTCCAGTCGCCGTGATTCGATCCGAAACCATCTTCGCGCACACGCCGGATCAGCTTGCGCACGAGCGTATCGTTTCTCGCGAGCGCCTGTTGTTCTTCACCGCCCGCGCCGGAGCGCAACAGGTCCAGAATATCCTCGCGCTCCTCATCTGGGCACATGGCGAAGTAGGCGCGGCCCGCAGCCGTCAGCAACATCGGCAAACGCCGCCCTACCATCGCGCGATGAAACGACAGCCGGCTGAAGCGGTGCGTCGTCTCGCGGATGATCATCGCGTCGCCATCGGGCGTGGTCAGATCGGATGGCCACGCGACGCGCTGCAGCAGCTGCCCCATGATCGGCGGCGCCACGGTGGCGATGCGCTCGGTATCGGTGAAGCCCTCGCTCAAGGAACGCACGGCGAGCGTCAGGCGGAAGCTGTCGTCCGATGTGCTGCGGCGCACGAATCCTTCCTCCATCAACGTTTCGAGCAGGCGGCGCACCGTAGTGCGATGCAGGCCGGTCAGATCGGCGATCTGCTGACTCGTCGCGCGTCCGTTTTCCATCGCGTTCAGAGCCCGCAGTACCTGGAGGCCGCGCGCCAGTCCGCGCACGTTCGTGTAGGTCGTCACGGAAAAATCCCATTGGAATCAACAATGTGCATTCTATGCACATTCCTGAGATTTTGTTGAGGGTGTTTTCCGCCGTCCATAAACTGCGCTCATAAGCTGAACGATCGAGAGCCAGGCGCTTCGTCGGTTCGGCACATCGGACAAGCCCAGTCAGGAGACAAGCATGCGCCCCGCCTTTGAACCGGCGGCCGGCAACGGCCGCGCTCATCCTCACGAAACGACACATCGTTCGATCGACGCAGATGTCGCCATCATCGGCGCGGGCCCGGTCGGCCTGATGATCGCGAACATTCTCGGCCTGCAGGGCGTGCGCGTCGTCGTTATCGAGAAGCTCGCGCAGATCATCGACTATCCGCGCGCCATCGGCCTCGACGACGAAGCACTGCGCGTATTCCAGTCGGTCGGCCTTGTCGACGAGCTGCTGCCGCACACCACACCGAATCACTGGATGCGCTTCACGCTGAAAGGGAAGTGCTTCGCGTCGATCGAGCCGCGCACCGACGAGTTCGGCTGGCCACGCCGCAATGCCTTCATCCAGCCGCTCGCCGATCAGATTCTGTACCGCGGTCTCGGGCGTTTCGAGAATGTATCGACGCTGCTTGGCCACAGTGTCGACAGCTTCGCGCAGGACGAGAGCGGGGTGACCCTCGACGTGACAGACGCGAACGGTGCGAAGACAACGATCCGCGCCGCGTACATGGTCGGCGCGGACGGCGGCAACAGTTTTGTACGCCGCGCGCTCGACGTGCCATTCGAAGGCCGCACGAAGCCAAATCAATGGATCGTGATCGACGTGCGCAACGACCCGATCGGCTCTCCGCATGTCTATCTGCATTGCGACGCGCGGCGTCCGTACGTTTCGGCGGCGCTGCCGCACGGCATCCGGCGCTTCGAATTCATGGTGATGCCGGGCGAGACGGAGGAGGAACTGTCGAAGCCGGAGAACATGGCGGCGTTGGTGCGCGGGGTTGTCGACGATCCTGACAAGGTCGACTACATTCGCCGGCGGGTCTATACGCACAACGCGCGGCTCGCGAGCACCTTCCGCGTCAAGCGCATCCTGCTCGCGGGGGACGCAGCGCACATCATGCCGGTGTGGCAGGGGCAGGGCTACAACAGCGGCATTCGCGACGCGAGCAATCTCGGCTGGAAGCTTGCGATGGTCGTGAAAGGCACCGCGCACGACGCGCTGCTCGATACCTACACGACGGAGCGGCGCGCCCATGCGCGCTCGATGATCCACCTGTCGGAAGTCGCGGGCGATATCTTCGCGCCGACGAGCTTCTTCGGATCGAAAGTGCGTGACGCGTTCGTGCGCTGCTTCGATGTGCTGCCCTCCATGAAGCGCTATTTCGTCGAGATGCGCTTCAAGCCGATGCCGCGCTATGAAGAGGGCGTCGTGCTTCTGGTGCGACGCGCGCGGTCCGAAGGGCTGCTCGCACGCATGATCGCGAAGCGCGGACACGGCGCGTTCGGCAGGCTGGTCGGTTTGATGAGCGAGAAACGTGAATCGCTGATCGGGCGGATGGTGCACGGCCGCGATGCGCAGGCTGGCACTCCTGTGGGCCGCATGTTCATCCAGCCACGCGTGCGTCTGGTGGATGGCAGCATCGTCCGGCTCGACGATGCGATCGGCAACCGCTTCGCGATCGTGGGGTGGGGCACGGACCCGACCTTCGGCCTGACTCCCGAGGCGCGCCGCGTCTGGAACGCGCTTGGGGGTTGTTTCGTGATCGCGAAGCCCGACCCGCAGCTCGCTTTCCACGACGACGTGCCCGACGACGTGATCGCCGTTGGCGATGTCGACTCGCGCCTGCGCGACTGGTTCGCGCGCGTGCCCGAATCGGTCGTGCTGTTGCGGCCCGACCGCTTCGTGGCCGGCATGTGCTCGCCGCAATGCGTATCGGGTTGCGTGTCGCAGCTTGCGCAACGGCTGTCGCTTGTGATGGCAACGGGCGCGACGGCCAACGGCGCGACGTTCGCGCACGCCGCCGACCTGGTAGGGGCCTGAGATGCCGATTCATCTCGAATGCATGTCGCACACGCCCTTGCACGGGTATTTCGACCCCAGTCCGGAAGTCGTCGCGGAAGTCGAACTGGTGCAGCGCGCGGCGCGCGAGCGGGTCGATGCGTTCGATCCGGAGCTGGTGATCGTGTTCGCGCCGGACCACTACAACGGATTTTTCTACGACGTGATGCCGCAGTTCTGCATCGGCGTGAGTGCGACGGCCATCGGCGATTTCGGCAGCGCGGCCGGCCCGTTGCCCGTCGCGCGCGATGTGGCGCTCGCGCTCGCCGATGCCGCACTCGCAAGCGATATCGACGTAGCCGTTTCGTATCGCATGCAGGTCGATCACGGCTGCGCGCAGGCGCTCGAGGTACTCACCGGTGGCATCGACCGCTATCCCGTGGTGCCCGTTTTCATCAACTCGGTTGCGCCGCCGATGGCGTCGTGCCGCCGCGCCCGGCTGCTCGGCGATGCGATTGGCCGTGCCGTCGCGCGCATGCCGCGGCGCGTGTTGCTGATCGGCTCGGGCGGTATTTCGCATGAGCCGCCGGTGCCGGAAATCTCGGGCGCGGACGATGTCGTCGCGGAACGGTTGATCGCGGGGCGCAACCCGTCGCCGGCGTCGCGCGATGCGCGGCAGTCGCGCACCGTCGCGGCGGCCAAGGCATTCGCGGCGGGTGACAGCCGGCTGCATCCGCTCAATCCCGCATGGGACCAGAAATTTCTCGAACTGCTCGAACGCGGTGAACTCACCGCCGCCGATGGCTTCACGAACGAAGCGATCACGCGTGAGGCAGGCAAGTCCGCACATGAGATCCGCACGTGGGTTGCGGCATTCGGTGCGCTTGCGGCGAGCGGTCGCTACGAGGCATCGATCGATTACTACCGTGCGATTCCGGAATGGATCGCGGGCTTCGGCGCGATGCACGCGCGAGAACGGACTCTTTCCAGGAGATAGAACCATGTCGGATGACAGCAACATTCTTTCGATGGCCGCGCGCCTGCGTGAGGCGCAGTCCTTGCGTCGGGCGATCGCGCCACTGCGCGATACGTGTCCCGAAGGCGATCCGGCACTCGCGTACGCGATCCAGCAGATCAACAACGACTTGCGCGCGGCGAACGGCGAGCGCGTCGTCGGCAGGAAGATCGGCCTGACTTCGCCCGCGGTGCAGAAGCAACTCGGCGTCGACCAGCCCGACTTCGGCGCGTTGTTCGCGTCGATGGCTTACGGCGACAGCCAGCCGATGCCGCTCGCCTCGTTGATTCAGCCGAAGGTCGAAGCGGAGATCGCACTCGTGCTCGACCGCGACCTGACCGCCGAGAAACACACCTTCGCGGATCTGATCTCGGCGACCGCGTATGCGGTGGCCGCGATCGAGGTCGTCGACAGTCGCATCCGCGACTGGGATATCCGGTTTTTCGACACCGTCGCGGACAACGCGTCGAGCGCGCTGTTCGTGCTCGGTAGCCGGCCGGTGCTGCTGCGCGATATCGAGCTGAGCGCGTGTGCCATGACGCTCACGCAGGACGGCGAAGTGCTTTCACGCGGCAATGGAAGTGCGTGCCTCGGCAATCCACTGAATGCGGCTGCGTGGCTCGCGGATCGGATGGTTCGACTCGGCACGCCGCTGCGCGCCGGCGACATCGTGCTGACGGGTGCGCTCGGCCCGATGGTCGCGGTGAACGCGGCCGGCACTTATACGGCACACATCGAAGGGCTCGGCGGTGTGCGCGCCAGTTTCAGCGAATGACGGACGGAGACATATCCATGGCAGCAGACAACACCAAGTGCAAAGCCGCGATCATCGGATCGGGCAACATCGGCACCGACCTGATGATAAAGATCATGCGTCGCAGCCGGCATCTCGAGGTCGCGGCGATGGTCGGCATCGATCCGGCCTCGGACGGTCTCGCGCGCGCGGCGAAGCTCGGCGTGGCGACGACGCATGACGGCGTGGAAGGGCTTGCGCGCCTGCCCGTGTTCGACCAGATCGACTTCGTGTTCGATGCGACGTCTGCCGGCGCACATGTGGCGAACGACGCGTTCCTGCGCACGCTCAAGCCAGGCATCCGCATGATCGATCTGACGCCCGCTGCCATCGGCCCGTACTGCGTGCCGGTGGTGAACCTCGACGCGCAACTCGATGCGCCGAACGTGAACATGGTCACGTGCGGCGGACAGGCGACGATCCCGATGGTCGCGGCAGTGTCGCGGGTCGCGAAGGTGCATTACGCGGAGATCGTCGCGTCGATCAGCAGCAAGTCGGCGGGACCTGGCACGCGCGCCAACATCGACGAGTTCACCGAGACGACGTCGAAGGCGATCGAAGCGGTCGGCGGTGCCGGCAAGGGCAAGGCGATCATCGTGCTCAACCCGGCCGAGCCTCCGCTCATGATGCGCGACACGGTCTATGTGCTGTCCGAAGCGGCAGACCGGACGCTGATCGAAACGTCCGTCGATCAGATGGCCGCGGCGGTCCAGGCCTATGTGCCCGGCTATCGCCTGAAGCAATCCGTGCAGTTCGACGACATCCCCTCCGCTGCGCCGTTGCATATTCCCGGACTCGGCCGTTTCAGCGGACTGAAGACCTCGATCTTCATCGAAGTGGAAGGCGCGGCACATTATCTGCCGGCCTACGCGGGCAATCTCGACATCATGACTTCCGCCGCGCTGGCAACGGCCGAACGCATGGCCGCGTCGCTCGTGAACGCCTGAAGCAAGGAGCACCCGATCATGGACAAAAAACTCTATATCTCCGATGTGACGCTGCGCGACGGCATGCACGCGATCCGTCATCAGTATTCGATTCAGAACGTGCAGGACATTGCTCGCGCGCTGGATGACGCGAAGGTCGACAGCATCGAGGTCGCACATGGCGACGGCCTGCAGGGTTCGAGCTTCAACTACGGCTTCGGCGCGCACAGTGATCTGGAATGGATCGAGGCGGTAGCCGATGTGGTGAAGCACGCGAAAATCGCGACGCTGCTGCTGCCCGGCATCGGCACGATTCACGACCTGAAGGCCGCGTACGACGCGGGCGCGCGTGTCGTACGTGTCGCGACCCATTGCACGGAAGCGGACATTTCGAAGCAGCACATCGAATATGCGCGCAGCCTCGGCATGGATACCGTCGGCTTTCTGATGATGAGCCACATGACCACGCCCGACCACCTCGCTATCGAGGCGAAGAAGATGGAAAGCTACGGCGCGACCTGCGTGTACGTGGTCGATTCCGGCGGCGCGATGAACATGAACGACATCCGTGCGCGCTTCAGGGCGCTCAAGGCCGTGCTGCGCCCCGAGACCCACACGGGCATGCATGCCCATCACAACCTGAGCCTCGGCGTGGCCAACTCGATCGTCGCGGTCGAGGAGGGGTGCGACCGCATCGATGCGAGCCTGGCGGGCATGGGTGCGGGAGCGGGCAATGCCCCGCTCGAAGTGTTCATCGCGGCGGCCGAGCGCCTTGGCTGGCATCACGGCACCGATCTCTATCGCCTGCTCGATGCGGCCGACGATATCGTCCGCCCGTTGCAGGACCGACCGGTGCGGGTGGACCGCGAAACGCTCGCGCTCGGCTATGCGGGCGTGTATTCGAGCTTCCTGCGGCATTCTGAAATCGCGGCGAAGAAGTACGGCCTGAAAGCCGTCGACATTCTCGTCGAGCTCGGCAAGCGACGCATGGTGGGCGGTCAGGAAGACATGATCGTCGACGTCGCGCTCGATCTGAAGAAGCGCGAAGCACGCGCCTGAACCATTCGGTATGCCACGCGCCATGAAGAGCGCTGCATCGTTCAACCTGGAGACATCAATGAAAACGTCAACGGCTTCCCCCCCGCGCGCCGGCAGCGCCATCACCATCGGCCTGTGCTTCGCAGTCGCGCTCCTCGAAGGGCTCGATCTGCAATCCACCGGCATCGCCGCACCGCGCATGGCACGCGAGTTTCATCTCGCTGCCGCGCAGCTCGGCTGGGCATTCGGCATCGGCGCGCTCGGTCTGCTGCCGGGCGCGGCGATTGGCGGCAGGCTCGCGGATCGCATCGGCCGCAAGCGCGTGCTGATGATGTCGGTCGCGCTGTTCGGGATATTCTCGATCGCAACGACCCAGGTGTGGGATCTGCAGAGCCTGCTCGTCGCGCGCTTTCTCACGGGCCTCGGTCTCGGCGCTGCGATGCCGAACCTGATCGCACTGTGTGCGGAGGCGGCAGCGCCCGGACAACGCAGCACGGCGGTCGGCGCGATGTACTGCGGCATGCCCTTTGGAGCGGCGCTCGCGGCGGTAATCGGCATCGTCAGCCCGAGCGTCGAGGCCTGGCGGCATATCTTCTACGTCGGCGGGATCGGCCCGCTGCTGACCTTGCCGCTGCTGGCGCTTTTCATTAAGGAGTCGACGCACTTCGTCGCGGCTGGCCAGGGTGCGACCCATGAGTCGAAGGACGGCATCGCGCGTGCGCTCTTCAGTGACGGGCGTGCGGTGACGACCATCGCGCTGTGGATCAGCTATTTGGGGACGCTGATCGTGCTGTACTTCTTGATGAACTGGTTGCCGTCGATGGTGCTCTCGCGCGGCCTCACGCCGGTACAGGCAAGCATCGTGCAGATGATGTTCAACATCGGCGGTGGCGTCGGTGCGATCGTGATCGCCGGCCTGATGGATCGCATCGGCAAGCGCGTGGTCGTGGTCGGCATGTATACCGGCATCGCGACTGCGTTGCTTGCGCTCGCCAGCGCGAACGACAGCACGTCGATGGCATTGGGCGGCCTGCTGGCGGGCCTGTTTCTCGTCGGCACGCAGTCAGTGCTGTACGCGCTCGCCGGTGCAACGTATCCGACGCGGGTTCGAGGCACGGGCGTCGGCGCGGCGGTGGCCGTCGGCCGCGTCGGCTCGATGGTAGGCCCGCTGATCGCCGGGCAACTGTTTGCGCTCGGCCAGAGCGCGTCGATGCTCGTGATCTCCAGCATTCCGCTCATCGTGATCGCGGCGCTCGGCGCGCTCGCGGTGGTCGGGAAATTTCCGCGCGAGTCGGCCGACGGCTCGCGCACGTTTGGAACCGAATCAATCTGACGAAGGAGCTCGACATGACTGACACTGTGACTCATAGCGAAGCCGCGACCAGCAAGTACGTGAACGTGGTGGAAGGCGGCACGGAACTGCGCGTGCACTACAACGACACCGGCGCGGGCAAGGAAACGCTCGTTCTGCTGCACGGCTCCGGTCCGGGCGCGAGCGGCTGGGCGAACTTCCATCGCAATGTGGACGCGTTCGCGAACGCGGGTTATCGCGTGATCCTCGTCGACTGTCCCGGCTGGGGCAAGAGCGATTCGATCGTCTGCACCGGCTCGCGCTCCGACCTCAACGCGCGCGTGCTGAAGGGCGTGCTGGATACGCTCGGCATCGAGCGCGCGCATCTCGTCGGCAACTCGATGGGCGGGCATAGCGCGGTGGCCTTCGCGCTGTCGTATCCGGAGCGCGTCGGCAAGCTGGTGCTGATGGGCGGCGGCACGGGCGGTCCGAGCCAGTTTGTGCCGATGCCGACCGAAGGCATCAAGCTGCTGCAAGGGCTGTATCGCAACCCTACGCTCGAGAACCTGAAGAAGATGCTCAATGTGTTCGTCTACGATGCGAGCACGATGACGGAAGAGCTGATGCAGACGCGGCTCGATAATATGCTGGCGCGGCGCGATCATCTCGAGAACTTCGTGAAGAGTCTGGCGGCCAATCCGAAGCAATTTCCAGACTACGGTCACCGGCTGAACGAAATCAAGGCGCCAGCGCTCGTGATTTGGGGGCGCGACGACCGTTTCGTGCCGATGGATGTCGGCCTGCGGCTCGTTTGGGGTATGCCGAACGCCGATCTGCATGTGTTCGGGCGCTGCGGGCACTGGGCGCAATGGGAGCACGCGGAGCGATTCAACCGGATGGTGCTGGAGTTCCTGCGCCAACAACAAGCCGTTTAGTCTGCTTTCCGCGATCCCTCCGTCGGGCGGCTTCTGTGCTTCGAAAGCGGCCGTCGACGGGCACAGGCGTCGTACGACCGAGATGGGTCGGTGACGGTCAACCGCGTGCGGCGATAGCCGGCCACCAGCTGACATTTGGCGTCTGAAGTCGAAATGCTGGCTTCTCGGCTATCTCCGGCCGCTCCTGATATGAGACCCTCCCGGACAAGCGCACGTCTGCTGCCGAGCAAGCGAGCAGACTATTTCCCCGCCGACAGATCCGGGAGAGACAGGAAACGAGGGCATTCGCCTCCAAGGAATAGGCCGACTATCAAACTCAAACTCGACTACGTTGGCGCGTCGTTGCGAATACCGATCACGTAACGCGCATTGCGCGCCACGGACGGGTCGGGATCGGCGGCCAGCCGGGCAAGCAGGGCCGACGCCGTGCCATTGAATTCGGCGAGCGCCTGACAAATCCGTACACGGGTCGGGACATCGGCTCGACCGTCCGAGATCGCTGCTTCAAAGCGCTCCACAATTTGCCTTGCGATCGCGGGGTCTTCCGCCAAATCGGCTAACGCATCGGCCGCCTCGACATCGTGAGTCCCGCCAAGGACCTGCTCGATCAGCAGGGGAATGGCGTCGCGTATCCCCCATCCGCCAAGCACCCGCGCAGCGCGATACCGCACGCGCTCCGCGGGGTCGAGGAGCGAGCCACGCAAGGTCTCCACCGCATCGGAACCACCGAGTTTCGCCAGCGCGAGCACGGCCCGTTCGCGTACTGCCGGATCGGGCTGTTGAAGCGCCGCGCCAAGTACGCTGGCGCCGCTGCCTACGGTTCTTCCCAGCGCCCAGTGCAGCGCACCTGCGACATTCGGCTCCTGTTCCTGGAGCAGTGCGTGGGCGATGAGTGCTGCAAGCGGGGCATCGCTGGACGCCGCGTCAAACGCAGCACGCTGTCTCTCAGGCGCATGCGTCGACTCCAGTCCTTTCAACAGATGCACGACATCAAGCACTGCTGACCAATCATCGGGAGAGGTGGCGGACACGGCAGTCAGCCGGCAAAGCAACGCTTGCTCTGCGGCCAGCCGCTCGCGGCTGCGAGCCATCAGCGCGTCAATGAGCACATCGGGGCGAGGCGCCTGTTGGTTGAGCGCCTGACGCACCTCGGCCAGCCCAAGGCCCAGCGAACGCAGGCTCTCCACCTGGAACAGGCGCAAGGCATCGGCTTGCGAATACTCGCGGTATCCCGCTTCCGTACGTCCCGATGGGCTGACCAGTCCGATCGCGTCATAGTGCCGCAGCATGCGCGCGCTGACGCCGGAACGATTGGCCAACTCGCTGATGCGCATCACTTGTCTCCGGTGTCATCTGGTTCACGCCGCGTCGTGTGTCGGCCTTGGCTCCCGTCGAGCCTCGAAAATTCTAACAAACCGCCAACGGCTTCCATCACCTCGGCCAATACGTGGCTCATCACATCGATCGCCGTCAACCCGCCTATTCATCGGCGTAGGGCAACGGTGCACCTGCGCGCCACGCATCGGCTGGATCGAGCACAAACGCACTCTCCGGGTCCGCGATGAGCCTGAGGCTCGCGCAGGCATGAACGCGAACCGCCGGGTCCGTGTGTCGGGCCGCCGCATCGAGCGGGGCCATGGCGTCGTCTCCAAGCATGAGTAAGGCCCGGCTCAGACTGCGCTTGAGGTCCTTGTCGCCGCGGCCCAGCTCGCGAACCAGTTCGCGTGCCAAGGCGGCTCGTTGCCAGGTCGGCACCAGCCCTGCCGCGGTGCGCCACGCAGTTCGTGCCACCTCCGGATCGGGGTCATGTAGATGCACGCTCGTGATCGCTGACCAGGTTGCGGGGTCGCCGATCTTCGAGAGCGTATGCAGCGCCTGGCTACGCGCTTGCGCCAACGGCGAGCGCAGCTCGTCAAGCAGCAATGGCAAGGTCAGATCCTGCGCATGCCGGGTGAGCGCCCAGGTGAGCATGTCGCGAACGAAGAAATCCGGTTCGACACCGCAACGCTTCACCAGTATCGTGATCTGGCCTGGATCGGGAGCCGTGCCGGCACCCAGCGCAGCCGCAAGACGGAGCGAAGCGTCCGGATGCTCGAGTGCCGTGGTCAGTGCGTGACGGGAAGTCGGGGGATAGTGACGGGTCATGAACGCCTCCTCGCCCGACAGTGGACGCCTTGTCACTGTGACAAGGTCAAGTGTTTTCGGGCGAGGGGCGAATTGCACGCCCAGGCAGCCGTTCGTGGGGCCGATTACCGCCTTCTCCGCGGGTGACGGGCGGCCAGTTCCGGTCACTCGACAGTGCGGTCGGATTTGATGACAATCTGAGCAGTGCTGCTCGTTTAGGCTGCGTAGATCCGCGATGAATCTCAATGAAAGATTAGTCGAAATAGCCCGACAGTCATCTTGGTGTCTGTCGGCGCTGTCGGCGGCACGTGCAATGGGGCTGAAATCCTGGTGCATTGGCGCAGGGGCCATTCGTAATTTGGTCTGGGACTCGCTCCACGGATATGTGACTCCGACACGCCCAGCCGACGTCGATTTAGCCCACTTCGACCCGTCCGATTTGTCGTCGATTCGCGATGCCGAAATCCAGCGCAGCCTCACGGCGCAGTGTCCCGAAATTCCGTGGGAGGTCACGAATCAGGCCGCTGTTCATCTCTGGTTCGAGAGCGCCTTTGGGCATCCGGTGCCCCCCTTCAGTTCACTGGCCGAAGCCATTGCGTCGTGGCCGGAGTACACGACGACGGTAGGACTGACTTTGCTTCGTGACGGGACAATTGATGTCTGCGCGCCATACGGGCTCGACGACCTCTTTTCCATGGTGGTACGACGCAATCCAGCGCGTGTCAGCATTGATACCTATCTTCAGCGAATCCAGCAGAAAAGATACAAGGACCGCTGGCCCCGTGTGACCATCATCATTTAGAGATGCCGCAGGGCAGTTAAGGGGCGAGTTACCGACGGAAGTCGACCATAAATGGTCAATCGACGCGAGAGGATTCCCGAATGCTCACAACAGCGTTCGTCGTTGAGGTTCCCGCAGCCGAGTCAACAGTAGCGGACCTTCGGAGCCGGTTTGATGCTACCTCTGACTTGGGCGTGCCGGCGCATATCACGGTCCTGTTTCCCTTCATGCCGCCTGACGAAATTACGCCCGATGTCCTTCATCAGGCACGAAGCGCGCTGAGTAACGTGCGGCCGTTCGAATTTTCGTTGAGGAAGGTCGAGCGGTTTGCGGTCACCACTTATCTTGCTCCCGATCCGCCAGAACCGTTTGTCGCCTTGACGACTGCGCTGGTCGAGCGATTCCCCATGTTTCGCCCCTATGGGGGCGCACACGATGGCATCGTTCCACATCTGACTGTCGCACACGGCGATGCTGCGACAGCACATTTGGCTGCCGTCGAGCTCGAACATCGTCTGTCTGCGCGGGAGGCGATTCGAACGTGCTGTAGCGCTGTCGCTCTGCTGGGGAACTCGTCGGGCCGCTGGAGGAAGATGCATGTGATTGATCTTCCAAATGTCTACGTGTAGTGACGATCGACCGCAGTCCGGTCTGGACTGTTCCATGGGACTATGCGTCTGGCCCATCTGAAGCGAATGGCTGCTTTGTAGAACGCTGACCGTCCGCTTCAGGTCGATCACCGCCATTGGCGACGAACAGTCGTATTATCCGAGACCTAATCTGACGTCGACCCGCCAGTCAGATCCCGGCCTATACCCCCGATGCTACCGATGGCGTCTCTTCCAGTCGAACGATGGAAGCTCGATACGACTGGCGACAGACCCGTTCCAGGACGTTTCGAACCCGGCCCGCGCAAGCGCTTCCGCGACCCGGCGGCCCACTACCGCACCGCGCGCGTCGTCGCCGGCGAGGTCGCCGAAGGCGAGCGTGAGGCCGTGTCCATCCAGCGCTCTTTCGACATCCTGTCCGTGATAAAAGCAGTACCCGTGATAGCGCCCTTGCGGCGCGTCCTGCACGGCTTCCGAAACGTCCGAGTGGCCATCCGACATCGTGTATCCGGCGTTCGACAGCGCGCAGATGCCGTCGTCGTCCAGTTCATCGAACACGCGATCCAGCCGATCGCAATCCGTCTCCCGAGGCCAGGACCGTTCTGCCGCAGCCTTGCGTTCGAATTCCGACTCGATGAAACCTTCCAGCCGATCCGCGTCACAGTCCGGCTCCAGGATGTCCTCCATCATTTCCCGGACATCATCGGGGGCGTTGAAGCCTGACCAGACCCATTTGGTGATGCACTCCATCACGTATTTTTCGGTGTCCGTCACGTCATGGCCTCCAGGTGTCGTCTTCGATCTTCAACGCCGCTGCCGGCCGTTACTCGCCAGCGACAGTCCTGCTCGACGGTTCGCACCGGCGTATTGAAACCGTGTCGAGCGGCGAACGTCCCTCCGGAAAACGGTTCGGCGTCTCGATGCGCGCCAGCGGCGCCGCCCGTTTTCGCGAGCACTAGCACCAGCACCAGCGTGCGCGATCCGCAGCTTCCAGCATCACCATGTCGAATGCGCTTTCTCCAATTGCCGGTGCTCATCGTCGCGGCACCGTTTCAGCGGAGGGCAGGATCGATTTCGGCACTGCTCAATCCGAATCCCGCCATGCGCGCGCGATGCTCCGGCGAGCCCAGATACGAGCGCAGCTGCTGGTTGACCACATCGAGCAACGCGCTGTTTTGTCGATTGAACGAGAAGGCGCCCAACGGCGGCCGGTGGTGTATCCGGCCCGCTGGCGGTCCGTGCGCGACGGCCTCGAGCAATGCGCCGCCCATCCGCTTCGCCACGATCCGAAGTCCGAGCGCAGTACTCGCGTACGCGTCGACCGCGCCGGCGCGCACCGCGTCGATCGCATCGGCTTGCCGGTCGAACAGGGTGATCTGATGCTCGCTCACGCCCGCGTCTTTCGCCGAGTCGTGCTGTACCTGTCCGGTAATGATGCCAAGACGTGCATCGGGACGCGCGGCAAGCGACGCATAGCCGGTCAGTTGCTTCGGGTTTCCGGCGCGAACGAGAAAGCCGTCCGCGATTCCCCACACGGGTACGCTGAACGCGACCTTGGCGGCGCGTTCCGGCGTAACGAAGAGCGGAACGTTCATGTCCCAGCGGCCTGCGGCGACACCGGGCAGCAGTTCACTGAACGTCGTCAGGTGAGGTTCGATCCGCGTGACACCGATCGCCCGAAGGATCTCGCCGGCGAGATCGAGGTCGGCACCGGTTGCCGTGCCATCCGGTTCCGTCCATCCAAATGGCGGTTCGTCGAGGTATGCAATCGTTACCTTCATCGCTTCTTCTCGCGAGCGGGGACGGCCGCCGAATCGGGAGCCGATTGCCGACGATTCTAATACGCCGCTCGCAGGGCAGGGCCGGCCGCAGCCGGCCCCCATGATGCGACTACCTGGGCCGCACTCAACCCGCCGCGTTCCGATTCGCTTCGATCACGGTCAACGCCGTCATGTTCACGATCCGTCGCACGGTCGCGCTCGACGTGAGGATGTTCACCGGCGCATTGACCCCCAGCAGGAACGGCCCGACCGCGACGTTGCTGCCGGCTTCCGTCTTGAGCAGGTTGTAAGCGATGTTCCCTGCATCGACGTTCGGGCACACGAGCAGGTTCGCCGCGCCCTTCAGCGGCGACATCGGCAGCAGCCGCGCACGCAGCGCCTCATCGAGCGCGCAGTCGCCATGCATCTCGCCATCGGCTTCGATATCCGGCGCGTGCGCGCGGATGATCCCGAGCGCCTTGCGCATCTTCACGCCCGACGCCGCGCTGCCCGACCCGAAGTTCGACCGCGACAGCAGCGCGGCCTTCGGCGTGAGGTTCAGCCATTCCATCTGCCGCGCGGCCGCGATCGTGAATTCAGCGATCTGCTCGGCATCCGGGTTGTCGTTCACGTGCGTATCCACGAGCGCGACCGTCCGCTGATTGAGCAGCAGGATGTTCATCGCCGCGTAGGTCGATGCATCGGGCTTCTTGCCGATCACTTCATCGACGAAGCGCAGGTGATTGTGATACTCGCCGACCGTCCCGCAGATCATCCCGTCCGCATCGCCGAGCCGCACCATCATCGCGCCGATCAGCGTCAGGCGCCGGCGCATCTCGACGCGCGCCATTTCCTTCGAGATGCCGTCGCGGCAGCGCAGTTCCCAATACGTGGTCCAGTATTGCGGGAAGCGCTCGTCGTATTCCGGATTGGTCACCTCGACGTCCTGACCGAGACGCAGGCGCAGGCCGAACCGCTCGATCCGCGCGAGCAGCACCTCCGGCCGGCCGACCAGGATCGGGCGCGCGAGCTTCTCGTCGACGATCACCTGCACCGCGCGGAGCACGCGCTCGTCCTCGCCTTCGGTGAACACGATGCGTGCCTTGCCGCCGTCGCGCACGAGCTGGCGTGCGGTCGCGAACAGCGGCTTCATGAACGCGCCCGAGTGGTAGACGAACTGCTGCAGCTGCTCGACATACGCGTCGAGATCCGCGAGCGGGCGCGTCGCCACGCCGCCTTCGATCGCCGCCTTGGCGACGGCCGGCGCGATACGCACGATCAGGCGCGGATCGAACGGCTTCGGAATCAGGTATTGCGGACCGAACGACACTTCGTCGCCGCCGTAGGCCGCCGCGACGATGTCGTTCTGCTCTTCCTGCGCGAGGCCGGCGATCGCGTGAACCGCGGCGATTTCCATTTCGCGGGTGATCGTCGTCGCGCCCACATCCAGCGCGCCGCGGAAGATGTACGGGAAGCAAAGAACGTTATTGACCTGGTTCGGGAAATCCGAGCGGCCGGTCGCGATCACGACGTCGTCGCGTGTCGCGTGCGCGAGTTCGGGGAAGATCTCCGGCGTCGGGTTGGCGAGCGCGAGAATCAGCGGCCGCGCGGCCATCGCCTTCAGCATCTCCGGCTTCAGGATGCCGCCGACCGACAACCCGAGGAACACGTCCGCGTCGCCGATTACTTCGGACAGCGTGCGCGCATCGGTTTCCTGCGCGAAGCGTTCCTTGGCCGGATCCATCAGCGTGGTGCGGCCGCGATAGACGACGCCTTCGATATCCGTCGCCCAGATGTTCGCGACCGGCAGCCCGAGGTCGACGAGCAGGTCCAGGCAGGCCAGCGCCGCCGCGCCGGCACCCGACGTCACGACCTTCACTTCCTTGATCGACTTCCCGACCACCTTCAGCCCGTTGATGAACGCGGCGGCGACGGTGATGGCGGTGCCGTGCTGGTCGTCGTGAAAGACGGGAATCTTCATGCGCTCGCGCAGCTTGCGCTCGACGGTGAAGCACTCCGGCGCCTTGATGTCCTCGAGGTTGATCCCGCCGAAGGTGGGCTCGAGGCCGGCGATGATGTCGACGAGCTTGTCGGGGTCGGTCTCGTTGATCTCGATGTCGAACACGTCGATCCCCGCGAACTTCTTGAACAGCACGGCCTTGCCTTCCATGACCGGCTTGGACGCGAGCGCGCCGATGTTGCCCAGACCCAGCACGGCGGTGCCATTGGTGATGACGCCCACCAGATTCCCGCGGCTCGTGAAGCGGTGCGCGTTCAGCGGCTCGGCGGCGATCGACTCGCAGACGCTGGCGACGCCGGGCGTGTAGGCGAGCGCGAGATCGCGCTGCGTCACGAGCGGCTTGCTGGCGACGACGGAGATCTTCCCCGGGGTCGGAAACTCGTGATAGTCGTACGCGGCCTGCTGCTGGGTTTCTGTCTGTTTCATGTTGTCGGGTCCGGGCGTGCGCGTCAGGCCAGTCCCGACGCGATCCATGGAGGTGATTCTAGGGATCAGCCATAAGGAGATGATTCTGTTTTAATATCGGTCCATCACTTTTTCATGATGGTGCGGCGGTACGGCAATGACATTCGACGCGAACGACGTGGTCAGGCGGCTTGGCGCGCGCCTGAAGATGCGGCACCTGATGCTGTTGCTGCAGATCCAGCAGCACGGGTCGCTGACGCGCGTCGCGGAGCACATGGCCAGCAGCCAGCCCGCCGTGACGAATGCGCTGTCCGAGCTGGAAAGCATGTTCGGCACGCCGCTGTTCGAGCGCTCGTCGCGCGGGATGCGGCCGACCGCGCTCGGTTCGGTCGTGCTCGAGCGCGCCAAGGCGATGCTGAAGGATCTCGACCATCTCGCCCGCGAGATGGAGGCGGTCGCCGCTGGCCATGCGGCGCACCTGCATATCGGCGTGATTCCGTTTATTTCGGGCCAGATGCTGTCGGCGGCGCTCAAGCGCCTGCAGTCCCGGATGGAACGGCGTCTGACCGTGACGATCCACGAAGGCACCAGCGATCAACTGCTGTTGCAGCTCAAGGACCACAGCGTCGACCTCGTGATCGGGCGCGCATCGTCGGCGATCGATCTGGGGCAGGTCTCCTTCGAAGTCCTGTACCAGCAGCAGCCCCGCATGATCGCGAGCCGGCGGCTCGCCGCGAAACTGGCCCGCACGAAACTCGACTGGGAGAAGCTGCACGCGCTGGACTGGATTCTCGGCGCGCCCCACACGCCGATGCGGGAGCAGGTGACCGACCTGTTTCTGTCGGCGGGCATCGCGCCGCCCGTGCCGATCGTCGAAAGCTACTCGTCGAAGCTGATCGGCGAAATGATCGCGTCGAGCGACGACGCGGTGTCGATCGTGCCGGCCGATATCGCGGAAGAAATGGTGCGCATCGCCGGCGTGGCGATCGTGCCTTACTCGCTGGTCTGGACGTTGCCGCCCATCGCGCTGTTTACCCGCGCTGCCGAATCGCATGCGCCGACGCGGGATGTGCTCGTGCAGGCGCTGCGCGAGATCTGCAGGGAAACCTACGTCGAAGCGCCGCGATAAGCCTTCGGTTGCCGGCCGGTACGTGCGCGGCCGGCAACCGCGTCATTCCCGCTTTTCATCGTCCGCCGATTCACATGGCGTGCTGTGGCGGGCGTGTTGCAATTGCATGGCTCGTCATCGTCAACTGCGTCGTCAACCATCACTGGAGCGTCACGGCGCATGGCCGGCAACAGAGGCGGCAAGCCCGATGCTGGCACGACTCGATTTCGTCATCAAGAAACGAGCGGCATGGGTGAATTTCCAAATAGTGGTTGTTCATCGCGCGGTGCTTGTCCTACCCTCATAGTCGGTCCACAAGGAAGGCTCGCGGCGGCCGCGTACCGTATCGATTCCATCGTCTTTGTCGCTTGTTCCGTCGCAGTTCGGCGGATTATCAACGTCAGACGCGTGCATGTCGATTCGTATGGTGTGCGTTGCATCATCGCTGCCGTGATGGCATGGGTTGCCGGCCAACGATAATGCGCCGGCGTGTGCGGTGCGATCGGCAAGCAGCCGTTTGCCGGAAGGGTATCGGGATGTCGGGCAACCTGCTCGCGCCTGGCGCGGTGAGGGCCCGGATGTTTTTTCGATCGATTGCGGACACAACGTGCGCGCTCGCGAGGCATGCAGCGGGCGGTCGAGACGTGGAGGGGGCGAGCTTGATTTTGCGACTCACATTCAAACATTTCGCATGGCTGATCGTGGCCGCCGCACCGGCGGCCGCGTTCGCGCAGACGAGCGTGACGCTGTACGGC
>NZ_QTPU01000021.1:0-162170 GCF_003857805.1 Burkholderia sp. Bp9099
TGGCGTTGGCGTTGGCGTTGGCGTTGGCGTTGGCGTTGGCGTTGGCGTTGGCGTTGGCGTTGGCGTTGGCGTTGGCGACAGCGATGGTGACGGCAACGGCAACGACGTAGCCCCCAGCGCTTGCGTGCCCGTAAACGGACACACCGATGTCCTGACAGCCGGCGCGCTTGCATCCCCCCCGGCCTGCCCCGCGGACACCCGCTCGCGCAAGCGCGGCTTCGCGATCAACCGGATCCCGTCGCGCGGACGCAGCGAGATCGTCGCGCCGGTGTCGAGCGAATGACCGGGCACCGCGCTCAGGTCGACATGCTGCGCCACCACCGCGATCAGCACGCGCATCTGCAGCAACGCGGTCTGATAGCCGATGCATTTGCGCATCCCGCCGCCGAACGGAAAGTACGCGTACCTGTGGCGCTCCGGCGCATGCGATCCGAAGTTCTCCGGATCGAACGCGTCGGGGTTCGCCCACAGCGCCGGATGACGATGCGTGACGTACGGCGACATGAACACCGACGAGCCGGCCGGCACGTGATAACCGCCGATCTCGTCGTCGTCGACCAGATCGCGCGTGAAGCCCCAGATCGGCGGGTACAGGCGCAGGATCTCGTCGACGGTCTGCGCGAGGTACGGCAGGCGTTCGAGATCCGCCGCATCGGGCGCGCGGCCGCCGAGCACCGCATCGAGCTCCTCGCGCAAACGGCGCAACACCTGCGGATGCTGCGCGAGCGCATAGAGCCCCCACGCCATCCCGCTGCCGGTGGTTTCGTGGCCGGCGAGAAACACGGTCATCACCTCGTCGTGCACCTCGCGCTCGGTCAGCGGCGCGCCCGTGTCCGGGTCGCGCGCGGCGAGCAGCAGCGAGATCACGTCGCTCGTGTCGCAGCGCCCCGCGCGATGCTCGGTGACGATCGCGTCCACGATCGTGTCGATCCCGCGGCGTGCGTGCGCGATCCGGCGATTGAACGGCGTCGGCATCCAGCGCGGCACGAAATCGTTCAGGTTGCCCTGCGGCATCATCGCCGCGATGCCGAAGCGCACGGCCGGCCCGACGTCGTCCGCATGCCGCGAGATGTCCGCGTTGAACAGCATCAGCCCGAGCATGCGCAGGCTCACGCGCATCATTTCCTCGACGGCGTCGAACGGCGCATGCGCCGGCCGCTTCAGCCACGCCTCGACGAGCGCGAGCGCCGCAGCGCCGACCGCGGCCGTGTGCGACTCGACCTGCTTGCGGTGAAACAGCGGCTGCACCACGCGACGGTGACGCCGCCAGAATTCGCCGTCGGTCGTCAGCAGGCCGTCGCCGAAGAACATCTTGAAGTTGTCGTAGAAGCGGCCGCGCACGTAGTTGCGGTGGTTGTCCTGCAGCACGTGCTGCACGCCGTCGGGATGCGCGAGCGCGTGCGTGAGGAACGGGCCGAGACGGTTGCGCGCGATGTCACCGTACTGCTGCTGCAGCTTCAGCAGCATCGTGACGGGATTGCGCTTGTACGCCGCGAGGTTGCCCATCACGACGCTGCCGCGCGGGCCGGGCGCGAGTCGCTTCATGCTCATGCGGACACCTGTTCGGAAGGCGCGCGCCCGGCCAGTTGCGCGTCGATCTCGCCGCGCGCGGCGAACGCGCCGGTCACGCGATGCACGTAGCCGATCACGATGCCCGTCACGTCGCGCATCTGCATCAGGATCCTGCCGTCCGGGCGCACCGCGACGAACCGGTTGCCGCTGCTCGCCGGCCCTTCCAGCGCGAACGCGCGCGGGCTCACGCGCAGCGCGATCGACGTGTGGCGGCTCGCCAGCTCGCAGTCGTTGCCGGCTTCGTAGATATCGATGCGGCCGATCGACATCGGCGCCGCGAGCGGAATGTAGTCGCCGGCGACGTGATCGAGCGCGGCCACGCGCGCGAGCCCGTCCAGCAGGATGCTCGGCACCACGAAGCGCGAGAACACCGGGTCGCCGTCCGGCACGTTCAGCCGGAAGCGCGCCTGCTTGCCCGCGTCGCTCATGCCGGTGTCGGTCGTCGACACGAACATGCCGGTCAGCCGCACCGGCGCCGCATCGAAGTGATACGGATCGGCGACGGGCGTGAACGTCGCCATTGCCGGTTCGTGCCACACCGGCGCCGGCGCGTAGGCGTCGGCCAGGCGCACGGTGATCTCGAAGTGCGGCTTGTCGCGCACGAGCACCTGCCCGCCCGGCGCCAGCACGTCGCCGGAAATCCGCACGCGCACGTGCACCGCGTCGCCGTCGCGCGACGCGATCCGCGCGTGGATGCGCTTCACGCTCGGCCGCTTCGCGTCGTACACACGCAGGAAGTGCAGGAATGCCGCGTCCGCGAAGCCGACGACCTTGAGCCCCGGCACGAGCCGCAGCGCGGCCTCGGCGGCCACTTCGGGCACGAAGGTTCCCGGCAGCGTCGGAAAGCCGTTGACGACGTGATGCTGCAGGTACGCGTCGCGCTCGAGGTCGAACACGCGCTCGAACGTCACGCTGTCGTCGGTCCGCGCGCGTTCCGCGCCGAGATAGAAATCGGGATCGCGCGACGCGGCGACGGCGGCCGGCGCGCCTTCGTCGAGGTCGAAGTAACCCGGCAGGTGCGTTTCGATCGCGCGTCGCTCGGCGTCGCCGAGATGCACGGACATCGCCGCGCGCTCGCCGAGCCCGAGTTCGCGCATGAAGTGATGCTGCCCCTCCGCGGTGCGCATGCTCGTGAACAGCCCGCTCTTCTCGAGAAACGCGCGCGTGACCGGGTTCGCGCCGAGCCCGACCGAGCGCCACAGCGTCCAGCCGATCGTGAATTCGTCGTGACCGAGCACCGCGCGGTGATACGACGCCTGCGTGTTCAGGAAGTCGTTGCCCGACGCGTAGTCGGTTTCGCCCGCCTGCCCGGTCAGCCCGATGAACGAGCCGAAGTTGCACCACAGGCGCGGCTGCCGCGCGCCGAACGCGCGGCGTAGGTTCCAGTAGCCGCGTACCTTGATGTCGCGCACCGCGACGAAATCGTCCAGCGACTTCACGCGCACCGATGCCGAACGGTTCAGTCCGGCCGCGTTGACCAGCAGGTCGACGCGCGGCTCGCGCGCGAGAATCGTGTCGATGGCCGTCTTCACGCTGTCGGGGTCGAGCACGTCGGCGCGCAAGTAGGTCACGCGGTGCGCGCCGCAGAACGCGCGCATCGCCTCGATGTTCATGCAGGCCGTGCGCGCGTCGGCACGCCGCTCGAAGGCGCGGATGATCTCGGGCAACGACCGTTGCGGATGCAGCGCCTTCTGCTGGCGGATGTAGTCCGGACGGCTCTTCGCGAACGTTTCGTCATCCATAGCGAGCAGTTCCGCGTCGATCGCGTCCAGCGCGCTGCTGCCGATCAGGTACAGCGTCGGGCGCACCTGTGCGGCGAGCGTCTTCATCAGCTCGCCGGTGATCCCGCGCGCACCGCCGACCGCGACCACGACCGAATCCTGGCCGAGCGACAGCCGCTCGTCCGCGCGCAGTTCACCCGCGTCCGCGATCACGCGCGGCGTGCGGCGCCGTCCGGCGCCCAGCGCGACGACCGGCAGCCAGTGACGGGCGCCGCTTTCCCGCTCCGCGTCGCGCAGCGCGTCCGGCAGCGCGCGCGCATCGGTCAGCACGGCAACCGGGCGCGCTTCCGGCATCTCGATCGCCAGCGCCTTCACGAGGCCCGTGAACAGGCCGGCATCCGGATGCGGCACGTCGCCCGTGAGCGCGTCGAGCAGCAATACGATCAAGCTGCCGTCGCGCTCGAGTGCCGCATGGCAGCGCTTGATCGCGAGAAACGCCAGGTCGTGCAGCGCGAGCCGCGCGGGAGCGGCCGGCGCTGCTGCGCCCGGTGCGAGCGTGCCGGCGTCGAGCGACGTGAGCACGCGCACGTGGCCGATGTCGTCGGGCAGGAAGTCGAGCGCCGCCGCGTCGATCCGCTCGATCCAGTGCCAGCCCGGCCGGTGCGTGGCGAACGGCCGCGTCGACAGCACCACGCAGCCGGGGCCCGCACCGCCCTGTGTGGCTTGTGCGGCCAGCGCCTCCGGCATGTCGGTCACGATCACGCAGCGCGGCGCGATGAACGGTGTTGACCGGCCCGCGGGCCGCCACGGCGCGTCGCGCCATTCGATCCGGTAACGCGCGACGCCGAGCGGCTCGCCGTCGGCCGCGACGCCGGTCCGGCGCAGCGGGCCGGGTATCAGGGTGCCGGGTTCAACGGGTGCGGTCGCCGCGGTTGTCGATGCGGCCGGTTCCGCGGTCGCGGCGGCCGGCGCCGTCGCATGGGCAGGCGGCACACGCAGCGCGTCGCGATGCGGCTCGTGCGGCGTGGTCCCGTGCGGGCCGGCCGGCTCACATGCAACGTGCAGCGCGTAGCGCGCGCGGTCGCCGCCGCCGTCGCGCGTGAGCGTCGTGCCGGCATCGCGCGCGATGATTGCGCGCAGCACGTCGATCGCCGAGTCGGCCCCCGCATACGTGACCGCGCGGCCCGTCGCATCGCATGGCGCAGCCGGTTCGACAGCAGCCCTCGCGTCGCCGCCGCCCACTACCGCGAGCACCGACAGCCCTTCGGCCTGCGCACGCCGCACCGTCGTGACGGCGAACAGCACGATGCCCTCCGCGAGCGGCAGCCCGAACGCGGGCCGCACCTCTTCCGCCGAGTTGCCGTTGATGCCGCCGACGATCGCCATGTCGAGTTCGCCGCTGCACAGGAAACGCTCGGCCGCCTCGAATGCCGCGAGCGTCGACGCGTGGCCCGCATCGACCGTCATGTTCATTCCGTGCAGGTCGTGATAGTTCGCGACGCGCGCCGGGATCACGTTCGGCATCATTCCCGGGAACGAATTCTCGGTCGTCGGCGCGACGAGTTGCTTCGTCGCCTCGCGCAAGCCGTCCAGCACGCGTTCGGTCGCCGCGCGTTGGTCCGGCCGCGTCGCGTCGAGCACCGCGGCCGCGATGTCGTCGAGATAGCAGCGGCTCGCGTAGAGCGCCGCATTGCGCGTGGGCCCCATGTGCCCCATCACGAGTCCGATCGTGTCCGCATGCGCGTGCCAGAACGTGCCGAGGCGTTCGCGCAGGTCGTGCGCGGCGTCGAGCGCCATCAGCTGGCAGCGATCGAGCGCGCGCAGCACCGCCGGCGGCATCTTCACGCGCGCGAAGCTCGGCAGCGGGTAGCCGGTTCCGAAGCTCGCGTCGGGCGCACGGCCTTCGCCGCGCAGCCACGCGGCGACCTGGGCGTCGCCGTCGAGGCCCGGAAACTTCGCGGACCAGCCGACGATCGCGAGCGGCTCGCGCTCGAACCGTCCGCTCGCCTCGCCGGCAGGCAGATCCGCGCGGTATTCCGACACGATCAGGTGACCGTTCGTACCGCCGAAGCCGAACCCGGACACCGCCGCGACGCGTGCCGATTCACGCCGGACCGGCCACGATACCGGCGCCACCGGAATCCGCAGGTTCGTGCCGGCGATGTCGAACTCAGGCGGCGGCTCGCTGAAGCGGTGCTGCGGCGGGATCACCTGATGGCGCAACCCGAGCAGCACCTGGATCACCGACACGACGCCGGCCGCCCACCCCGTATGCCCGACCAGCGACTTGTTCGACGTCACCTGCACCGGACGGTCGCGCCGGATCGCGTCGCGCAGGCTCTGGAATTCCGCGAGATCGCCGGCCGGCGTGCCCGTTGCATGCGCAACGACCCAGTCGACGTCGGCCGGCACCGTCGCGGTGCGCGCATACGCGCGGTCGATCGCGATGCGCTGGCCGGCCGAATTCGGCGCGTAGATCGCCTTGCCCTTGCCGTCGGACGACGAGCCGAACGATTTCAGCACGCCGAGGATGCGGTCGCCGTCCGCACGCGCCCGCGCGACGCGCTTCAGGATCACGACGCCCGCGCCGTCCGCGAACAGCACGCCGTCGCAGTCGCGATCGAGCGGCCGCACCTCGCCGCTGCGCGACAGCCCGTGCAGCTTCGAGAACAGGACCGAGCCGCGCGGCGCGAGCGCGAATGCGCCGCCGCACGCAACCACGTCCTGCTTGCCGAGCAGCAGCGCCTTGATCCCGAGATCGATCGAATACAGCGACGATGAACACGCGGTGTCGACCATCATGCATTGCGCGTCGTCCGGCAGCACGCCTTGCATCGCGTTCAGGCCGACCCGGTGCGGGAAGAACGACGCGAGATCGCCGGCGCCGCGCGCATAACGCGCGCTCAGCACCGCATCGATCGCGGCCACGCGCCGCTCGCGCTCGGCCGCGTCCACGCCTGCCTCGATCAGCACCGCGTTCAGGCGTTCGCGCGCGGCGGCCAGCACCATCCCCTCCTCGAGATGCTGGCTGCCGTCCGCCGTGTAGCCGACGAGGAACGCCACGCGATCGGCGTCACGCAGCGTCACGCCGTCGAGCGACTGGCACAGTGCGTGACGCAGCCACAGCGTCGTCAGCTCATGCGGCGCGGTACCCGCGTCGAGTTCGGCGCGCACCGTCGGGCACGGCTCGAACTGCTCGATGAAGACCGAGCGCGACTGATAGCTCTTGTCCTCGGCCGACGTGTCGGGCGAATAGAACGAGCGGTAATCCCAGCGATCCGGCGGCACGTTGCCGAACAGTTCGGGGCCGTCGAGCAGCGCGCGCCAGAACGCGTCCGGATCGCTCGCGCCAGGCAACGCGAGACCCATGCCGACCACGGCGATGTCGTCGCTGTCCGGCGCGTCGTCCGGTGGCGCGGCGGGACCATCGGCCCGCTGCGCGTTCACGGAGACGGGCGGCGCCGCGGCCGGCGCCGCCTCGCCCGCGCCCTCGGCACGCGCCGCGCCCGCCCATTCCGCGCGCGGCGACAACCCTTCGCTGCACAGCGACAGCCCGCCGTCCGCGACGACCACCTGCCCCGTGATCCAGCGCGCCGCATCCGACGCGAGAAACACGACGAGATCGGCGAGGTCCTCCGCGCGTGCGAGCCGCTTCAGCGGCGTCGCCGCGATGCTCGAGCGCTTCGTGTTCTCCGGGTCCGGAAACTGCGCGGCGACGTCGCCGTCGATCAGCGTCGACGACGCGCCGTTCACGCGAATGTCGCGCCCCGCGTACTCGACCGCGAGATAGCGCGTCAGCGATTCGAGCGCTGCCTTCGCGGTGCCGACGACCAGATAGTTCGCCGGCACGAGCGTCGCGCCCACCGACGACACGTTGACGATCGCGCCGCCGCCCGAGCGCGCCATCAACGCCGCGGCGCGGCGCGCGCACCAGAACGCGCCCTTCAGGTTGGTGTCTAGCGCGCGATCGAAATGCTCGGCGCCGATCTCGTCGACGCCCAGCAGCGCGCCGGACGCCGCATTGTTGACGAGCACGTCGAGCCGGCCGTAGCGCCGTTCGATCTCGTCGAACATCCGGTCGACCTGCGCCTGCTGCGCGACCGACGCGCGGATCACGTCGACCGTCGCGCCGAGCGCGCGCAGTTCGTCGGCCGTCTGCTTCGACGCGTCGAGCGAGTGGAAGAAATTCAGGATCACGTGCGCGCCCTGCTCGGCGAAACGCCTGCAGATCGCCTTGCCCACGTTTTTCGCACCGCCCGTCACGAGAACGAGCTTGCCGCGCATGCTGGTATTCGACATGGATCGCCTGCCTATCGAGAACTTGTCATTACGGGCAGGGCCCCCCCTGCCGATCAACGTTTCAGCCCACGGCCGTCAGGCGAGCGCCTTCCCCTGGTTCTCGTAGACGAAATCGACGATCTGCCCCATCGCCTTGAAATCGCCGCTGCGGAAATTGGCCGGCAGCGGCGGCAGCGCGTAGCGCGCGGTGATGCGCTGGATGATCTCGGTCTGCTTGACCGAATCGATGCCGAGCTCGGCTTCGAGCTCGATCGTTTCGGAGAACACCTCGGCCGGATACTCCATCGCTTGCGCGTAGATATCGACGAGCTCCGTGAACAGCCGCTCGCGCGGCACGTGGGCGGGCTTCGCCGGGGCGAGCGGCTCGTGCGGCGCCGACGGCGACGGCACCGCCGTCAGGGTCGGCGCGGCCACGGCCACGGCTGCCAGGCGCGGCGCGGACGCGCCGCGCGGCTCGGCCTGCGGTGCCAATGCGGCGAGCGTCGGTGCCGCGACCGGCGCGGCGCCGGCCGGCGCCGTGCTCGCCGCATCGAACGCGTGACGCAGCTCGCCCTTGAGCCAGTCGACGATGTGCGGTCCGCGCGCATGCCAGAACGCGTCGAACCCGGAGCCGGCGTTGCCGATGCGAATATCGTCCTTCATGATGCTGTCCTCCTGGAAATAACGGGTGATGGTCGTGACGACGCTCGATTCCTCGGTCGCGTTCGACGGGCCGCCGAACGTCCTGACCGTGCCGGGCCCCGCGATGCGCACGACGATGCGCGCCAACGCGTTGAGCGCGCCGCATTCGACGTAGCGCCCGATGCCGTCCGCGCACGCCGCGCGAATCGCATCGGCGAACCGCACCGGCAGCACGAAATGCGACGCGAGCCGCGCGCCCGGATCGTCGGCGCCGCTGTAGCGGCGGCCGAGGATCGGCGAATACACCGGAATCGCGAGCGGGCCGTGCCGATACGCGGCGAGCCGCGCGGCGAACTGTTCGCGCGCGCCGGCCAGATCGGTGTGATGAAATCCATACGGAGACCTGAGCGTCTGTGCGGTCACGCCGCGTGCCGCGCATGCCGCGACGAAGCGCTCCAGCGCGTCGCGCGGGCCGGACACGACGGTCTGCGACGAATGGTTCTCGACCGCGACGCACACGTTGCGCACCGCGTGCGTGACGGCGCTCGCGTCGATCAGCTCGCGCGTCGCGTCGGCACCCGTCGAGATCGCGGCCATCATCCCATCGGCCGGCGCCGCCGCCTGCAACGACGCAATCCGGTCGCAGACGATCCGCGCGCCTTGCTCGATCGAATACATGCCGCCGCACACCAGCGCCGCGATCTCGCCGAAGCTGTGTCCGATCAGCACGTCGGGCGTCACGCCGCGCTCGCGCAGCACGCCGAACATCCCGACCGACGCGCCGTAAATCCCGAGCTGCAGCAAATCGGGCGCTTCGTGCAGCCAGACGTCGAGCCCGGCATCGTCACGCCACAGCGCACCCGTCAGCGGGCGGCCGAGGCGCTCGCTCGCGACCGCGTCGAGCATGTCGAGCGTCAGCCGCACACTCGAGTGTTCGCGGCCCAGCTGCCGCAGCGCGCCCGCATAAAACGCGCCCTGTCCCGGGAACAGGAACGCGCAGCCGCGCGCTTGCGCGCCGCTCGCGTCCGGCCCGGCGCCGTTCAGCCCGCGTCGTTCCATAATCCCAACCTCCCGAGGCTCTCGGCCAGTTTCAGTCTCGCGATCCGCCACTTCGACACCGCGAGCACACGCTGCCGGCGCGCATCCGCGAGCGCCGACTGCGCGTTCAGCAATTCCGTGAACGTGCCGACGCCGGCCTTGTAGCGGCCACGTGCGATGTCGAGCGAATGCAGCGCGGTATCGAGCAGATGCCGCGAGTTGTCCAGGTTCGTCGTATCGGTCTGCAGGCTCTGGTAGCTCTTCCATACGTCGAGCGACACCTTCAGTTCGGTATTGCGCACGTCGGCTTCCTGTGCGTCCGCCTGCGCCTTCGCTTGCGCGACCCGGTAGCCCGACGCGAACCCTTCGAACAGCGGAATCGAGACCTGGATGCCGATCGAGTTGCTGTGACTGCTCTGCAACTGGAGAAACGACGCCTGCTGCTGGTAGGACGGGTTGTTGCGCGCGAGGCTGCCCGTCAGCGAGATCGTCGGCAACGACTGCGCGCGCACCGCCCGCACCTCGTCGCGCGCCGCTTCGAGCTTTTCGCGCGCGGCGATCAGCTTCGGGTGATGGCGCTTCGCTTCGGCGATCAGGTCGGCGACACCGCGCGTGAAGTCGTCGCGATCGGGCGACGGTTCCGCGTCGGCGATGCGCAGCGGCGTATCGGCGTCGGCGCCCAGCGTCGTCGCGAGCGTGCCGATCGCGCTCTGCAGGTCGCCCTCCGCGCTCACGCGATCGAGCAGCGCCTTGCGGTAGGTGGTCTGCGCCTGCAATGCGTCGCCGAGCGTGCCCGCGCCGCCGTCGTGCCGCGCGCTCGCCTCGGCGAGGCTCTCCTGCGCCGCGTGCTCGACCGCCTGCGCGGCGGCGAGTGCCGCCTGCGCGTCGCGCAGCGCATAGAACGCCTGCGCCGCGTCGTAGAAGACACTCTGCAGCGCATCGTCGTGCGCCGCGTTGGCCGCGCGCAGCAGCGCGCGCGCACGGTCGAGCGTCGCGCCGCGCTTGCCGAAATCGAACAGCACCCAGCTCAGGTTGAGCATGCCGTAGCGGCTGGTGCTGCGCTGGTCCTGCGAATAGCCGCCGCTGTAGTTCGTCGTCAGGTTGTCGCGCTCGACACCCGCCGTCGCATTGAGCGTCGGCCAGTACGCGGCCTTCGACACGCCGACCTCGGCCGCCGCCGCGCGCGCATCCGACCATGTCCGGCTCAGTTGCGGATGCGAGCAGATCGCCAGCAGGATCGCGTCCTCGAGCGCGAGCGGCCGCGCGTCGACAGGCTGTGCGCCGCACGCGGTGGCCGACGCCATCGACCCGGCCGGCGTGGCCGCGACGTCATTGCGCGTGCCGTACACGTCGAGCAGCTGCGCACGTGCCGGCGGCGCGGACCCCGCGAGCGCGACGACGGCCAGCACGGTAGCGAGGGGACGCTTCATCGCTCAGCGCCCCGCGACCGGTTCCGCCGCGCCGGCGTCATGCGTCGCCTGCTGCGGCGCGGCGGGTGCAGCGGCGGACGTCCTTGCCGCCATCGCCGCGCGCATCGCGGCGGTCGACTGGTCGAGCACGACCTTGCCGCCCTGCAGCATGATGACGCGCTGCGCGGACGCGATCGTCTCCGGCCGGTGCGCGACGATCAGCCGCGTCATCGCGAGCTGCGTGACGGCCGCGTTGACCTGCATCTCGCGCTGGATGTCGAGATGGCTCGTCGCTTCGTCGAGCACCAGAATGCCCGGCCGCTTGTACAGTGCACGCGCGAGCAGCACGCGCTGCTTCTGCCCGCCGGACAGCACCGTGCCCATGTCGCCGACCAGCGTGTTGTAGCCCATCGGCATCGCGGCGATGTCGTCGTGCACGGCCGCGACGCGCGCGCATTCGGCGACCCAGCGCGGGTCCGCGTCCGGATCGAAGAAACTGATGTTGTCCGCGATCGAGCCCGCGAACAACACGTCGTCCTGCAGCACCGTGCCGACCAGCGCGCGCAGCCGCTCGACGCCGAGCCGGCCGACGTCGAGCCCGCCGATCCGCACCGTGCCGCCCGTCGGTTCGTGGATGCCGAGCAGCACGCCGATCAGCGTCGTCTTGCCGCAACCCGACGGCCCGACGATCGCGACCGACTCGCCCGCCGCGATCGTCGCGCTCACGCCGTCCAGCACGAGCGGCTCGCCTTCCGCGTAGCGAAACGACAGCGCCTCGATCTCGATGCTCGCGTCGAGCGCGTCGGCCTCGCCCGGCACGTTGCGCAGGCTCGGGTCCGGCTCGCTTGCCGCGAACACGATGTCGGCCAGCCGTTCGCCCTGGAGCTGCAGCATCCTGACTTCGAAGTACTTGTCGATCAGGCTGCCGACACGGCTGTCGAACTGGTTCTTGTACGCGTTGAACGCCATCAGCACGCCGACCGTGAACTGGCCGTCCATCACCATGCGCGCGCCGAGCCAGATGATCAGCACGTTCTCGATGCCGAACAGCAGGCCGTTGAGCTGCTGGTAGAAGATCTGCAGCTTCTGCACGTGCAGGCTCGCATTGACCTGCTCGACCAGCAGCGTGATCCAGCTCGCGCGGCGCTCCGTCTGGCGGTTGAACAGCTTGATCGTCTTCACGCCGCGCACCGTTTCGAGGAAATGGCTCTGCTGCTTGGCCGCGTGCACGATCTGGTCCTCGGTCGCGCGCCGCAGCGGTCCGTACCACAGCCACCGGACGAGCGCGTACAGCGCCATCGTCGCCAGCGCGACCAGGCCGAGCACGCGGCTGTACACGAACATCATCGCGAGCGTCACGATCGTCATCAGCCCGTCGATCACCGCGCCGAGAAACGACGTGGTCAGGGTCTGCTGGATCGTGTCGATCGAACCGAAGCGCGACACGACGTCGCCGAGATGGCGCCGCTCGTAGTAGCGCACCGGCAGGCTCAGCAGGTGCGTGAACACGTTCGCGCGCCACTGGATGTTCAGCGTGACGCCGACGTACATCAGCGCCCACGCGCGAATCGAGCCGGTCGCCTGCTGCATCAGCAGCAACAGGCCGAAGCCGAGCGCCAGCACCGTCAGCAGGTCGCGATCGGCGCTGACGATCACCTCGTCGATCACCCACTGCAGGAAGAACGGCTGCACCAGCATGAAGACTTCGAGCGCGATCGCGAGCGCGAGGATCTGCGCGAGCGAGCGCGACAGCCCCGACACCGGGCCGAGCAGTTCGCGCAGCTTCACCGCCGGCCGCGCCGCGCGCGGCGCGAACCCGGCGGCCGGCCACAGTTCGAGCGCGACGCCGGTGAACGCGCGCGACACTTCGGCGAGCGGCACCTTGCGGACGCCGTGCGACGGGTCATGAATCGTCGCGGTCTTGCCGCTCACTTCCTTCAGCACGACGAAGTGATTGAAATTCCAGTGCAACAGGCACGGCAGGCGAAGCTGGCCGAGCTGCGCCAGATCGAGCTTTACCGCGCGCGTGCCGAGCGCGAGGCGCTGCGCGACCTCGATCACGCGCCCGAGCCCCGCGCCCTTCAGCGAAACGGGGAATTGCCCGCGCAGCGTCGCGAGATCCACGTGATGGCCGTGATAGCCGGCCACCATCGCGAGACACGCGAGCCCGCATTCCGCGGCCTCCGTCTGCAGGATCATCGGCAGCTGGCGGCCGAGGCCGAACGAGAGTCGATCGAGTAGTGCCATGCGCGACCTCGTCAGAGTTTGCCGGTGAGGCTGTAAAGCGGCTCCAGCACCCATTCGTACAGACGCCTGCGCTCCTGCAGGATGTCTGCCTGCAGCGTCATGCCCGCCTGCAACGGTTGCTGCGCGCCATACGCGGTGACGTGCTGCGCATCGAGCGCGACGATCACGCGATAGAAGGTCGCGTCGCGCCCCTCGCCCGGCGTCGCCGCCGGGCCGCCGTCGTTCGCGAGTTCGGCCGCCGACAGCGCCGTGCGCGCGATCGACACGACCTCGGCGCGATACTGGCCGAATTTCTGGTACGGGAACGCCTGGTAGCGGACCAGCACCGGCTCGCCGACCCGCACGAAGCCGATCGCCGTGCTCGGCACGAACAGGTGCGCCTGCCAGCGCGCGCCGCCCGGCACCACGCTCGCGAGCGGCCTAGACGTATCGACCGACTGGCCGACGGCGGCGATCGCCGCCGTCACGACGCCCGCTTCCGGCGCGGTGACGACGATCCGGCGCTTCGCCTCGCTTTCGATCAGGTTCTGGTCGACGTCGATCACGTTGCGGTCGATCTGCGCGAGCTGGTTCTGCTGCTTGAGGTCGAGGCCGGCCAACTGGTTGTTCGCTTCCGTCAGCGACTGCGCCGTCGACGCACGCTCGCGCAGCAGCCCGTTCAGCTTCGACTGCTGGTCGAGCAGGTCGGCTTCGCGCTGCTGCGCCTGATCCTTCGAGATGTAGTCCTGGGCCAGCAGGCCGCGATAGCGTTTCGCGCCGTCGGCCGCGATCGACGTGCGCAACCGCTGCGCCGCGAGCTGATCGTCGATCTGCGCAAGCTCGCCGCCCAGGCTCGCGATCTTCGCGCGCACCGTTGCGCGTTCGTCCTGCTGCAGGCTGCGCGTCTTGTCCATTTCCGTGAGCAGCGACGCCTTGCGCTGCCGCGCCTGCGCGATCAGCGCGGCTTGCGTCGCGCCTTGCGCCGCGCTCTGCAGGTCGGTGGACACCGTATAGAGCGTCTGCCCGCGTGCGACGTGCTGCCCTTCCTTCACGTCGCGCTCGACGACGATCCCCGGCTGCAGCGCGTAGACCTTCACCAGCCCCGCATCCGGCATCACGACGCCGCTGACCGTCGTGCGACGCGTGTAGGTGCCGAACGTGAAGAACAGCAGCACGCACGCGGCCATCGCGACCGCGGCGGCCGCCAGCAGCGTCAGCGACACGGGGCGCACCAGCACGATCTCGCCCAGCGCGCCGGCGCGCTGCGCCTTTTGTGCTTCGTGCCGGAAGAGAGAAGTCGGGTTCGTCAAGATACGGGATGACTGACTGTCAATTGGGTTCGACGGGATGCGTTCCGGTTGCCCGGGAAGATCGCCGCGGCACCCCGCTTCGGTGCCGCGGCGGTCCGCGATTCACGCGATGGCGGCGCAGCGCGCGCCATCGCACGGAAATCGCGTTCGGCTTACGCGTGCTGACCGCCCAGCAGGCCGAGCAGTGCGTTGCCCGTGCCCACGACAGCCGTCGTCAGCGCTTCGCCGACGTTGTAGAGCGTCTGGCCGTACAGCTCGACCACGTTGCCCAGCGTGTCGAAAATCGAGCCGCCGCCGTAGTAGCCGCCGGAAACTTGTGCGATTTCCTGCTGATTCAGTTCTTGCATTGCGTTTCTCCAGATTGAGAATGCTAGATAACCCATCTAGCGGGGCATCGAACCACGCCGCGAATCGCGACGCAGGTCAATACGTTAAATATGTTAAATTTATGAACGAAACGACTCCATCGCCCGTTTATATTTCATCGATCATTCCAGCCAGATGGCGTGCGGCGTCCCATCGGATCGAATATCGCGATGAATTCTTTCGCAACGCCCTCACGATCGATCAGCATTCGACAAACCGGCTGTTTGTCGATATGCAATTAATCCTCGCGCCGCCCGGCGTCCGATTCGACGACTTCAGTCTGCAGGCGAGCAGACACCCCGTGAGTGGACCTCGCGGCACCGTGCACGTCGCGGAACAAAAGAATGAAAGCGCGAATGAATACTTGCCCGATAATCAGCAAAAAATCAGATACGCACCGATTACCAGCCGCCCAATCAACCCTCAAGAAATGATTGAGCCGCGTCAGGTTTTGCTCAATGAATTTCTTACAAAAAATTAATTCACGGGCCAATGATCCGACACTTTCCGGCCCCTCTTTGTACGATACCGCACCATCGGGCAAACCCGATATCAGAGGGCTATTGATTCTATTTTCAGGTGGAATTCTGGGCGCAAATGTCGAGATTGAATTCCCGCAGTTGATGCCGGAAAGTGATTGTCGTGGCGGCTGATCGGCCCGATGGAATCCGTCGAATTGATATGCAAACAGAGTGCATGAACGGGCCGCACGCAACGGCGGGCGCGCGGGCGAATATACGCACCGGGCCTTGCGGACGGCCCGGCGCGCAGCACGGCATCACGCCGCTTTCGGCTTCGCGAGCTGGTCCGCGACGGGCAGGCTGCGGATGCGCGTGCCCGTCGCCGCGAAGATCGCGTTGGTCAGCGCCGGTGCGACCGGCGGCAGCCCCGGCTCGCCGACGCCGCCGAGCGGCGTCGCATAGTCGTCCGGTGTCCGCGGCATCGATCATGCAGGGATCGGTGTGGCGTCCGCGAATGCGGAACGTGTATGGCTGTCAGTATCCGTGGCCGACGCTGTGCCGCGGAAGGGCTATTCCGCGAAAACACTTTGGCATCCGGGGGACATTCGCATTTTCTGCAGAATGTGCAACGCACCGGGAGCGCACGTGTATCCCGTGACGCGACAGGAGAAACGGCAGATCTTCGCGAACGCCGTGCTCGCGGTCTGCTTCAGCAGGTACTTGCGCTGCGACGACAGCGGCGTCTCGCCGAACCTGCACGGGGCCGCCGATTCGATCCTGCCGATGTAGCCGCGAAAGTCGTCGTCCGAGCAGCCATCCTGGCGTGCGGCCCACGGCGCCGGGAAGCGCGGCGCGTCATGCGCGTCGCGCCGGTCCCGTCATCACTGCTCGACATGCATTGCAACGTTCGACGGTCTCGACAGGACGATACCGTGTGCCGTCAGTTCGACGATGCGCGCGCGGGTCGCGGCGACCAGTTCCGCGTCGTGGGTCGACATCAGCACGACCGACGTCGGCGCCGCGGCCGCAATCATCCGGCACAGCTGCGCATGTGCGGCGGCATCGAGTGCATTGCTCGGTTCGTCGAGCAGTATCAAGGCCGGAGGGCCCATGAACGCACCGACCAGAAATACCTTGCGGCGCGTTCCCTGCGACAGCGCGCCAAGCGGTTCGTCGGCGTATCGCGTCAACCCAAGGCGGTCGGCCGTCACCAGACCCTGCTCGAGATTCGTCCCCCGCGCATCGGCAATCAGCCGCCATACCGACGATGGTGTCACGAAATCGTAGAACTCCTCACTGTCCGGCATGTAGCCGGTACAGGCCTTGGCCTTGTCCGCTGCACGGTCGATCGCGTGACCGCCCACTTCGACGACGCCCTCGTCTGGCCGGACCACGCCTGCCAGCAATTTCAGCAACGTCGATTTGCCGCTGCCGTTCTTGCCTCTCAGCGCATAGACTCCTGCCTGCAGTTCCAATTCGACGTCGCTGAAGATCGTCCGTCCGGCGTATCGCTTGCCCAGCCCCGCCACTCTCAAGATGCTCATGTCGTTTTCCATCTATTTCAGCATGCCGTAGCAAGCGATGGCACAGCCCGCCGTCAGAAACATGTCGACGATTCGAGACGCCCTCGCGCCCCACCAGCGACATGCAGCCAATGCGGTGGCGAGGCCGGCATAACACGCAAAGACGATGGCGTAGCGACGGCCTTCGTCGGTTGCAATTGCGAACGGCACGCAAATCGCCAGCACATACGCACTCGACAGCCCCACGATGCTCATCGCCGCCGCCCGATTGAAGCGGGCAATCGCGCGTGGCAAGCTGCCCAGCCAACTGGTCAGCCGGCCTGATTCGTCGCGCATCCACCCATGCAGGATCGCGATCTGGTACAGCGCGAACGGCAGCACCACGTTCACGATGCCCCAATGTCGCGACAGATAGTCGGGCATCGAGACGATCCATCCGCAGATCATCGCCAGCACGGCCAGCATCAAGCCGCCCAGCCGCAGTGAATGACCATAGACGTTCACCATTACCGCACGAACGAGTTCGAACGGATTCCCACCGCGGAGCAACGTCGCTCCGTGCTGTTCGCGCTCGACGAACGCGTCAAGCCGCGCGCGCCACAGTGCGACAACGCCGCACGCCAGGGCAAGTGCCGCGCAGGCGGTCCCTGCGCCGCCGAAGCGAAGTGCGATCCACAACGATGCGTTGGCCGCGAACACCGCCGCCAACGCCGCGCGCGAACGTGCGAGCAGCGCGAGCGGCGCGCCCGTCCAGACGAGCGCAAGCGTCGCGACGACCAGCGCAAAGGTTGGGCCGGTCACGATGTCGCGCGCGCCCAGCACGTGTCGCGCAATCGCCGCGGCAAGCATGATCCAGAACGGCCACAGGGCAGCGCCCGTCACGATGAAATCGGCCGCACGATGCGCGCGGATCCCGCCTGGCAAACTCGCGCTCCAGCGGCGCGCGGCGCCACCGAACACCGTATCGCCCTGCACGGCCACAGACGCGGCAGCCAGCATCGACAAGGTCGCCAGCACCGATGCCACGCCGAGTCCGGTTGCGTGTTCTGCCAGCAACACTTTCATCGGCATGCCGAGCAGGTCGAGTTGCGCATTCAACGGTAGCCCGAACACGAAGGTGCCGACGATGATCGCCAGCGTCTTCGCATGACGCGCGACAGCCTGTGCGACCACACGCGAATAGGCCTTCATGCGCCAACCTATCAGCGTCCTCGATGCCCGTTTGTTCGCGGCCTGCAGGCCGGCCTTCCCCGCAGCGTTCACGCGCCTCCCTCGCTTGCCATCGCTTGGCGCACGATCAGCGGACGCATGTCGGTCCAGGCGCTTCGAATGTGGTCGAGACATGGTTCCCGGGTGCCGCCGAATTCGGCCTTTTTCCAGCCGGACGGAATCTCCGTAGAAGTCGGCCAGATCGAATACTGCCCCTCCTGATTCGTCACGGCCTCATGGCGCTGGCTTTCGATTTCCTTCATGCTGCGTTTCTCTTTGTTCTCTCAGAAAACTGTTCTCGTTTTTGAACAAAGATTATTTCACGCCTGAATGGCAACTGTACGGCCCGGGTGTGCATCGGGCTCGCTTTCTCCGCTCTTTTCGAGATCGGACAACCCTAACCTCAGGTTCAGGCATTTCCATAATGCGCGCGCACATTTGCCACGCGATGTCATATGGCGCTCGATAATGGCGCGCATTTTCTTTATCTTGAAAAATTGCATGCCTACGGACATGCAGCACCACCATGCTGCCCGTTATTCTCGCCTTCAGGCGAAAGTAAGAACTCGATGAGTCAACGCCGCCGACGGATGCCGCAATGCTCGACAAAGTTGCAGCGATGGTCACTAACGCCAAGGACCAAGTAGCGGCTGTTACCATGCAACTTTGGTGGAATGACATCATCCTCGGCGGACTTGTACTTCGGCACCGGTGAGAAACTGCCTCGTCAAGCGGCTAACCGCTAACGCGTTCGGGCGGGCTTTCCGTCGGCCCACGCAGCGGGCCCGCGCCCGGTACGAAGCGACAAGCCGTTTTTTGAACACGGACTGAACATCATGGAAGTTGCCAGTATCGCCGGGCACAAGACGCTTGCCATGCTGCGGCGGTATATGCACCTGCGAGCCGACGATTTCGCTCTGAGGCTAGACTGACAGACTCCGAGCAAGGGGCGGGACGGGGATACGTTTCCCGTCACCGCCCGAAGCCTCAATTGGCGCAACCGCGATCTATCAATCAAGAGGGATCGCAAGTCGAATGGCTATTTGCTCGCCGTCGTTGACGAATCGAGGATTCCGGTATTGATGACCTTGTCCACGAAATTCTCCATCGCATTCGCGATTGCCTTCTGTCCGGCGTCCGCCAACGCGTCTGCACCTACGCCGCAAGACCCATCTTGACTCGAATGTCCCTGTCCGCGAAACGTCGTCGCAATCAGTTCCTTACCCGCCTTATCAGATACGCGGGCGCGAATTGCTATGTCTACGTTCGCATCTGCTGTCGGGACGAAGAAGCCGGGGGTAAAACGGACGCGCGGATCGAACTCAGCGAGGTCGAACTTGAAAACCAGTCCGTCACCCAATGTGGGAATTGCACCGCCGTTCCTGACCGCGTGAGGAAAGGCCGCTTCAACCGTCTTCGACAAGGAATTTTCGAGGGTCTCTCCGATATACATGGGGTATCGGTGAGCGCCGCACTGGAACCCCGGCTTCACCTCCTTCCCGGCAGTCGCTAGGTTGTCACTGAACACCACATACGCCTTGTCCTGCTTGACCTTGGTGCTCATTACTTCAGCAGCCCCTGATTGGGACGACACTTGCACGTTATAAGCGCAACCCGAACACAGACTAACCACTGCAAGAGCGGTTAGTGATTTGATCCATCGCATAGCATTCCCCGTAACTCATTCATTTTGTAAGCCATCCCGCTAAAGGAGATAGCTCGAATAGGTTAACGGCAGCAGTAGCTTCAATCTATAGGTGTCGCCGAACATCGGCCCCCTGCAGCGCGCCTCACAATTTCAAATCAACACAATAACGACATCTCGGGGAAGCATGAGGACAATGACATTGGCGTGCGTAGCCATTGGACTATTGACTGAGTGCGGGAAATCCGACCAGCGGACCACGGGAACACCAGTGTCCAATACGAATGCGCCGACAGTCGTCGCGCTTTCGTTCACCATCGAAGGTGCATCGTTGATGCGATATGTTTCAGAACAACCTCAAGTTCGCCAAGGTACAGGTCGGCGTGAATGGCGGAGCGGCGGTGCAATGGTCCGCAACCTCGATTGCGATAGCCGAGAAGGTCGCGACGTTCGGCGCGGATTCGGTCGAAGTGTCGGTGCGTCGCAATGAGGTGCTCAATCGCACGGCGGCAGATTCCGGGAAGTCGCACATGCGTACTACAGCCAGAATCCCAACCATTCAGAGGTCAGCCTACCAAGCATCCACGCCTCGATCTTGTCGTGCGACCGGCTCGGCATTTCAGCTTACGACGCCGTCAAAAATGCTTGTCAGAGTGAGCCGCCGGTCTCACATGGATTGGTTGCGATCGTGGTTGACTACAAACACCTACATGCTGCCCACACGAGCGCGCCGACAGAGGATGAGAAATTTGAAAATAAATATCAGCTAACGCACTGATTCCATTGGCCCGCCCTACACGATTCGAACGTGTGACCTACGGCTTAGAAGGCCGTTGCTCTATCCAACTGAGCTAAGGGCGGTCGAGGGGAAAAGACACGGCGACAAAACCCGGACCGCATTTCACGCGAAAGGCTTCGAGCACCACCACGACAACCCAAAACTCGAAACCCCGAAACGAAACGGGCCCGGCATGAAGCCGAGCCCGAAATTATACCCGATCATCGCGTCACATCACGCGCGACGCGCGACCGGCGGCACCGCGCCCCTCAAACCGGCTGCGGATGCAGCATGAACCAGCCAAGACAGAACACCCCAGCAATCACGCAATACACGCCGAACGAGGCCAACCGCCCGCGCCCTTCGAAATAGCGCATCAGGAACCGCACGCTCAGATAAGCGGCAATCGCCGTCAGCACGCCGCCGAGCAGCGCATCGGCGAGCTGGTCGCGCGCATGGAACAGCTTCGGCAGTTCGAGCACGCCCGCGGCAAAAATGATCGGCGTGCCGAGCAGGAACGAAAACTCCGCGGCCTTCTCCGCCGTCAGCCCGGCCACGTTACCGGCGATCATCGTCAGCCCGCTGCGCGAGAAACCCGGGATCAGCGCGCCGATCTGCGCCAGGCCCACGAAGAACGCCTGCTTGAACGTCATCTTTTCGGGCGGTTGATGCGCACGGCTGCGCTGGATCCGGTCGCCGATCCACAGCAGCACGCCGTTGATGATCAGCGCGATCGCGACGATCCGCAGGTCGTGGAACACGCGCTCGATGCGCTTCTCGAGCAGCAGGCCGACGATCCCGGTCGGGATCGTGCCGATGATCAGCGCCCACATCAGGTGCCCGTCGTCGTTCTTGCGGCCGCCGAGCTGCGCGAAGAAGCCGCTGATCAGCGCGATCCAGCGCGCGCGGAAATACCACAGCAGCGCGAGCGCGGTGCCGAGGTGCAGCGCGACGAGGAACGGCAGCAACTGCGGCGCATGCTTGTCGATGTGCATGCCGAACAGCGCGGGCACGAGCAGCGTGTGGCCGAGACTGCTGACGGGGAAGAGTTCGGTGACGCCCTGCAGGACGCTCAGGAATACCAGAAACCAGAGACTCACGCGTCGGTCCTTTTGGTGGTGATCAGTCGGGTAGAAGAGCGGACGACGCATCGCGCGTCCGAAAAAACGCGCCCCGATTATGCCCAGCCCAGATTACTGCGCCAAGGCATTTGACTGGTTATTGCGGCAATGCACACAAACGCTTGCAATTTGTAAGCGCGCAGAAAGCAAAAAGCCCGCCATTTGCATGGCGGGCCTTGCGATTCCGGCAGAAATTGCCGTCAGCGGCCGAGCTGATAGAAAAACAATACCGTGCTGCCGGTGAACATGCCGAACAGTGCGATTCCCATTGCCATTGCCAGATCCATGGCCCCCTCCACGAAGTGTCATGACCCGGCAACATCACCGGTTTAGAGGCATTATCCAGACCGTCGGCAGGTTGAAAAACTCGCAATTTCCCCGAGAAGGGTTTTCCCCGACCGCCTCGCAACCCGATAATGGAGCGCGCCATCGCGCACCCCGCCCACCCGTTCATACCGATTCGCCATGCCGATCTTCCAGCAGCACGACATTCATGAACTCCACGCCGGCCCGTCGCTCGTCCGGGTCGCCCCGCAATTCGGCGGCCGCCTGCTGTCGTGGCACGTCGACGGCGAGCCGGTCATCTTCTGGCCGGACGCGGCCGACTGGAGCAACCTCGCGCGCGTGCGCGGCGGCAATCCGCTGCTGTTTCCGTTCCTCGGCCGCCATCGCGTCGACGGTGAACTGGGCCGCTGGCGCGATGCCGCCGGCGTGGTCCGCGACCTGCCGATGCACGGCTTCGCGCGCGACCTGCCGTTCGCGGCACGGCCGTCGGCCGACGGCGCCGCACTGTCGATGACGCTCGACGCGAACGACGCGCTGCGCGACAGCTATCCGTTCGATTTCCGGTTCGAGACGACCTACCGGCTCGCCGATGCGCACACGCTCGACGTCGCGCTCACCACGACCAACCGCGGCGACACGCCGCTGCCCTACTACGCGGGCCATCATTTCTATTTCGCGCTGCCGCACGGCGAACGTGCAGAAACCACGCTCGAGCTGCCGCCGACGCGCCGCTGCATGCAGCGCGCCGACGGCTCGATCAGCCCGCTCGAGCCCGGCGCAGCGTCGTACAGCCTCGGCGATCCGGACATCCTCGACCGCTTCCACTGTCTCGACGGCGCGCCGTCCACGCCGGTACGCATCGTGATGCCGGGCCGCCGCCGCACGATCGAGATCGCGCTCGACGTACCGGGCTCGATCCCGTGGTACGCGGTCACGACCTGGACGGAAAAACCGGAATCGGACTTCTACTGCGTCGAGCCTTGGCTCGGCCTGCCGGACGCGATCCACAACGGCCTCGGGCTGCGCACGCTCGCGCCGGGCGCGACGGAAACGGCCACGCTGCGGATTCGCGTGCTGCCGCTCGCCGGCTGACACCGGCCGCGCCGAACCGGTGCGCGCCGGCCGCGCCCGCTGCCCAAAACTGCGGTGCGCGGGTCGAACCCGTTAAAATCGGACGTTTTGTATCGCCTGCCGCGTCGCGCGCGGCAGGGTTTTGCGAGGTTCAATGATCGGAACAACAACGAAGCGGCTCTTCGCGGCCGCCTGCGCCGCGCTGCTCGTCGCGTGCGGCTCCGCTCCCGTCGGCCCGGGTTACTACCGCGTCGAGCGCGGCGACACGCTCTACAAGATCGCGCGCGAGAATCGCACGTCGACGGCCAACATCGTGCGCTGGAACCAGATCACGAACCCCGACGCGATCGAAGTCGGCCAGGTGCTGCGGGTCGCGCCGCCGCCCGGCACGACGACGGCGTCGACCACCGGCACCGGCAGCGCGGGCCGCAGCCGCCCCGCGCCTTCCGCGCCGGTCGAATCGGCGGTCAAGCCGGCCACCAGCATCGCACTGATCTGGCCGGCCGCCGGCAACGTGGTGCGCAGCTTCGACGGCTCGAAATCCAAGGGCATCGATATCGCGAACGCTGCGGGCACGCCGGTGCTGGCCGCCGCGCCGGGCACCGTCGTCTATGCGGGCAACGGATTGCGCGGCTACGGCAACCTGATCATCCTCAAGCACAACGCCGATTACCTGACGGCCTACGCGCACAACCGCGCGCTGCTCGTGAAGGAAGGCCAGCCGGTCACGCAGGGGCAGACGATCGCGGAGATGGGCAACAGCGACAGCGATCGCACCGCGCTGCACTTCGAGCTGCGCTACGGTGGCCGCTCGATCGATCCGGCACGCTACCTGCCGGCGCGCTGAGCGCGCCAGCGTCGACGGCAGACGACGGACGACACGCGATGCCGGCACGCATCGCATGTCGTCGAGAGGGAGAACGGGAAGGTTGTGTCAGCGCTTGCGCAGACGGCCGGTGAACCGGCCGGACAGCGGATCGACACGGCTGGCGAACGCCACCAGCGCCCCGATTCCGAAGAGGCTGAACCCCGCAGCTATCAGAAGCAAATCCATGGTCATATCACTGTTTTGTCGTGATCTTATGCGTCATGACGGAATCGTGCACTGAGCCGCACCCGTTGCACGAGTCCGCACATTCCCTATCTATCCGACGCCATTGTGGTTTCGGTCGCGTGAAATGCCGATGTAATCTATCGACCGATGCCGACGATCGACGCCAAGGAGACTCGCATGCTGCCCGCCGCCGACCGCTACGACGACCTGCTCGCCCGCTTCCGGTGGGACGTTCCGGCCCGTTACAACATCGGCGTGGACGTCTGCGACAAGTGGGCCGACGGCAGCGGACAGCTCGCGCTGATCCACGAAACGGCGCAAGGCGACGTGTCGCGCCTCACGTTCGACGACCTGAAGAATGCTTCTAACCGTTTCGCGAACAGCCTCGCGCGGGCAGGTTTGCAACGCGGCGACCGGATCGCGATCTTCCTCGCACAGGGTCCGGAAACAGCGATCGCGCATCTCGCCGCGTACAAGCTCGGCGCGATCGCGGTGCCGCTGTTCACGCTGTTCGGCGCCGACGCACTCGAATACCGGCTCGCGAACAGCGAAGCCGCCGCGCTCGTCACCGACGCAGCCGGTTACGCGAAGATCGCGTCGCTGCGCGCGCAACTGCCGATGCTGCGCACGTGCTACTGCATCGGCGACGATGCACCCGACGCCCCCGGCGTGCTGCGCTTCGACGCCGCGCTCGCCGCCGAATCGCCGGATTTCGTGCCGGCGGACACCGCGGCCGACGATCCGGCGGTGATCATCTACACGTCCGGGACGACCGGCAAGCCGAAAGGCGCGCTCCATGCGCATCGCGTGCTGCTGGGCCATCTGCCGGGCGTCGAGATGTCGCAGCAATGCTTCCCGCGCGACGCACGCCTGTTCTGGACGCCCGCCGACTGGGCATGGATCGGCGGGCTGCTCGACGTGCTGCTGCCCTCATGGCATCACGGCGTGCCCGTGCTGGCGCGCCGCTTCGAGAAGTTCGACGGCGAAGCCGCGTTCGCGCTGATGGCGCGGCACGGCGTGACCCACGCGTTCCTGCCGCCCACCGCGCTGAAGCTGATGCGCGCGGTGCCGGCGCCGCGCGAGCGCCACGCGCTGGCGCTGAAATCGGTCGCGAGCGGTGGAGAATCCCTCGGCGCCGGGCTGACGGCCTGGGGGCGCGACGCGCTCGGCGTGACGATCAACGAGTTCTACGGACAGACCGAATGCAACATGGTGCTGTCGTCGTGCGCGGCGCTGTTCGATGCGCAGCCGGGTGCGATCGGAAAGGCCGTGCCCGGCCACGTGGTCGCGATCGTCGACGAGCACGGCACGCCGCTGCCGCCCGGCGTCGAGGGGCGCATCGCGGTGCGCCGCCCCGACCCGGTGATGTTTATCGAATACTGGCGCAATCCCGCCGCCACGCGCGACAAGTTCGCGGGCGACTACCTGCTCACCGGCGACACCGGCACGATCGACGCCGACGGTTTCGTGCGCTTCGTCGGCCGCGACGACGACGTGATCACGAGCGCCGGCTATCGGATCGGCCCGGGGCCGATCGAGGACTGCCTGCTCACGCATCCGGCGGTACGGATGGCGGCCGTCGTCGGCGTCCCCGACCCGACGCGCACCGAGATCGTCAAGGCGTTCGTCGTGCTGAACCCCGGCCACGTCGGCGACGACGCGCTCGTGCAGGCGCTGCAGGCGCACGTGCGCACGCGCCTGGCCGCGCACGAGTACCCGCGCGCGATCGCGTTCGTCGACGGCCTGCCGATGACGCCGACCGGCAAGATCGTGCGGCGCGCGTTGCGCGACGCCTGAAACGGTCGTGGCCGTACCGGGCGGCCGGCCGCGCGCCCGGATGGTTTATAGTGGCGCCACGCAGTCTTTCCAGCACACAACCGATGTCCTCCCACCAACACGAATCCGCCGCGGGCGCGTCGCACAGCCCGCTTTACGCCAAACTCCTGGGCGAAACCGCCAAGATCGACTGGTGCGATCTCGAGCGCTTCTTCGCACAGGGCAAGCTGCTGTCGGTTGCACGCGATCTCGATCTCGTGAGCGTCGCGGAAGCGATCGCCGGCGACGACGCGCAACAGGTCACGCGCTGGCTGTCGTCCGGCCTCGTCGCACGCATGCCGGCGGAAACCGCCGCCGACTTCGCGGCGCGCAATCCGGAGCTGTGGGCGGTCGTCGTGTCGCCGTGGGTCTGCGTGCAGGAACGCGCCTGACGCGTTCGCCATGTCCGAATCCGCATTACCGCACGGGGCCGGCACCGGGTCGGCCGCCGTCTCGCACCGGCGCGTCCTCGCGCTCGCCTTCCCGATCGTCCTCGCAAACCTGACCCAGCCGATCCTCGGCGCGGTCGACACGGCCGTCGCCGGCCACCTCGACGGCGCGCAGTATCTCGGCGGCGTCGCGCTCGGCGGGCTGTTCTTCAATTTCGTGTTCTGGGGCTTCGGCTTCCTGCGCATGGGCACGACCGGCCTCGTCGCGCAGGCGCACGGCGCCGGCGACGCCGCCGGCATCCGGCTGAACGTGCTGCGCGCGCTGATCGTCGCGTTCGCGCTCGGCACCGCCGTGCTCGCGCTGCAGGTGCCGCTGCTGTCGTTCGCGCTGACCGCGCTGGGCGGCAGCGAGGCCGTGCGCACGACGGCGCTGGCCTATGGCCACGCACGGATCTGGAGCGCGCCGTTCGCGCTCGCCAACTACGTCGTGCTCGGCTACCTGCTCGGCGTGCAACGCGTACGGCTCGCGCTCGTCGCGCAGGTCTTCATCAACGCGGTGAATATCGGGGCCGTGCTGCTCTACGTGTACGGCTTCGGCTGGGGCATCGCCGGAATCGGTGCGGCGACCGCGACCGCCGACGCATGCGGCTTCGCGCTCGGCGCCTGGATGCTGTGGCGGCTGCGGCCGCGCGGCCTCGCGCCACTGGCCGCGCGGGCGCTCGCGGACCGTACGGCACTCAAGCGGCTGATCGCGCTCAATCGCGACATCTTCCTGCGCACGCTGTGCCTGCTCGGCGCGTTCGGCTGGTTCGCGCATCTCGGCGCCAGACAGGGCGACGCGACGCTCGCGGCCAACGCACTGCTACTGAATTTCCAGACCTTCATGGCCTACGGACTCGACGGTTTCGCGCATGCGGCCGAGGCGCTCGTCGGCGCCGCCGCCGGCGCGCGCGACCGCGCCGCCTTCCGGCAGGCCGTGCGCGTCACGCTGCTGTGGTCCGCGCTCGGCGCGCTGCTGTTCGCGCTCGTCTACTGGGTCGCGGGCGGCTGGATCGTCGCGCGGCTGACCGACCAGGCCGAAATCCGCGCGGTCGCGCTGCGCTACCTGCCCTGGGCGGCAGTCTCGCCGATCGTGTCCGTGTGGGGATTCCTGCTCGACGGCGTGTTCATCGGCGCGACGCAGACGCAATCGCTGATGCGTGCGATGGTCGCGTCGTTCGCGATCTTCATCGCCGCGACGCTGGCGGCCGTCGGCCCGTTCGGCAATCACGGGCTGTGGTTCGCGCTGCTGCTGTTCATGGTCGCGCGCGGCGCGACGCTCGCGCGCTACCTGCCGGCGCTGACGCGGCGAATCGGCGCCGACGCAGCCGCGGCCGGCACCTGACGGCCGCGAAGGCCTGCCGCCATCGTCACTGCACGGCTGCGGGTGCCGACGGCGCCGGCTCGCCGAGCATCGACGGCGGCGTCATGTCGGTCGGCACACCGTGGTAATCGGCCGGATCTTGTGGCGGGTGGCCGCGACGGGCCTGGCGGGGATCGCTGGCACAGCCGGCAAGAATGGACGCGGCCAGCACGGCCAGCATGAAACGGGTCATCGGGAAGGCTCCGTAAAACGGCGCGCCCATCGCGCGCCAGGACCGCGCCGAGTCTAGCGGAATTCCGGGTTAGGGATCGTCCCGCGCGTGTCCTAATATGAATCCATGGCGCTGTGCCGTTGAAAGGAGGCAGCCATGTCGTCTGAAGAGATTGCCGGCCTGATCGGCCTGTTCATCGGCCTGATGGTGCTCGTCGCCCTGTCCTATTTCGAGTCGCGCGAATACAAGCGCAACCATGGCGGCGAAGGGATGATCCATCACTGGATGGCCGAACACCATCTGCTCGACTGGCGGCGCAAGCATTAGGCAAGCCCGCCGTGTCGTCCGGGCCGCCGCGCGCGGGGCCCGCTCCGAACGTGCGCCCACCCGCACGGTGGTCGGCGCATATCGCTCGAATTAACAGGGTCGGATAAGACAACATCCCCGGAATGGTCGAACGCCGTCGCGCGACAACCTGCCGCGCGACGGCGTTCGCTTGCGCGCGCCTGGAGCAGCGCGCCGCGATCGGGATGGCTCAGCCCAGGAAGTGCCGGGCGTAGCGGGCGTTGATGTCCGACAGCCGGAACAGCGTCAGGAAGTCCGCGCAGTTGAAATCGGGATCCCACGCCGGCGCGCCGCAAATCTTCGCGCCGAGACGCAGATAGCCCTTGATCAGCGGCGGCGGCGCGACGACGGTGCCCGTCTGCAGTTCGTCGACCGGCAGCGCCGTATGCGGGAACGCACGGTATTCCGGCGCCGTCAGCGCGTTCGCCGGCAGCGACTGATACAGGTTCGCCGCGTAATGGCCGCCGTCGGCCATCGATACGCTCGCGCAGCCGAGCATCGTCTCGTAGCCGTTTTGCATCATGTATGCGCCGAGACCGCCCCACAGCGCCATGATGACGGCGCCGCTGCGGTAGTCGCTGTGCACGCACGAGCGGCCGACCTCGACCATCTTGCCGCGCAGGTGCGTGAGGCGCGACAGGTCGAATTCGCCCTCGGCATACAGGCGGCCGACCCGAGCGGCCTCGTGCGGCGGCAGCACGCGGTACGTACCGACCACCTTCAGCGTGTCGAGATCGCGCACCAGCAGATGGTCGCAGTAGGCATCGAACGGATCGACGTCGAGACCGGACGGACCGCTGACCTGCGCGCCCATCTCTTCGGCGAACACGGTGTAGCGCAGGCGTTGGGCCTCGCGCAGTTCGTCTTCCGTGCGCGCCCAGGCGGCACGCAGACGGTACTCGGATGTGACGGTTTCAGCAGCGCGCGGCAGGTGACGCCGCGTCGTGTCGAGGGGAAGCGAGGCAAAAGGGAGCGTAGGCGTCGGCAGTTCTCGCATTAGGCTTTCCTGATCGTAAGGAATAGGACGACATGCCAGCCAATGTAGTAACCGGTCGTTACCGTTCTGTGGCACGACCGTGTCCTTTCAATGACGTGTCGCCGAATTGACTTTAGCAGAAAGCTTGCGAAACCGTATGATCAAAGCCCGCAAACCCCTTCAGGCCAGCTCCGGCGTCAATACTGCGCGCAGCACGGCCTGATGGTTGCCGTCGCGCGTGCGGCTCGCGAGCCACACGATGCCGCCCTTCTTGATGCTCCAGCTGTCGTCGTTGCCGGCCATCAATTGCGCCGCGACGCTGCCGAGCGTCGGCTGATGTCCGACGATCACGACCGTCGGCGCGATGCCGTCCGGCCAGCCGGCGGCGGCCAGCACGTCATCGACGCTACCGCCCGGCGCGAGCGCATCGACGGTCCGGTACTGGTCGGTCAGCGCCTCGACCGTCTGCACGGTGCGCGCCGCCGGGCTCGCGAGGATCACGCTGTTCGACTCGAGCCGGCTGCGCAGCCATTTGGCCATGGCCTGCGCTTCCTTGCGCCCGCGGGCCGTCAACTGGCGTGCGAGGTCGTTTGCCGCGTAGTCTTCGGCTTCGGCGTGGCGCCACAGGATCAGGTTCATCATGATGTCTCCTTCCATGCTTCGACGAATGGTTCGGCCGACCACCCGCGGGCCGGACGATCACACTTCGAATTGTCGCCAATCGCGAGCGGTTCGTGATGATGTGCGCCGTATGCAAAACGTGATTGACCCGGCCACCCATTAGACGATAGAATCTTTGGCTCGTCGGAGCGTAGCGCAGCCTGGTAGCGCATCTGATTTGGGATCAGAGGGTCGAAGGTTCGAATCCTTTCGCTCCGACCACGATACACGATAAGGGTTGCAAGCCATCGCGCTTGCAGCCCTTTTTCGTTTGCTCCGCCGTGCGCCTTCTCAACCGCTGCCGCCCCATGCAGAGCCCGCGCACGAATCTTGCGGGAACACGCGATAATGTCCGCGACCCAACCCGCAACCGCGCATGAAAAAAACCGTTTTCAAGACCGCCCTGCTCGGCGCGCTGCTCGCAATCGGCGCATTCGGCACCCTCGGCGCGTCCGGCGCCGCGTCGGCCAAGTCGCTCGACGACGCGCTCGACTGCCATTCGAACGGCCACAAGTTCGTCGCGCCGCTGCTCGCGGCCGGCGACATCCAGTCGGAGCCGATGCACGTCGAAGCGAATTCGGTGAACGCGTTCCGCACGAACCATCCGCTGACCGCCTACGGCTTCGGCGTCTACGTCGTGCTCGGCTACCAGGCGAATGATCCGATCTTCCAGCCGGGCGACGGCACGCCGATCGGCAAATGGGCGTACGGCGTCGTGGTACGCGGCACGAAGAGTGCAGTCGAACAGGCCGTTCGCAATGCCGGCAGCGACGCCACCGTCAAGCAGGCGTTCCCGTTCCTGACCGCGATCGTATGCTCCGACTGAGCATGCCGCGAGGCAAGCGGCGCGAGGGCGCCGCGCCCTCGGTAGCGTCTCGTTACGCGCCCGTATAAACCACGCGATACGGAATCCCGACCTTCTCCCACTCGGCCGCTTCCTGGCTGAGGCTGTAGTCGGTCAACGGGTTCTGCTCGACCCATGCGCTCGGCAGGCGCACTTCATACCCGCCCTTCTTCATCTGCGACACGGAAATGTCCGGCAGCCCGGCATCGGTCCGGCGCCGGCACAGCAGCGCGGCGAGCCGCAGGCAAAACAGCAGCGGCCATTCGACGTCGCGCGCCTGCGACAGCTTGCCGAGCTTGCCCGCATGCCCGAGCACGAGCGCGGCGAGGCGCGCCTGGTCAGTGCGCGAGAAGCCCGGCATGTCGGCGTTGCTGGCGATATACGCGGAATGCTTGTGATACGAGCTGTGCGAGATCGACAGGCCGATCTCGTGCAGCGCGGCGGCCCAGCCGAGGAACATCCGGCCTTCCTCGCGCGCTTCTTCGTCGTCGGACGCCTCGAGCTCGTCGTAGAACCGCACCGCCAGTGCGGCGATCCGCCCGGCCTGCGCGCGATCGACGCCGTAGCGGCGCGTGAAACCCTCGACGGTCACCGCACGCATGTCCTCGTGCTGGGCCCGGCCGAGCAGGTCGTACAGCACGCCGAGACGCAGCGCGCCGTCGGTGGTGTCGACGTAGTCGACACCCAGTTCCTCGAATACCGCGAGCATGATCGCGAGGCCGCCGGCAAGCACCGGCACGCGATCGGGCTTCAGCGCGATCAGCTTCAGCCGGTTCACGTTCTCGGCCTTGATCAGCGCGCGCTTCAGGCGTTCGAGCCCGCCGCGCGAAATGCCGTGCGTGATGCCGGCGTCGTTGAAGCCGTTCGCCTCGACGAGCTCCGCGAGCGCACGCGCGGTGCCCGACGAACCGATCGCCTGGTCCCATCCGGCCTTCTTGTACTCGCTGGAAATGATCTGGATCTCGCGCTTGGCCGCGAGTTCGGCCTGCCGCATCGTGTATTCGTCGACGTTGCCGGCCGGGAAGAACGCCCGGCTATGGCTCACGCAGCCGATGTAGAGACTCTCCATCACGAGCGGCGTGTAGTGCGAGCCGATGATGAATTCGGTCGAGCCGCCGCCGATGTCGACGACGAGCCGCTTGCCCGCGCTCGCCGGCACCGAATGCGCGGCACCCGCATAGATCAGGCGCGCCTCTTCGCGGCCCGCGATCACTTCGATCGGAAAACCAAGCGCCGCTTCGGCTTCGCCGAGGAATTCGCCCGCGTTCTTCGCGACGCGCAGCGTGTTGGTCGCCACCGCGCGCACATGATCGGGATGGAAATCGCGCAGGCGCTCGCCGAACCGCTTGAGCGCCTCCCAGCCACGTTCCTGCGACGCGCGATCGAGCATCTTGTCGCTCGACAGCCCCGCGGCCAGTCGAACCGGCTCGCGCAGCGCATCGACGGGATAGATCTGGCTGCCCGCCGGCGTTTCCTCGACGCGCCCGACGATCAGCCGGAAGCTGTTCGAGCCGAGATCCACGGCAGCCAGCAAGTGGGGGGATGTAACCATCAGAAGGGGGCTCCGTGCGCGTTCGCCCGCGGCAGCCGCTCCGGCCTCGCTGGACGATCAATCAAAGGCGATATTTTAAGCGTGGAACGCTTGCCATTGCCACGCTTCACGGGCATGTACTCGGGTAGAAAGTATATGGCCGAAACATTTATGAGACGAATCGGTTCAAGCGTAGAATTTCCCGATATAAATACATTATTGTCATCAGCACGTCATCGTACCGTGAGAGTTTCCGAGCGTCCTTTCGAATCATCGCCCGAATCACCCCCTACTCTGCCGATGTCCGTCCGCTATCCGCTTCTCAATCGTGAACTCGGCATCCTCGGCTTCAACGAGCGCGTGCTGGCCCAGGCAGCCGACCCGCACATTCCGTTGCTCGAGCGACTGCGCTTCATCTGCATCACCAGCAGCAACCTCGACGAGTTCTTCGAAGTCCGGATGGCCGGCCTCCAGGAACAGATCCGCGACAACCCGGGTGCCCTGACGCCCGACGGCATGTCGCTGCAGCACGCTTACGATCTCGTCGTCGAGCGCGCGCAGCGGCTCGTGCACCGCCAGTACACGATGCTGCACGAAACCGTGCTCCCCGCGCTCGAACAGGAAGGCATCTACTTCCACGCGAGCGACTCGTGGAACGACGAGCAGCTCGAATGGGCGCGCCGCTACTTCCTCGACGAACTGCTGCCGGTGCTGACGCCGATCGGCCTCGATCCCGCGCATCCGTTCCCGCGCGTGCTGAACAAGAGCCTGAACTTCGTCGTCGAGCTCGAAGGCCGCGACGCGTTCGGCCGCCAGGCGGTGATGGGCATCGTGCAGGCGCCGCGCGCGCTGCCGCGCGTCGTGCGCATGCCGCAGGCGCTGTCGGGCTTCGAGCACGGCTTCGTGCTGCTCAGCTCGTTCATGCAACGCTTCGTCGGCGAACTGTTCCCGCAACTGGTCGTGAAGAGCTGCAACCAGTTCCGCATCACGCGCAACAGCGAGCTGTTCGTCGACGAGGACGAAATCACCAACCTGCGCGTCGCGCTGCAGGGCGAACTGCCCGCGCGCCACCTCGGCAACGCGGTACGGCTCGAAGTGTCGGCCGATACGCCCGCGCATATCGTGCGACGCCTGCTCGAGGAAAGCCTGCTCGGCGAGAAGGACTGCTACCGCGTGTCCGGCTCCGTGAACCTCGTGCGGCTGATGCAGATCCCCGATCTCGTCGATCGACCCGACCTGAAGTTCGCGCCGTTCACCGCATCGATCCCGCCCGCGATCGCGAACGCGCCGACGATGTTCGACGCGATCGACGACGGCGACATCCTGCTGCATCACCCGTACGAAAGCTTCCAGCCGGTGCTAGAACTGCTGCAGCAGGCCGCGAAGGACCCGAGCGTCGTCGCGATCAAGCAGACGATCTATCGCACCGGCACCGATTCGCCGCTGATGGACGCGCTGATGGAAGCCGCGCGCAACGGCAAGGAAGTGACCGTCGTCGTCGAGCTGCTCGCGCGCTTCGACGAGGAAACCAACATCAACTGGGCGTCGCAGCTCGAAGCCGTCGGCGCGCACGTCGTGTACGGCGTGGTCGGCCACAAGTGCCACGCGAAGATGATGCTGATCGTGCGGCGCGTCGTGCAGAACGGCAAGGCGTCGCTGCGCCGCTACGTGCACCTCGGCACCGGCAACTATCACCCGCGCACCGCCCGCCTCTACACCGACTTCGGGCTGATGACGGCCGACCAGAAGATCTGCGAGGATGTCCATCACGTGTTCCAGCAGCTGACCGGGATCGGCGGCGAGCTCACGCTGCACGAGCTGTGGCAGTCGCCGTTCACGCTGCATCCGCGCATCATCGAATCGATCCGCGCGGAGATCGACAATGCACGCGCCGGCAAGCGCGCGCGCGTGGTCGCGAAGATGAACGCGCTGCTGGAGCCGTCGGTGATCGCCGCGCTGTACGAAGCGTCGCAGGCCGGCGTGAAGGTCGACCTGATCGTGCGCGGCGTGTGCGCGCTGAAGCCGGGCGTGCCGGGGCTGTCGGACAACATCACGGTGCGCTCGATCGTCGGGCGCTTCCTCGAACACCACCGCATCTACTATTTCCACGCGGGCGGCGCCGAGGACGTGTATCTGTCGAGCGCCGACTGGATGGACCGCAACCTGTTCCGCCGCGTCGAAGTCGCGTTCCCGATCCGCGAGCGCAAGCTGAAGCGCCGCGTGATCGCCGAAGGGCTGTCGGTCTGTCTCGGCGACAACCAGTCGGCCTGGCAGATGCTCAGCGACGGCCACTACCGCCGGCGGCGCGCGGGCAAGACGATCCGCAATGCGCAACTCGGGCTGCTCGCGAAGTTCTGTTCGTAGACATACGGCGCGGTTTCGCGTGCCGCGTAACAAGCAAAAAAGCACAGCCCGAGGGCTGTGCTTTTTTCATTCCGCCGGGGTGCCGATGTGAGGCGCCGCTTCGCGTGACGCGCTCACGCCTCGAACGCGGCCGGCCGGATCGCGATGATCCGCGAGCCCGGGAAGCGCGCGGTGAACGTGCTGCCGCGCCCTTCCTCGCTCTGCACGTACAAGTGCGAGTCGTGCCGCTGCAGCACGTGCTTGACGATCGCGAGGCCGAGCCCCGTACCGCCCGTATCGCGCGAGCGGCTACGATCGACGCGGTAGAAGCGTTCGGTCAGCCGCGGCAGGTCGGCGGCCGGAATGCCGAAGCCGCTGTCGGTGACGGAGAACACGCCCTGCGCGCCCTCGCGCCGCCACGACACGAGAATCTTGCCGCCGTCCGGCGTATAGCGGATCGCGTTGGTCACGAGATTCGCGAACGCACTGAACACTTCGGTCTGCGCGCCCGTGACACCGAGCGTCTCGTCGATCGCGAACGCGATCTCGTGATGCCCGTTCGACAGCGTCTGCGCATCCTCCTTGAGATGGTCGAACACGGCACGCATGTCGATCGCGTGATCCATCGGCGGCTTGCTTTCGCCCTCGAGCTTCGCGAGCACCAGCAGGTCGGTGACGATGTGCCGCATCCGCGACGCCTGCTGCTCCATCATCTCGAGATAGCGCGCGCGATCTTCCTCGTTCAGCGGCAGTTCGCGCATCGTCTCGAGGAAGCCCGACAGCACGGTGAGCGGCGTCTTCAGTTCGTGCGACACGTTCGCGACGAAGTCGCGCCGCATCGCGTCGGTCCGCTCGAGCTCCGTGATGTCCTGCGTGAGCAGCAGCTTGCGGTTCTCGCCGTATGGGAACACCTGCACTTCCAGCACGTTCTGCCGCGAGTCGCCCATCCCGCGCATCACGAGCGTCTCGTCGTAATGCTGCGCGTTCAGGTAACGGACGAACTCCGGATGACGAACCAGGTTCGTGATGTGCTGGCGCAGGTCGCGCTTCGCATCGAGGCCGAAGTGCACCTCGGCGATCGCGTTGCACCACTCGATCTGGTCATGGTCGTCGAGCATCGCGACGCCGTTCGGCGACGCCTGGATCGCCTGGATGAAGCGCGAATGCTGCTGCTCGACCTGGCGCACCTGCGCATGCCACTGCTTCGCGAGCTTGTGCAGCCGGTAGTAGATTTCGCCCCAGATGCCCGGTGCGCTCGGCACCTCGCCATAGACGGGCGCATCGAGCAGACGCCACAGGCGTTGCGTATGGAAGGTGCTGAAGAAGCCCTGCGCGACCAGCATCACGACCGCGAACCCGAGGGCCGCGGTCGGGCCGGCGAATACGCCGACCAATACGCTGATCAGCACGAGCAGCACGAGCGACACCAGAAAGCGCGCCCAGATGATGTTCATGATTCAGCGTCCGAAAGAATGAACGGCATGCCGCGGCACACGGCATGTCCGGATACGTTACGCGTGCTTGGCGAGCCGGTAGCCGCTGCCGCGTACGGTCTCGATCATCGCATCGCAGCCGGCCGGTTTCAAGGCCGCGCGCAATCGTTTGATATGGACGTCGACGGTGCGTTCCTCGACGAACACATGATCGCCCCAGACCTGGTCGAGCAGTTGCGTGCGGCTGTGCACGCGCTCCGGATGCGTCATGAAGAAATGCAGCAGGCGGAATTCGGTCGGGCCGAGATCGAGCTTGATCTCGCTGCCGTCGCCGTGCGCGGCGACCCGATGCGTGGCCGGATCGAGGCGCAGCCCGTTGATCGACACGACGTCCTCGGTCAGCTGCGGCGCGCGGCGGCGCAGCACGGCCTTGATGCGCGCCATCAGTTCCTTCGGCGAGAACGGCTTCGTCACGTAGTCGTCCGCGCCGATCTCGAGGCCGAGCACCTTGTCCTGCTCGTCGCCGCGCGCGGTCAGCATGATGATCGGGATGTGCTTGGTCCGTTCGTTGTTGCGCAGGTCGCGCGCGAACGCGATGCCGGACTTGCCCGGCAGCATCCAGTCGAGCAGCACGAGATCGGGCAGCACGTCGCTGATCAGGTTCTGCGCCTGCTCCGCGTTGTACGCGCGGATCGGGCAGTGACCGGCATGCTGGAGATTCACCGAGATCAGTTCGGAAATCGCTGGCTCATCTTCGACGACGAGAATGTTGCTGGGCATCGGCACCTCTGTTCTTCCTATACGGAGTCGATTAACTGTTGGCTTCGCGATCGAGCGTGTCGCGCGGCTGGTGCCGCACGTCGGTGCCCTTCACGATGTAGATGATGAATTCGGCGATGTTCTTCGCGTGGTCGCCGATCCGTTCGATCGCCTTCGCGATGAACAGATACTCGAGGCCGACCGAGATCGTGCGCGGATCTTCCTGCATGTACGACACGAGCTTGCGCACGAACGCGCGGAATTCGAGGTCGATTTCCTTGTCGTCCTTGACGATCTGCGCGGCCGCCACCGTATCGAGGCGCGCGAACGCGTCGAGCGCGCGGCGCAGGATCGTCACGGCCATCTCGCCCGACACCTTGATCTCGGCGATGTTCACCGCACGCGCGGCCGGTTCTTCGATCAGGCGGCGCACGCGCTTCGCGATCTTCTCGGCCTCGTCGCCGGCGCGCTCGAGGTTCGTAATCGTTTTCGAAATCGACATCAGAAGACGCAGGTCGCGCGCGGCCGGCTGCCTCCGCGCGATGATGTTGCCGCACTCCTGGTCGATGTCGACTTCCATCGCGTTCAGCGTTTCCTCGGCCGCGATCACCTTCTCGGCCGCATCGCGGTCGAATTCGTTCAGCGCATGCATCGCGCCGACGATCTGCGACTCGACGAGCCCGCCCATTTCCAGCACTTTCGACGACACGGCATTCAGGTCCGCGTCGAACTGGCTCGACAGATGTTTATCCGACATGGTTGTGGTTCTCCGTCATCAGCCGAAACGGCCGGTGATGTAGTCTTCCGTTTCCTTGCGCACCGGCTTGATGAAGATCTTTTCGGTTTCGCCGAATTCGATCAGCTCGCCCAGGTACATGTAGGCCGTGAAGTCCGAGCAGCGCGCGGCCTGCTGCATGTTGTGCGTGACGATCACGACCGTGTAGTCGCTCTTCAGCTCCGCGATCAGTTCCTCGATGCGGCCCGTCGAGATCGGGTCGAGCGCCGAGCACGGCTCGTCGAGCAGCAGCACTTCCGGACGGATCGCGATGCCGCGCGCGATGCACAGACGCTGCTGCTGGCCGCCCGACAGACCGTAGCCGCTCTGGTTCAGCTTGTCCTTCACTTCGTTCCACAGCGCGGCCTTCGTCAGCGCCCACTCGACGCGATCGTCCATCTCCGAGCGCGTGAGCTTTTCGAACATCTTCACGCCGAACGCGATGTTGTCGTAGATCGACATCGGGAACGGGGTCGGCTTCTGGAACACCATGCCGATCCGCGCACGCAGCAGCGAGATGTCGCGCTTGGTGGTCAGCAGGTTCTCGCCGTCCATCAGGATTTCGCCTTCGGCGCGCTGCTCCGGATAGAGCGCGAACATCTTGTTGAACGTGCGCAAGAGCGTCGACTTGCCGCAGCCCGACGGGCCGATGAACGCCGTCACCTTCCCTTCGGGAATGCGCAGGTTGATGTTCTTCAGCGCGTGGAACTTGTTGTAGAAGAAGTTGAGGTTGTTGACCTCGATCTTCGCGTTCAGCGGCGCCAGCGGACGGCCATGCGACGCATCGTGCGTGCCGGCGGGCGCAGCGGTGCGCTCGACGGGATTCAGGTGGCTTTCTGCCATATTCATCGGATTGCTCCGCCGTTACTTTTTCGAGAAGATCGAGCGCGCCAGGATGTTGAGTCCGAGCACCCCGAGCGTGATCAGGAACACGCCCGCCCATGCGAGCGACTGCCATTCGGCGAACGGGCTCATCGCGAACTTGTAGATCGTGACGGGCAGGTTGGCCATCGGCTGGCTCATGTCGACCGAGAAGAACTGGTTCGACAGGGCCGTGAACAGCAGCGGCGCCGTTTCGCCGGCGATCCGCGCGACCGCGAGCAGCACGCCCGTCACGATCCCGCCGACCGACGCGCGCAGCGTGATCTTCAGCACCATGCGCCACTTCGGCGTGCCGAGCGCGACGGCTGCTTCGCGCAGCGCGTTCGGCACGAGCTTCAGCATGTTCTCGGTCGTGCGGATCACGATCGGGATCTGCAGCAGCGCGAGCGCGATCACGCCGGCCCAGCCCGAGAAGCGCCCCGACTTCGCGACGACGATCGCGTACACGAACAGGCCGATCACGATCGACGGCGCCGACAGCAGGATGTCGTTGATGAAGCGGATCGTGCTCGCCAGCAGGTTCTTCTGGCCGTATTCGGCGAGATAGACGCCCGCGAGGATGCCGATCGGCGTGCCGACCAGCGTGCCGAAACCGCACAGCAGCAGGCTGCCGGCGATCGCGTTCGCCAGGCCGCCGCCTTCGGTGTTCGGTGCCGGCGTCGATTCGGTGAACAGCTGCAGCGACAGGCCGCCGACACCGAGATGCACCGTCGTGTAGAGAATCCACACGAGCCACAGCAGGCCGAATGCCATCGCGGCGAGCGACGCGGTCAGCGCGATCGCGTTGGTCACCTTGCGCTTGCGCTGCAGGCGGTTGCGCATCGCGTCGAGCGCGGCGCCGTTCGGCCCCGGGAAATTCATGATGGGCTCGCTCATTTCTTGCCCTCTCCCTTCTCGAGACGAAGCAGCAGCAGTTTGGAGATGGACAGCACGATGAACGTGATCACGAACAGGATCAGGCCCAGTTCCATCAGGGCGGACGTATGCAGGCCCGGTTGCGCTTCCGCGAATTCGTTCGCGAGCGCCGACGTGATGCTGTTGCCCGGTGCGAACAGCGACACGCTGTCGAGCAGGTTCGTGTTGCCGATCACGAAGGTCACGGCCATCGTTTCGCCGAGCGCGCGGCCGAGGCCGAGCATCACGCCGCCGATCACGCCGGTCTTCGTATAGGGCAGCACGACCTTCCACATCACTTCCCACGTCGTGCAGCCGATCCCGTACGCCGATTCCTTCAGCAGCACGGGCGTGACTTCGAACACGTCGCGCATCACCGATGCGATGTACGGGATGATCATGATCGCGAGGATCACGCCGGCCGCGAGAATGCCGATGCCGATCGGCGCGCCGGCCGTCAGCGGACCGAGCACCCACACGTCCTTGAAGAGATGGCCGATCGGTTTCTGGAAGTATTCGGCGAAGATCGGCGCGAACACGAGCAGGCCCCACATGCCGTACACGATCGACGGAATCGCGGCGAGCAGTTCGATCGCGATGCCGAGCGGGCGGCGCAGCCACACGGGCGACAGTTCGGTGAGGAACAGCGCGATGCCGAAGCTGACCGGCACCGCGATGACGAGTGCAATCAACGACGTCACGATCGTGCCGTAGATCGGCACGACTGCGCCGTAGACATCCGAGTTCGGATCCCACTCGGATTGCCACAGGAAGCCGAGGCCGAACTTCTGGATGGTCGGCAGCGACGCAATGATGAGGGAAACGATGATCCCGCCCAGCAGCAGCAGGGTCACGATCGCGGCGAGCCGTGCGAGGCCGCCGAACAGAACGTCTCCGAGACGGCTCGGCGCGCGTTGCTGCGCGGCATCGGACCGGGAGGACGTGTACGAAATATCAGACATGGGCGCCTGTTCTGGATCGCCGGACGCCGTAACGCCCGGCCTTACCGCACACACTGCCCGGCCGGCACGACCGGGCAGCGAACCGCTGGATGGCTTACTCTGCGGCGACCGGCTTGCCCGATGCGTCCGTCACCTTCGTCTTCCACTGCTTGCGGATTTCCGTCTCGACCGATGCCGGCAGCGAGATGTAGTCGAGGCTGTCGGCAGCCTTCTCGCCGTTCTTGAACGCCCAGCTGAAGAACTTCAGCGTTTCGGCGCCCTGCTCCGGCTTGTCCTGCTTCGCGTGCAGCAGCACGAACGTCGCGCCGACGACCGGCCATGCTTCCTTGCCCGGCTGGTTCGTCAGGATCTGGTAGAACGACTTCGACCAGTTCGCGCCTGCAGCAGCGGCCTTGAACGTTTCGGTCTTCGGCTCGACCACCGTGCCCGTCGAGTTCTTCAGGGCCGTGTAGATCATGTTGTTCTTCTTCGCGTACGCCCACTCGACGTAGCCGATCGCGCCCGGCAGGCGCTGCACGAACGCCGCGACGCCGTCGTTGCCCTTGCCGCCCGTACCCGTCGGCCAGTTGACCGTCGTGCCTTCGCCGATCTTCGACTTCCATTCGTCGTTGACCTTCGACAGGTAGTTCGTCCAGATGAAGCTCGTGCCCGAGCCGTCAGCGCGGCGAACGACCGCGATGTCCGTATCCGGCAGCTTGACCTTCGGGTTCAGCGCGGCGATCGCCGGGTCGTTCCACTTCTTGATCTTGCCGAGATAGATGTCGCCGAGCACCGGGCCCGACAGCGTCAGTTCGCCAGCCTTCACGCCCGGCACGTTGATCACCGGCACCACGCCGCCGACCACCGTCGGGAACTGGAACAGGCCTTCCTTCGCGAGTTCGTCATCCTTCAGCGGCGCGTCCGAACCGGCAAAATCGACCGTCTTCGCGACGATCTGCTTCAGGCCGCCCGACGAGCCGATACCCTGGTAGTTCACCTTCGCGCCGCCGGACTGCTGGTAGTCCGCAGCCCATTTCGTATAGATCGGCATCGCGAACGTGCTGCCTGCGCCCGTGATGTCGGCAGCTTGCGCGGCGACTGCGAAAAGCGCGCCAGCCAGGCCGGCAATCGCGGTTTGCATCAATTTCATGAGACCTCCAGTGTGTGAGCGGATGACTACGGCACCGCGAAGGTTAGGGGCTCCTCATGACGATAATGTGACAATCGATGAAACTGGCGTGACAGTAACATGACTGGTTGAAAGGGTGTAGCGGGCCCGGTTCGGGCAGCAGCACAAGCGCGGCGTGGCGGGGTTGGCGGCAAGAATTGCCGGTCGGGAAGAGGCAGATCCGCGCCCGCCGATGCGGGTTGCGAGCGGATCGTATCGCAGCGCGCGCGGGCCGGAAAGCCCCTTGCCGCGGCTGTCACGATTCAGGGACGGAGGATTTCTTTGATCAGATGAAATCCGCGTCGAAAGCGCCTTCTGTTTAATAGCGCAAACCTTTGCGTCTGACGAATTGCGGCGCCCGCAGGCGCCGCATGTCGAATCACCGGGGCGGCGGCGCGCACACGGCCGGACCGTCGCGCGCCGTCGCCGAGCCGGTTCAGGCCGTCGCCGCGCGCACCGCGTCGGCGATCGCTTCCGCGTGACGCGTCGCGTCGGCCGCATGCCGGGCCTCGACCATCACGCGCAGCACGGGCTCCGTGCCCGACGCGCGGATCAGCACGCGGCCGTGACCGGCCAGCGCGCCTTCGGCCGCGTCGATCGCCGCGCGAATCGATGCGTTGCCCTTCCAGTCGGCACCCGGTTTCATCCGCACGTTGATCAGCTTCTGCGGGAACAGCGTGACGCCGTCGAGCATCTGCGCAAGCGTGCGGCCGCTGCGCTTGAGCGCGGCCAGCACGAGCAGCGCCGACACGATGCCGTCGCCGGTCGAGTGGCGGTCGAGCGACAGGATGTGGCCCGAGCCTTCCGCGCCGAGCTGCCAGCCGCGCTCGCGCAACTGTTCGAGCACGTAGCGGTCGCCGACCGCCGCGCGCACGAACTCGACGCCCTCACGCTGCAGCGCAACTTCGACCGCGAGGTTCGTCATCAGTGTGCCGACCGCGCCGTCGACCTTGCCGACGGTCGCGATGCGGTCCTTCACGAGCACGTAGAGCAGCTCGTCGCCGTTGTACAGCCGGCCGGTCGAATCGACGACCTGCAGGCGGTCCGCATCGCCGTCGAGCGCGATGCCGAGGTCCGCATGGTTCGCCCGCACCGCGCGCATCAGCGCGTCGGGCGCCGTCGCGCCGACCCCGTCGTTGATGTTGAAGCCGTTCGGCGCGACGCCGACCGGGATCACGTCCGCGCCGAGCTCGTGGAACACGTGCGGCGCGATCTGGTACGCGGCGCCGTGCGCGCAATCGATCACGAGCTTCAGCCCGCGCAGATCGTAGGCGGCCGGGAACGTGCTCTTGCAGAACTCGATGTAGCGGCCGGCCGCATCGTCGAGGCGGCGCGCCTTGCCGAGCCGGTCCGACGATGCGCATTCGAGCGGCTTGTCGAGCCATGCCTCGATTTCGGCTTCCGTTTCGTCGGGCAGCTTGTTGCCGTCGGCGGAGAAGAACTTGATCCCGTTGTCCTGGTACGGGTTGTGCGATGCGCTGATCACGACGCCGGCCGACAGGCGCAGCGCGCGCGTGAGATACGCGACGCCCGGCGTCGGCATCGGGCCGGCCAGCATCACGTCGACGCCGGCCGCCGAGAAGCCGGCCTCGAGCGCGGCCTCGAGCATGTAGCCCGACACGCGCGTGTCCTTGCCGATCAGTACCGTCGGCCGTGCACCGGCCGCGACGTCGGCCGCACCGGCCAGTACCTTGCCGGCTGCATAGCCGAGACGCAACACGAAATCAGGCGTGATGGGCGCCTCGCCCACCGTGCCGCGAATGCCGTCCGTGCCGAAATATCGACGTCCCATGGCGAACCTTCCTCCTTCGTCTTTCTGATTTCTGACTTATCGTTGCCGCGCGGCTTCGCGCACGGCGTTCCAGACCTTCAACGCATCGACCGTCGCCGCGACGTCGTGCACGCGCACGATCGCAGCTCCACGCTCGAGCGCGCACAACGCGGCCGCCACGCTCGCCGCGACGCGTTCCATCGGCGGCTTGCCGCCGATCACCGCGCCGAGCATCGACTTGCGCGACATGCCCGCGAGAATCGGATACGCGCGCCCGTCGGGCCGCGCCGGCGCCGTGTCCGGCAACGCGGCCAGCAGCGCGTAGTTGTCGTCGACCACCGCCTTGCCGAACCCGAAGCCCGGATCGACGCAGATCCGTTGCGGCGCGACGCCCGCGTCGCGCAGCGCCTGCGCGCGCGCGGCGAGAAAATCGCGCACGTCGCTCACGACGTCGCCGTAATCGGGCTCGCCGACCTGCATCGTCTGCGGCTCGCCGAGCATGTGCATCGCGCACAGCCCGCTGTTACCCTCGCGCACCGCATCGATCGCGCCCGGCTGACGGAAACCCCAGATGTCGTTGATCAGGTCCGCGCCGGCAGCGAGCGCCGCGCGCATCACGGCCGGCTTGTAGGTGTCGATCGACAGCGGCACGTTCAGCGGCCGCAACGCTTCGACCAGCGGGATCACGCGCGCGAGTTCCTCGTCGAGCGGCACGGGCGGCGCGCCGGGGCGTGTCGACTCGCCACCGATGTCGATCAGGTCGACGCCTTCGGCGATCATCCGCTCGGCCTGGCGCAGCGCATCGTCGCGCGCGAGGAAGCGGCCGCCGTCGGAGAACGAATCGGGGGTGGCGTTCAGAATGCCCATCACGAGCGGGCGCTCGAACGTCAGGGAGAAACGGCCGCACTGCAGCGGCGCTGGAATGGATGCTGAAACAGCGGAATCGGGCACGGGCGGGAGGCGTTGATGAATGCAAAACGGGCCGGTGTGAAGCCACACCAGCCCGTGAACGGTGCTACGGCGAAGGTCAGGCCGGCGAAGCAGGCGCCGGCGCGTTGCCGGGCTTCACTTCGGCGGTGGTGCCGCCGCCCGACGAATCGCCGCCGACAGCCGGCGAACTCTTCGGCGAGCGCGGCGGACGCCCTTCCATGATGTCGTTGATCTGATCGGCGTCGATCGTTTCCCACTCCATCAGCGCGGCCGTCATTGCCTCCACCTTGTCGCGGTTCTCTTCAAGCAGGCGGCGTGCAAGGCCGTACTGTTCGTCGAGCACGCGGCGGATTTCGCCGTCGACCTTCTGCTGCGTCGCTTCCGAGATCGTGCGCGTGAAGCCTCGGCCGAACGGGCCGTTGTCGCTCTCGTCGTCGACGTAGACCATCGGCCCGAGCGCGTCGGTCATGCCGAAACGGGCCACCATCGCGCGTGCCGTCTGCGTGGCCTTGTTGAAGTCGTCCGACGCGCCGGTGCTGATCAGGTTCAGGAACAGCTCCTCGGCCACGCGGCCGCCGAACAGGATCGCCAGGCGGTCGAGCAGGTAATCCTTCGAATACGTCTCGTTGTCATGCTCCGGCAGCTGCCACGTGACGCCCAGCGCGCGACCGCGCGGGATGATCGTGACCTTGTGTACCGGATCGGCCTTCGGCAGCAGCTTCGCGATCACCGCGTGGCCCGACTCGTGGTAAGCCGTGGCGCGCTTCGCTTCCTCGCGAATCACCGCCGACTTGCGCTCCGGACCCATGAAGATCTTGTCCTTCGCGTCCTCGAAATCCTGCATCTCGACGATGCGCTTGCCGCGGCGGGCGGCGAACAGCGCCGCTTCGTTCACGAGGTTCGCGAGATCGGCGCCCGAGAAGCCCGGCGTGCCGCGCGCGATGACCGCTGCGTCGACGTCGTTCGCGATCGGCACCTTGCGCAGGTGCACGCGCATGATCTGCTCGCGGCCGCGGATGTCCGGCAGGCCGACATAGACCTGGCGGTCGAAACGACCCGGACGCAGCAGCGCCTTGTCGAGCACGTCGGAACGGTTGGTCGCGGCGATCACGATCACGCCCGAGTTCGCTTCGAAGCCGTCCATCTCGACCAGCATCTGGTTCAGCGTCTGCTCGCGCTCGTCGTTGCCGCCGCCCATGCCGGCGCCGCGATGACGGCCGACCGCGTCGATTTCGTCGATGAACACGATGCACGGCGCGTGCTTCTTCGCCTGCTCGAACATGTCGCGCACACGGGCCGCGCCGACGCCGACGAACATTTCGACGAAATCGGAGCCCGAGATGCTGAAGAACGGCACCTTCGCTTCACCGGCGATCGCGCGGGCCAGCAGCGTCTTGCCGGTACCCGGAGGGCCGACGAGCAGCACGCCGCGCGGAATGCGACCGCCCAGCTTCTGGAATTTCTGCGGGTCGCGCAGGAAGTCGACGAGCTCGGACACTTCCTCCTTCGCTTCGTCGCAGCCCGCGACGTCGGAGAAGTTCACCGCGTTGTTGTTCTCGTCGATCAGCCGCGCGCGCGATTTCCCGAACGAGAATGCGCCGCCTTTGCCGCCTCCCTGCATCTGCCTCATCATGTAGAACCAGAACACGATGATCAGGATCGTCGGCCCGAGGTAGTACAGCGCGGACATCAGCGCGTTCGGCTCGTCGTCGGCCTTGCCGCTGACCTGCACGCCGTACTTCATCAGATCGCCGACCATCCAGATGTCGCCGGGCGACACGATCTGGTATTTCTGGCCATCAGCCGGAGTGACGGTGAGGTTGCGCCCCTGAACGATGACGTTCTTGACCTTGCCGTTCTTGGCGTCGTCCATGAACTGCGAATAGGACACACCTTCCTGGACGCGGGGCTTGTCGAACTGCTTGAACACCGTAAACAGCACCAGTGCGATCACCAGCCACACTGCTGCCTTCGAAAACATATTGTTGTTCAAAGCACCACTCCTTCACTCGTAGACGAGCGCCTACATTTTCCTTGCGGCGCTCCTCGGTCATTCTAATCCAGTCCGACCACCCCTGCCATAAGGATTGACAACCGCCGCGATAGCGCTTCGCTTGTCTGGCAAGGGCCGGAGCCCGTTTGCGGCACGCCGCTGCGCGTCAGCGCGGATGCTTCAGATGCCGACCCAAAATGAACGTTTCGGACGATTTGTCGCGGGACGCCTTCGGCTTGCGCGGCGCGACAGTCTTAAACTGCTGTTTGAACTTTTCGACGATCTGGCTGTAGCCGCTGCCGTGAAAGCACTTCACGAGCAGCGCACCGTCCGGCTTCAGATGATTCTGCGCGAATTCGAGCGCCAGATCGCACAGATGCTCGATGCGCGCCGCGTCCGCCGAGGCCACGCCGGAGAGGTTGGGGGCCATGTCGGAAATAACAAGGTCCACCGCGCGACCTTCGAGCACTTCTTCGAGCCGGTGGAGGACGTCGTCCTCGCGGAAATCGCCCTGCAGGAAGTGGACGTCGGCGATCGGCTCCATCGGCAGGATGTCGAGCGCCACGATCGTGCCGTCGATGCCGCCTTCGCGCTCCGCGTCGCGCTTCTTGCCCTGCGCGAGCTTGTTGCGGGCATACTGGCTCCAGCTGCCCGGCGTCGCGCCGAGGTCGACGATCACCTGGCCCGGACGGATCAGCTTGTCCTGCTCGTCGATTTCCTTCAGCTTGTACGCGGCGCGCGCGCGATAGCCCTCCCGCTGCGCCATTTTGACGTACGGGTCGTTGATGTGGTCGTGCAGCCAGTGCTGGTTAAAGCGGTTTTTTGCCATTCGAGAGAGAGATTGCTGCTATTTGCTTCGTGAAGCCGTGCTTTTGGCGGATAATACGCGTCTTCTTCGCGCGGCTGCGGCCCCTTCCGGGCCCAAGCCGCGATTTTACGTGGTTTCGGCGCGCGGCTGATGCGGTAACTTCCCGCGATTCGCTTCTGACGCAGCGCGCCCCTATTTAGATTTCGACATTTCCATGCCCGCCCTTTCGCTTTCCCCCGCCGAGCGCTCCGCGCTGCGCTCCCAGGCCCATGCGCTCAAGCCCGTCGTGCTGATCGGCGCCGAAGGGCTCACCGACGCCGTGCTGAAGGAAATCAAGGTGCACCTCGCTGCGCACCAGTTGATCAAGATCCGTGTGTTCGGTGACGAGCGCGACGAGCGCGTCGCCATTTACGACGAGATCTGCGACCGCCTGAACGCGGCGCCGATCCAGCACATCGGCAAGCTGCTGGTGATCTGGAAGCCCGAGGCTGCCGTGACGGCCCCGGCCCGCGGCCGTCGTGCCGGCGCGCTGCCGAGCGCGGCCGAAGCCGTCGACGACAAGAAAGGCCGTGCACCGCGCACCGTCAAGGTCGTCAAGGTGTCGCCGAACGCGAGCCCGGTGCGCCGTCCGCGGCCGGTGAAGGTCACGGTGCGCGGCAACGAGCGCGTGACGGCAGGCGGCACGGTGAAGCGCGCGAAAAAGCGTCAGGCCAGCACGAAGCGGCCGCACCAGGGCAAGTAATCCCGCCGCGCGGCACGGGGCACCCCGTGCCGCGTTGCCCGCGCGGCGCTCAGGCCATTCAGGCGTCTTGCGCCGGCAGACGCCAGATCAGCATCAGCCCCAGCACGCTCTCGACGAGATAGAACAGGCTCGAGACGCCGTGCAGCATCCCGAAGCGGCTCGCATACGGCGAGTTCGCGATATCGGTGCCCGCCTCCATCGCGGCCACCCGCAGCGCGTTCATGAACGGCTGCAACGCAAAATACCCGACCAGCACGCACGCGACCATCGCCGCGACGATCCAGCGCACGCGACGATAATCGCCGCTGCCGCGCCGCACCTGCTGGTTCGACAGCGCGAGCAGCAGCACGCCGCATACCACACCGAGGATCGCCTCGATGCGGAACAGCTGGGCGGCGACCGAGCCGGCCGTCATCCGCTCCAGCGTCCGGAACAGCACGGGCGCGACCGCATACCCGATCGTCAGCAGGCTGCCGACCCACACGGCCGACAGCAGACGGAACACGCGATGCGGCATCACGTCGCCCCGCTTCAGATATAGCTGACCGAGATGATTTCGTACTCGCGCACGCCGCTCGGCGCCTGCACGGCCGCGACGTCGCCTTCGGACTTGCCGATCAGCGCGCGCGCGATCGGCGAGCTGACCGAGATCAGGCCGTGATCGATATCGGCTTCGTCGTCGCCGACGATCTGGTACTTGACGGTGTCGCCGGACTCGAGATCCTCGAGTTCGACCGTCGATGCGAAGACCACGCGGCCTTCGGCGTCGAGCACGGTGGGATCGATGACCTGCGCGGCCGACAGCTTCGATTCGATTTCCGCGATGCGACCCTCGATGAAGCCCTGTTTTTCTTTCGCAGCGTCGTATTCGGCGTTTTCGGACAGATCGCCCTGTGCGCGAGCCTCCGCGATCGCGTTGATCACGGCCGGCCGCTCGACGGACTTGAGGCGCTGCAATTCATCGCGCAGTTGCTCTGCGCCACGCTTTGTCAACGGAATGGTGCTCATAAACGGCTCAATCGCTAAAAACGGCTATAAAAAAAATCACCGCGATTAAACGTATTTCCGGTGAACCGGAAACACCGCTTAATCGCGGCACGTGTTGCTTCGACAGGTAACTGACTGCTTAGTTTAGGCGAGCGTGAAGACCTTGTAAATCATAGACTTCCAGATCCTTCAGGTAGCGCAGGCCTTCGACGGCCGCGCGCGCGCCGGACATCGTCGTGTAGTACGTGACCTTGTGCGCCTGCGCGCTCATGCGGATCGAACGCGAATCGGCGATCGCCTGGCGCGTCTCGTCGACCGTCGTGAACACGAGTGCGATCTCGCCGTTCTTGATCATGTCGACGATGTGCGGACGGCCGTCCTTCACCTTGTTCACGACCTTCACCGGCACGCCGGCCGCTTCGATCGCGGCAGCCGTGCCCTTGGTCGCGACGATCGGGTAGCCGAGGTCGTGCAGCATGCGCGCGACTTCGACCGCCTTCGGCTTGTCGGCATCCATCACGGTGAGCAGCACCGTGCCCGACTCCGGCAGGCGCGAACCGGCCGCGAGCTGCGACTTGAACAGCGCTTCGCCGAAGGTCTGGCCGACGCCCATCACTTCGCCGGTCGAACGCATTTCAGGCCCGAGGACCGGATCGACGGTCGGGAACTTGACGAACGGGAACACCGCTTCCTTCACGCTGAAGTACGGCGGCTCGACTTCCTTCGTCACGCCCTGCTGCGCGAGCTTCTGGCCGACCATCGCGCGCGCCGCGATCTTCGCGAGCGGCAGGCTGGTCGCCTTCGACACGTACGGCACCGTGCGCGACGCGCGCGGGTTCACTTCGAGCACGTAGATGATGTCCTGCTTCGAACCGTCCGCCTGCGGCACCTGCTGGATCGCGAACTGCACGTTCATCAGGCCGACCACGTTCAGCGCCTTCGCCATCGCACCCGTCTGGCGCTTCAGCTCGGCCACGGTTTCCTTCGACAGCGAGTACGGCGGCAGCGAGCATGCCGAGTCGCCCGAGTGGACGCCCGCCTGCTCGATGTGCTCCATCACGCCGCCGATGAACACCGATTCGCCGTCGCAGATGCAGTCGACGTCGCATTCGATCGCGTCGTTCAGGAAGCGGTCGAGCAGCACCGGCGAATCGTTCGACACCTTCACGGCCTCGCGCATGTAGCGCTCGAGGTCGCGCGGCTCGTGGACGATTTCCATCGCGCGGCCGCCCAGCACGTACGACGGACGCACGACGAGCGGGTAGCCGATTTCGGCCGCCAGCGCGAGCGCTTCGTCTTCGGCGCGCGCGGTGCGGTTCGGCGGCTGGCGCAGGCCGAGGTCCTGCAGCAGCTTCTGGAAGCGTTCGCGGTCTTCGGCCGCGTCGATCATGTCCGGCGACGTGCCGACGATCGGCACGCCGTGCGCCTCGAGGTCGAGCGCGAGCTTCAGCGGCGTCTGGCCGCCGTACTGGACGATCACGCCGACCGGCTTTTCCTTGTCGACGATCTCGAGCACGTCTTCCAGCGTCAGCGGCTCGAAGTACAGGCGGTCGGACGTGTCGTAGTCGGTCGACACCGTTTCCGGGTTGCAGTTGACCATGATCGTTTCGTAGCCGTCCTCGCGCATCGCGAGGGCCGCGTGCACGCAGCAGTAGTCGAACTCGATGCCCTGGCCGATCCGGTTCGGGCCGCCGCCCAGCACCATGATCTTCTTGTTGGTGGTCGGCTGCGCCTCGCACTCTTCCTCATAGGTCGAGTACATGTAGGCCGTCTTGGTCGCGAACTCGGCCGCGCAGGTGTCGACGCGCTTGTAGACCGGGCGCACGTTCAGTTCGATGCGGCGGCGACGGACGTCTTCCGGCGTCGCGCCGAGCAGCTTCGCGAGGCGGCGGTCGGAGAAGCCGCTCTGCTTCAGGAAGCGCAACTCGTCGAACGTCAGCGACGCGAGCGTGCGGCCCGCGAGCGCCTTTTCCTTCAGGATGATCTGCTCGATCTGCTCGAGGAACCACGGGTCGATCGCGGTTTCCGCGAAGATTTCCTCGGCCGTCATGCCGATGCGGAACGCATCGCCGACGTACCAGATGCGGTCCGGGCCCGGCTCGTGGATCTCGATCGCGATCTCGTCGCGGTCGGTCGACTTCTCGTCGAGACCGTCGACGCCGACTTCGAGGCCGCGCAGCGCCTTCTGGAACGATTCCTGGAACGTGCGGCCGATCGCCATCACTTCACCGACCGACTTCATCTGCGTGGTCAGGCGCGAATCGGCTTCGCGGAACTTCTCGAACGCGAAACGCGGGATCTTCGTGACGACGTAGTCGATCGTCGGCTCGAACGACGCCGGCGTCTGGCCGCCGGTGATTTCGTTCTTCAGCTCGTCGAGCGTGTAGCCGACCGCCAGCTTCGCCGCGACCTTCGCGATCGGGAAGCCGGTTGCCTTCGACGCGAGCGCCGACGAACGCGACACGCGCGGGTTCATCTCGATGACGACCATGCGGCCGTCCTTCGGGTTGATCGAGAACTGCACGTTCGAGCCGCCCGTGTCGACGCCGATCTCGCGCAGCACCGCGAGCGATGCGTTACGCAGGATCTGGTATTCCTTGTCGGTGAGCGTCTGCGCCGGCGCGACCGTGATCGAGTCGCCGGTGTGCACGCCCATCGGGTCGAGGTTCTCGATCGAGCACACGATGATGCAGTTGTCGGCGCGGTCGCGCACGACTTCCATCTCGTATTCCTTCCAGCCGAGCAGCGATTCCTCGATCAGCAGTTCGCGCGTCGGCGACAGGTCGAGGCCGCGCTTGCAGATCTCTTCGAATTCTTCGCGGTTGTATGCGATGCCGCCGCCCGAGCCGCCGAGCGTGAACGACGGACGGATCACGACCGGGTAACCGCTGCCGCCGGTGCCGACCATGATCTCGGCGTGCACCTGGGTCGCTTCTTCCATCGAGTGCGCGATGCCCGACTTCGCGGAACCGAGACCGATCTTGGTCATCGCTTCCTTGAATTTCTGGCGGTCTTCCGCCTTGTCGATCGCTTCCGGCGACGCGCCGATCAGCTCGACGCCGAACTTCTCGAGCACGCCGTGGTGGTGCAGGTCGAGCGCGCAGTTCAGCGCGGTCTGGCCGCCCATCGTCGGCAGGATCGCGTCCGGGCGCTCCTTCTCGATGATGCGTGCGACCACTTCCCACGTGATCGGCTCGATGTACGTGACGTCGGCCGTGTTCGGGTCGGTCATGATCGTCGCCGGGTTGCTGTTCACGAGGACGACCTTGTAGCCCTCTTCACGCAGCGCCTTGCAAGCCTGCGCGCCCGAATAGTCGAACTCGCAAGCCTGGCCGATGATGATCGGGCCGGCGCCGATGATGAGGATGCTTTTGATGTCTGTGCGTTTTGGCATGGCTTGTGAATTCAGTAAGTAATCTTTGTCGTGGCGTTGTCGTCGGTCGGCAGGCCGCGCTCAGCTCATGGTGGCGAGCGCGAGCTTCACCGAGAAACCGATGAACAGGCCGCCCACGCTGCTCGCCGCGCCCGCCGCGAGCCTGCGGCGGCGGCGGAAATGCTCGGCGAGCCGTGCGCCCGCGAAGATCAGCGTGCTCAGGTACAGGAAGCTCGCGCATTGCGCGATCGCCCCGAGCACGACGAACGACAGCGCGGGATGCGGGAATGCCGGGTCGACGAACTGGATGAAGAACGAGATGAAGAACAGGATCGCCTTCGGATTCAGGAGGCTCACGATCAGCGCCTTGCGGAACGGCCGCTCGCCGTCGACCGCCTGCGGTGCGTCAGCCGGGGCATCGCTGCGCGCGCGCAGCTTCTGCCACGCGCTGCGCAGCATGCCGGAGCCGATGTAGAGCAGATACGCGGCGCCGCCGTACTTGACGACGGAGAACAGCAGCGGGTTCGCCTTCAGGAGCGACGCGACGCCCGCGGCGGACAGCACCATCAGCACCGTATCGCCGACGAACACGCCGCAGGCCGCGCGATAGCCGGCCTTCACGCCGCGCTGCGCCGCGAGCGACAGCACGTACATCGAGTTCGGCCCCGGCAGCAGGATGATGAAGATCACGCCGAACACGTAGGTCCAGATATCCGTGATGCCGAGTGCGTGGCCGAACATGATGCGAATCTCCCGTTCTTCGGTTGCTTCAGTTGCGTCAGGCGTTGCGCTGCTTCGCCGCGTCCATCAGTGCGGTGAAACGGTCGAACAGATAGCCGATGTCGTGCGGGCCGGGCGACGCTTCCGGGTGGCCCTGGAAGCAGAATGCCGGCTTGTCGGTCAGCTCGAAGCCCTGCAGCGTGCCGTCGAACAGCGACACGTGCGTCACGCGTGCGTTGGCCGGCAGCGAATCCGCGTCGACCGCGAAGCCGTGGTTCTGCGACGTGATCACCACGCGACCGTCGCCGAGATCCTTCACCGGGTGGTTCGCACCGTGGTGGCCCGTCTTCATCTTGAGCGTCTTCGCGCCGACCGCGAGGCCCATGATCTGGTGGCCGAGGCAGATGCCGAAGGTCGGCACGCCACGCTCGATGAACTGCTTCGTGGCCGCGATCGCGTAGTCGCACGGTTCCGGATCGCCGGGGCCGTTCGACAGGAAGATGCCGTCCGGATTCAGCGCGAGCGCATCTTCCGCGCTCGCTTGTGCCGGCAGCACCGTCACGTGGCAGCCGCGCTCCGCGAGCATGCGCAGGATGTTGTACTTGACGCCGAAGTCATACGCGACGACGCGGTACTTCGGCGCTTCCTGCATGCCGTAGCCGCTGCCGAGGCGCCATTCGGTCTGCTTCCACTCGAACGGCTTGGTGGTCGATACGACCTTCGCGAGATCCATGCCCGCGAGGCCCGCGAACGAGCGCGCGAGCTCGATCGCCTTCGCCTCGTCGTCCGAGCCGGCCAGGATGCAGCCGCTCTGCGCGCCCTTGTCGCGCAGGATCCGGGTCAGCTTGCGGGTATCGATGCCGGCGATCGCGACGACGCCTTCGTCGCGCAGGTAATCGCCGAGCGTGCGGTCCATGCGGAAGTTCGATGCGAGCGTCGGCAGATCACGGATGATCAGGCCGGCGGCATGGACTTTCGTGGCTTCGACGTCTTCGGCGTTGACGCCGACGTTGCCGATATGCGGGTAGGTGAGCGTGACGATCTGACGCGCGTAGCTCGGATCGGTCAGGATTTCCTGATAGCCGGTAATCGCGGTGTTGAACACGACTTCACCGATCGTGTGGCCTTCGGCCCCGATCGAATAACCACGAAAGACCGTGCCGTCGGCGAGTGCAAGCAAGGCGGGAGAAAAAGACGGCAACACGGGAGGCTCCTTGGGGAACACCCTGCTGCCGACCTGTTTACCCTGCCGCGCGAGCGCCGCGCTGCGTAGGCGCGCGGAATCGCTAGCTGGACGCGACCTGCGTTGTCGAGACGCGAACCCGGCGCGTGGCGCACGAGGCTTCGCGGCATCGCCCGACAGGCGGCGTGCGGCGGATGAACGGGATGAGTGAGGTAGGCGCTAGGGTGCGAGGTTGATCAGCACAAACTTTCAAATTATAGCCCGAAAATGGCCTTATCTTCAATCGATATGGCCGTCCGATCGTGCATGCGGCGCGCGTGACGGCGCGCGGTCGCGCACGACACTCGTTGCTGCGGCCCCGTTTCCGCAGCCGCCCTACCCGTCAGCGTACCGCCGGATCAACGTGCTTGCCAACGCTGCGCGCGGGCCACACGCACCAGACCGCGCTCGCGAGCTGCAGCGCGAGCAGCACGCTCCATGCGGTAACGTGCGCGGCGGCCGGGTAATGGCCGTCGACGGCCGGCCAGTGCGACAGCACCGCGCCGATGCCGATCTGGAACGCAAAGATCAGCACGAAGATCACGAGCGTCAGCGTCGTATTCGCGCGGCCGATCAGATGCGCCGGAAAGCGACCGGCCAGCACCGCGTAGGTCAGGATCCCGACGCCGCCGAACATCCCGTAGGCCGCCCACAGCACGGCCGGCGGCAGCGGCACGCGCGCGACGATCGCGCCCTGCGTGGCGACGAACAGCGCCATGCCGATGCCGCAAAATGCCTGGACGGACACCCCGCGGCGCTCGAGCACGCGCGCCGCCGCGCCGAAGCCGACGCAGCCCGCCATCATCGCGAAGCCGAGCACCGACACGAGCCGCGCGGTGTGCTGCGCATCGAACCCCGCGACGTCGCGCAGGTACGGGCCGACCCACAGCGACTGCATCGCATAGAACACGCCCTGCGTGACGATCGAGAACGACGAAATCTTCCAGAACGCACGGCTGCCCAGGATGTGCCACGTGCCCTTGAACTGGCTGACGATCCCGCCCTGCTGACGCGGCCGCTCGGCTTCCGGCGCACCGAGGCCGATCGCGGCCGCGACGACGATCGTCAGCACCGCGAGGCCGCCGCAGATCACGCGCCAGCTCGTCACGCCGAGCAGCCAAGTCAGCGGCGAGCCGACCGCGACACCACCCAGGCCGCCGACCGCCATCACGAGACCGTTGACGAGCGGAAGCCGGCCGACCGGAAAATGCTGCGCGAGCGCCTTGAACGCCGCGCCGAGACACACCGATACGCCGACACCGATCAGGAGCCGGCCGACCATCATCGTGCCGAGATCGTGCGCGATACCGAACACGGCGGCGCCGGCGGCCGCGAACAGCAGCATCCCGGCCGCCACGCGGCGCGGGCCGAAATGGTCGAGCAGCACGCCGGCCGGAATCTGCGCGCCGGCGAAGCCGAGGAAATAGAGACTGGTGAGCAGCCCGAGATCGGCGGCCGACAGCCCGAGCTCGTGCGTGACGAACGGCGCGAAGCCGAGATTGACGCCGCGGAACACGTACGACACGAAATATCCGATCGCAAACAGCGCGAGCACCCTCACCTGCACCGACGACATCGCTTCTCCTTGTGACTGCGCGCAGCGGCGGCCGCGCTGCCGCGCACAAACGAAAACGCCGTCACCTCGGTGACGGCGTTGCTACGCGTTTCGTCGGATGATAACGCAATCGCGCGGCCCGGTCGGGCCGCCGCGCCGCGATCGCGGCCGCGTTACTTCTTGCCCTTGTGCGCAGCGGCCTTCGGTGCAGCCTTCGCGGGCGCGGCCTTGGCCGCACGGGCCGCTGGCTTCGCGGCACCGTGCTTCGCGCCGCGCGACTTGCCGCCGACGGACAGGCTCGCGCGCTCGATATGCGCGCCGGCGGTCGACGTCGCGATCCGCTCCGGCCCCGGCTCGGCCGGCACCGCGCGGCCGACCGGCACGTGCAGCACGAGCGCCTGGCCCGGCATCGCGAGATCGCGATGCGTGCGGTTCCATGCCTTCAGCTGCGCGACCGACACGCCGTAGCGGCCGGCGATCGCCGCCATCGACTGCTTGCGGCGCACGCGGATCAGCATCTTGCGCGTGTCGGGCACGTCGGGCTCCATCGCGAGCACGCCGTTTTCCGCGACGTCCGCGCTGATGTCCTCGTCGTCGTCATCGCCGCGCGGCACGACGATCGTCGAGCCCGGCTTCAGGCGCATGCCGGCCGGAATCTTGTTGACCGACATCAGCGTGTCGGCGTCCACGCCGATCTTCTCGGCGATCGCGGCCGGGCGCGCGCGCTCGCTCACCGTATAGGTGGTCCACGTCGACAACTGGCCGTTGTAGGCCTTCAGGTTCTTCTCGAACGCCGCCGCGTTGTCGAACGGCAGCAGGATCTGCGGCTCGGTCGCGCCGAGGATCACCGGCTTCGCGAACGACGGGTTCAGCGAGCGGAACTCGTCGAGCGACAGATTCGCGAGCTTCGCGGCCACCGCCACGTCGATGTCGCGCGCCGTCGTGACCGTCACGAAATACGGGTGGTTGGGGATCTCCGGCAGCGTCAGGCCGAACTGCTGCGGATTCGCGATGATGTTCTTCACCGCCTGCAGCTTCGGCACGTAGTTGCGCGTCTCGTTCGGCATCCGCAGGCTCTGGTAGTCGGTCGGCAGGCCGGCCGCCTGGTTGCGCGCGATCGCGCGCTGCACGTTGCCTTCGCCCCAGTTGTACGCGGCCAGTGCGAGATACCAGTCGCCGAACATGTCATGCAGGCGCGACAGGTAGTCGAGCGCGGCGCTCGTCGACGCGAGCACGTCGCGACGCTCGTCCTGCCACATGTTGCGCTTCAGGTTGTACGTGCGGCCCGTGCCCGGCATGAACTGCCACATGCCGGCCGCCTTCGCGACCGACAGCGCCTGCGGGTTGAACGCGGATTCGATGAACGGCAGCAGCGCGAGCTCGGTCGGCATGTGGCGCGCCTCGAGCTCCTCGACGATGTGATAGAGGTACTTCTGCGAGCGCTCGGTCATGCGCTGCACGTAATCGGGACGTTGCGTGTACCAGGTCGTCTGCATGTCGACGAGGTCGCTCTGCAGGTCGGGCATCTGGAAGCCGCGGCGAATACGGCCCCAGAGATCGGAGTCCGCACTGGTCAGGTCGCCGACGGATTGCTTGTCGACGTCGACAGTTTCTTTGGCGGTGGCTGATTTACGGAGGTAGTTGGACGTCGCCTGCGAATCGGCGGCGTTGTTGGCGACAGGGGCCTGGCTCGCGCAAGCGGCGAGCAGCAGGACCACCATCGCACTCAATATAAGTCGCATGAAAATCTCGGCTTCCGACGGCTGGAAATTGCTGGCGATACTACGGAAGTGCGTGCTTCACGTCAATAAAAACACCGAAAACTCAGCGAAATCCTACATTTGCAGCAATTTTTACAGACGCTACCTGAGGTTTGGAGTCCTCCCGAAATCGTCATCGGAACCGGTTTTTCCACTCGCGCATCAGCGTGAATGCCGCCAGTCGATCCGGCACCGTTTCGTGCAGCTCGGCCTCGAGCGTCGCATGGATGGCCGCGCTGTCCGACCGCATGAACGGGTTGACGGCACGTTCGTGCGCGATCGTCGTGGGCAGCGTCGGCACGCCGCGCGCGCGCAGCGCCTGCGCATCGTCGCGCCAGGCGGCGAGCGCCGTATTGCCCGGCTCGCACGCGAGCGCGAAGCGGATGTTCGACAGCGTGTATTCGTGTGCGCAATGCACGCGCGTGTCGCCGGGCAGCGCCGCGAGCGCGTCGAGCGACGCGAGCATCTGCGCGGGCGTGCCCTCGAACAGCCGGCCGCAACCGCATGAGAACAGTGTATCTCCGCAGAACACGTGAGGCGTGGCCGCGCCCTGCCCGGCCGCCTGGAAATAGGCGATGTGGCCGCGCGTATGACCCGGCACGTCGAGCACGTCGAACGCAAGCGCCGGTGCGCCGAGCGTCACGCGATCGCCGCCCGCGAGCGGGCGCGTGACCACGTCGATCGATTCTTCCGCCGGGCCATAAACGACCAGCGGCACATCGTCCGGTTGGCCATCGCGCAGCGCCGCGACACCGCCGACGTGGTCGGCGTGATGGTGCGTGAGTAAAATAGCGGTCAAGCGCCAGCCGCGTTCGGCAAGAACACGGCGTACCGGCGCGGCTTCACCCGGATCGACGGCGATCGCATCGCGGCCGTCCGAGACGAGCCAGATATAGTTGTCTTCGAATGCCGGCACCGGCACATATTCCAGCTCGTTCATGGGCACGCAATCATCGTTATGTCCGATCGTCAAATTATAGACTGGCCCGCCTGGACCGACTCGCCACCCGGCCGCTACGTGCTGGACTGGGAGCAGGCGCAGCTCGACCGGATCGTGTCCGACGTCTTCGGGTTTCACGCGCTGCAGCTCGGCCTGCCGCAGCTCGACGCGCTGCGCGAGAACCGCATGCCGTATCGCGGCCTCGTGCTCGACCCGGCGAGCGGCGCGAGCGCGCCCTACCAGTATCCGTGGGCGCGCGAGGCGCATGCGCCCGAGCATGCGCCGGCCGACCGCAGCACGACCTGGTGCGACCTGCTCGACCTGCCGTTCGAGTCGCAAAGCGTCGACCTGATCGTGATGCCGCATACGCTCGAATTCACGTCCGACCCGCACCGCCTGCTGCGCGAGGCCGAACGCGTGCTGATGCCGGAAGGCCAGCTCGTGATCACCGGCTTCAATTCGCTGAGCCTGTGGGGCATGCGGCAGTCGTTCGGGCGCATGGCCAACCGCCCGTTCGTGCCGGCCGCACGCGACCAGATCGCGTTCATCCGGCTCAAGGACTGGATCAAGCTGCTCGGCTTCGATCTCGAGCGCGGCCGCTTCGGCTGCTACCGGCCGCCGCTCGTCACCGACAAATGGCTTGCCCGCTACGGCTTCATGGAAGCCGCCGGCGACCGCTGGTGGCCGATCTTCGGCGCCGTCTACATGATCACCGCCGTCAAGCGCGTGCGCGGCATGCGTCTCGTCGGCCCGATCAAAATGAAGAAGCCCGTGCTCGCGCCGGGCCTGACGCCGGCGGCCACCCCGACCACCCATCAAGAACACTCATGACCACCGACACCATCGACATCTATACCGACGGCGCCTGCAAGGGCAACCCCGGCCCCGGCGGCTGGGGCGCACTGCTGCGCTACGGCGACCGCGAAAAGGAACTGTTCGGCGGCGAGCCCAACACGACCAACAACCGCATGGAGCTGATGGGCGTGATCGCCGCGCTCGAGGCGCTGAAGCGGCCGTGCCGCGTGATCGTCCATACCGACTCGCAGTACGTGCAGAAAGGCATCAGCGAGTGGATCCACGGCTGGAAGAAGAAGGGCTGGGTCACCGCGGCGAAAACCCCGGTGAAGAACGCCGACCTGTGGAAGCGGCTCGACGCGCTCGTCGTGCAGCACGAGGTCGAGTGGCGCTGGGTGAAGGGCCATGCGGGCCATCCCGAAAACGAACGCGCGGACGCGCTCGCGAACCGCGGCGTCGCATCGCTCGCGGCCTGAATCGCAGCCTGAACGCAGGCCGCCCTACCGTCTTTCCCGATTTATCCGACATGCGCCAGATCATTCTCGATACCGAAACCACCGGCCTGAACCCCCGCACGGGCGACCGCCTGATCGAAATCGGCTGCGTCGAGCTGCTGAACCGGCGGCTCACCGGCAACAACCTGCACATCTATGTGAACCCCGAGCGCGACAGCGATCCGGGCGCGCTGGCCGTGCACGGCCTCACGACCGAATTCCTGAGCGACAAGCCGAAGTTCGCGGAAGTCGTCGACCAGATCCGCGACTTCGTGAAGGACGCCGAGCTGATCATCCATAACGCGCCGTTCGACCTCGGGTTCCTCGACGCAGAATTCGCGCGGCTCGACCTGCCGCCGTTCACCGAGCATTGCGGCGGCGTGATCGACACGCTCGTGCAGGCCAAGCAGATGTTCCCGGGCAAGCGCAATTCGCTCGACGCGCTGTGCGACCGGTTCGGCATCAGCAACGCGCACCGCACGCTGCACGGCGCACTGCTCGACTCGGAACTGCTCGCCGAAGTCTATCTCGCGATGACGCGCGGCCAGGACAGCCTCGTGATCGACATGCTCGACGACACAGGCGCCGACGGCGGCGCGGCGAACGGCCAGCGCGTGGCGCTCGCATCGCTCGACCTGCCGGTGCTCGCGGCGAGCGACGACGAACTGGCCGCTCACCAGGCCCAGCTCGACGAACTCGACAAGTCGGTCAAGGGCGCCTGCGTATGGCGCAAGTCCGCCGACGCGGACGCCGCCGAAGCCGCCTGACGCGGCGCCTCACGCGCCGAAGCCGTGCCTGCAGCCGCGCTCAAGCGCGCGGCTGCAGTGCGATGACGGCCATCCCGCCGAGCGCGAGCATCGCACCCGCCACATCCCAGCGGGTCAGCGCGATGCCGTCGACTGCCCGCAGCCAGATCAGCGCCACCGCGATATACACGCCGCCGTACGCCGCATACGTGCGCCCCGCCGCGCTCGGGTGCAGCGTCAGCAGCCACGCGAACAACGCGAGCGACAGCGCGGCCGGCACCAGCAGCCAGACAGGCCTTCCCCCTTTCAGCACGAGCCACGGCAGGTAGCAGCCGACGATCTCGGCCAGTGCAGTGACAGCGAACAACGCCGCAATCCTGATCAGTTCGGTCATCCGGTTCCTCGCAAATTCGGCCCCATCCGGCAGGCCCGCGCGACCCCGCCGCGCGCCGCCGATCATACCGGAGCCGACCCCGCCGGAACCGCCGCCAGACGGGGGATTCCGGGCAATTTGCACGATCGTCTGTCATCGTGCTATCATGTCGCCTGTTTCAACATTCAATCTCTGTCTATTCGATTTCGCAAGAAGTCCGTCCGCGCATTGCGGGCCGGTGCTTCGACCGAAATTGCATCCACAGGAAAGCCCGCCCGACAGGCCCGCTTTTCTCGTTTCGTTGCCCCTCCGGGGCGCTTGCCGGAACGCCGGACTCCGTCCGCGCCGGCATCTGCCGCTCGCATCACGCGGCCCATTCTTCATGAGCGCACCGTCGCGACGGCCCATCGGGCCCGCGTCGAAGCAGTCCCTTACGGCCCTTTACCGCCTCATGTGCAGTAAGCGCTTAAATGGCCTGCCCCGACGCGCAGCACACGACATCGCGCTCGCCGGCAAACCGTGTCGGACGGCCCGCCCGTTCCGGCGCAGTCAAAGGAGTGCATGACCTTGACCGCAACACACGTCAGCCCGACCGCTGCTTCTTCCTCCACGTCGTCCGGCGAGGCTCCGCTCGCCGCGGACGACATCACCGTCGTCGACCAGAGCCTGCTCAAGCGCGCCGTCAGCGCGATGGCCATCGGCAATGCGATGGAATGGTTCGACTTCGGCGTCTACAGCTATATCGCCGTCACGCTCGGCAAGGTGTTCTTCCCGTCCAGCAGTCCGTCCGCGCAGCTGCTCGCGACCTTCGGCACGTTCGCGGCCGCGTTCCTCGTGCGCCCGCTGGGCGGCATGGTGTTCGGCCCGCTCGGCGACCGCATCGGCCGCCAGCGCGTACTCGCCGCCACCATGATCATGATGGCCGTCGGCACCTTCGCGATCGGCCTGATCCCCAGCTACGCGTCGATCGGCATCATCGCGCCCGTGCTGCTGCTCGTCGCCCGCCTCGTGCAGGGCTTCTCGACCGGCGGCGAATATGGCGGCGCCGCCACCTTCATCGCCGAGTTCTCGACCGACAAGCGCCGCGGATTCATGGGCAGCTTCCTCGAGTTCGGCACGCTGATCGGCTATGTGATGGGCGCCGGCGTCGTCGCGCTGCTCACCGCGTCGCTGTCGCAGGAAGCGCTGCTGTCGTGGGGCTGGCGCGTGCCGTTCCTGATCGCGGGCCCGCTCGGCCTGATCGGCCTGTACATCCGGATGAAGCTCGAGGAAACGCCGGCGTTCAAGCGCCAGGCCGAGGAGCGCGAAGCGCAGGACAAGGCCGTGCCGAAAGCGCGCTTCCGCGAGACGCTGATGCGCAACTGGCGCGCGCTGCTGCTCTGCGTCGGCCTCGTGCTGATCTTCAACGTGACCGACTACATGGTGCTGTCGTACCTGCCGAGCTTCATGTCGTCGACGCTGCACTTCGACGAGTCGCACAGCCTCGTGCTGGTGCTGATCGTGATGGTGCTGATGATGCCGCTGACGCTCGCCGCCGGCCGCCTGTCGGACAAGGTCGGCCGCAAGCCCGTGATGCTGGCCGGCTGCGTCGGCCTGCTCGCGCTGTCGATTCCGTCGATGATGCTGATTCATGCGGGCACCACCGCGTCGGTGTTCGGCGGCCTCCTGATCCTCGGCGTGCTGCTGTCGTGCTTCACCGGCGTGATGCCGTCGGCGCTGCCGGCGCTGTTCCCGACCGAGATCCGCTACGGCGCGCTCGCGATCGGCTTCAACGTATCGGTGTCGCTGTTCGGCGGCACGACGCCGCTCGTCACCGCGTGGCTCGTCGACGTGACCCACAACCTGATGATGCCCGCGTACTACATGATGGGCGCGGCCGTGATCGGCATCGTGTCGGTCGTCGCACTCGCCGAAACCGCACGCCAGCCGCTCAAGGGCTCGCCGCCGGCCGTCGCGTCGCGCCGCGAGGCACACCAGCTGGCGCGCCAGCTGCGCGAGGAAGACGACGCGGAAATCTACGGCGTCGTGTCGCCCGCGCGCGCCTGAGCGTCGCCCGCTCGCCCATGAAAAAGCCCCGGCCGAAGCCGGGGCCTGATCGAACCCGATCCGCCCGACCGGCTTGCGCCGGCCGGGCGTTTTTTCATCCGACGATGCGACGCGGGTTCATGCGTGCGCTTCGCAGTGGCGGCAGAAGATCAGCGCACGCGAACGCGACACGGCTGCCTGGGCGCCGCGCGCGGCGACGATCAGGCCGACCTGGCCGAGATTGAAGTCGCGCTCGACCATCAGCTGCGTCAGCGCGGCAAGCGGCAACACGACGGACGGGTGGTACAAACTCGATTCGATCAGCGCTCTCATCATCGGCTCCATCAGGCAATGCATATTCGATGGAGTGGATTCTAGGGACGGCCCGCATCCGGATAAACAGCGCGAATGCGAAGTCACTTGTCAGCGGCGGAGAACAATCGGCACGTCCTTGCCGGACGGGGCCGGGCGGGCAGCGCACGAGCGCGCGGGCGCATAAGACGCAGCGGCGCGACGTGGTTTTCAGCACGTCGCGCCGAACAATAACGCGCGGTCGGACGCGCCGCGGACTGCGGTTGGGTCGATACGCGCAGAATGCCGGCCCGGTTCCGACGCGGCGGGGCCGGACGCGCCGCCCTCGCCCGCCGTCGTTCCGGTGCCGCCGCGATCGACGCCGGGTTCAGGCGAGCGGCGTCTCGACAAACGCCGGCAGCGCTTCCGCACGCGCCGAATGCGCGGCCAGCGCCGGATACCGGGCCGGATCGATCCGCGCGAGCGCCGGGTAATCGGCTTCCATGAATTGCGTGAAGCGCCAGGCGACGGCGACGGTCACGTCGGACTGCAGCAGCCGCGCGCCGCCGAACCAGCCGTTCGCGGCCGCGACGAGCGGCTCGAGTTCGCCGTACGCAGCCTCGAGCTGGCTCAGCACGCGCTCGAGCCAGGGCGCGTGCTGCTTGTCGGTCGGCCGCAAAGCGTGCTCGTACACCACCTGCACCGTCTTCTCGGCCGCCGCCAGCGCGAGGCCCACCGGCACCAGCGTGCGCAGCCGCGCGTCGGCGGCGTCGGGCAACAGGCGCCGCTCCGGCGCGACGCGATGGTCGAGGTAGTCGACGATCAGCGACGAATCGATCAGCGTCGCACCGTCGTCGGTCACGAGCGTCGGCGCCTTCACGACCGGGCTGAACGACCGGAACCGGTCGAACTGACGAAACACCGAGACCGACTCGTGTTCGAACGGCAGGTCGAGCAGCTTCGCCGATATGGCGACACGGCGCACGAACGGGGAATCCAGCATGCCGATCAGCTTCATCGCAAACGCTCCGCTTGAGGGAATGGGACCGACGACTGTAGCAGCGCTGTGCGCCGGTGCCTAGCGCGATGCCGCCGAAACGCGCGGCGAAATCCGCGTCGTCCGGTCACGTTTCCGACACCCGCTGCGCGCCCGGAGTGACCATAATGCAGATTCATCCCCCTTCCGCCTCGAGGTTCGCCATGTGGTACGACGTCGTCGAGCAGCAGCGGGAATGGATGCGCGCCTGGCGCGAAGCGACGCGCCACGCGTTCGACGTATGGCCCGCCGCGACGCTGCCGCACGCCGTGTCGTCGTGCTACGACGACCTGTTCGAACCGCTCCTCGGGCCGGCCGCCGGGCCGCCGCGCTTCGAGATCCGGCGGCCGGCCGTCGACGAGCGGATCGTCGCGCGCACGCCGTTCTGCCAGTTGCGGCGCTTCGCACGCGACGATGCGCGGCGCGCGGTGCTGCTGTGCGCGCCGCTAGCGGGGCACGCGGCCGTGATGATGCGGGAGACCGTCGAGGCGCTGCTCGCGGACGGCGACGTCTGCGTGACCGACTGGGTCAATGCGCGCGACGTCCCGCTCGCGGCGGGCCGCTTCGGGCTCGACGAGTACGTGGCGACGCTCGACGGCTTCGTCGACGCGCTCGCCCGCGACGACCGGCCGCTGCATGTCGTCGCCGTATGCCAGGCCACCGTTCCCGCGCTCGGCGCACTCGCGCTGCGCGCCGCGCGCGGCCACGCACCGCCCGCGAGCGTCACGCTGATCGGCGGGCCGCTCGACGCACGCATCAACCCGACCACGCTCGGCACCACGGCCGCGTCCCGTTCGCTCGCGTGGTGCCGCCGCCACCTGATCGACATCGTGCCGCCCCGCTTCCCCGGCCGTGGCCGGCACGTGTTCCCGACCTATCTTCAGCAGGGCGAGATCGCGCTGCTGTATCCGCAACGCTTCCTGACGCTGATCGAGGACTACGCGCGCGCCGCGTCGCACTTCGACCTGACGGCGCTGGCGGACGCGCGGCGCGCGCTGCGCGAATACACGGCGCTGCTCGACATGCCGGCCGAATACTTCCTGGACACCGTCGATATCGTGTTCCAGCGGATGTGCCTCGCGAACGGCACGTGGCAAGTCGGCGGCCAGCGCGTGGAGCCGGCCGCGCTGCGCGGCGTCGCGCTGCTGACGGTCGAAGGCGGTTGCGACGCCGTCACCGGCGCCGGCCAGACGCATGCGGCACTCGACATGTGCCGCGGCCTCAAGGCCGGCGAGCGCCAGCGTCTCGATATCGACGATTGCGATCACTACGGGCTGTTCACGGGCGCGCGCTGGCACGGCAACGTCCATCCGGCGCTGCAGCGCATGTTCGCGCAGGCCGAAGCCGTTCGCCCGGGATCGCGCCGGCGCCGGGTCAGGCGGACGTGAGGTCGTCGTCCGGCCCGCGGGCAGCATCGAGGAGCGCGCGCACCTCGTCGTCGCCGGTCTGGTCGAAACGCGCGTAGAACTGGCTGATCCCGAAGAAGCGCAGCGGCTGCGACACCGTCACGAACGCATCGGCCAGATCGTCGAACGCATGCTGGGCGCCGGCCGGCGCGACGGGTGCGGCGACCACGATGCGCGCGGGATGGCGCTTGCGCAGCGCCTGCAGTGCGACGCGCATCGACGCGCCGGTCGCGATGCCGTCGTCGACGACGATCGCGATGCGGCCGTCGACCGGCAGCGGCGGCCGCGCGCCGCGATACAGCGTGTCGCGGCGCTGCAGTTCGGCGGTCTCGCGCACGATCACGTCGGCCAGCTGGGAATCGGACACGCCCATCGCGCGGATCGCCGCGTGCTGCAGGTGGATCGCCCCGCCGGTCGCGATCGCGCCGATCGCGAATTCGGGATCAGAGGGCATGCCGAGCTTGCGCACGACCAGCACGTCGAGCGGCGCGCGCAGCGCCTGCGCGATCGGGAATGCAACCGGTACGCCGCCGCGCGGCAGCGCGAGCACGACGACGTCGCGACGCCCCGCATAGTCGTGCAGCGCGAGCGCAAGCTGACGACCCGCGTCGGCGCGATCGGCAAAACACTCGGTCAAGATCGGCTCCCTGCCGTTGGGCCGGATGCGCGACCTGCGCGCCGGCACCTGTTCAACGAGCATGGTTCATCGGACACGCCGATGCAAGCGGGGTCATACCGGCGTGCGCGGCAGGCGGATCGCGGCACTGACAAGGATGGATGGCGTTCGCCCGGGGCGGGCTGCCGTCACGCGCTCAGAGCCCGCCGGCCTGCCGATACAGCCGCCAGAACGACTGCGCGTACGACTGCGCGAGTTCCGGCGCGCGCTGGAACACGTTGACCGTTTCCGCGTGCGCGGCCGCGTCGTCGGACAGCGTCGTCAGCGCGACGCTGTCGTCGACGATCACGAAACGCGGTGCGGGGTCGCCGTGCCGCGAATCGATCGCGACGTCGATGCCGGCCGATTTCAGATAGCCCGCGCCGCTGTACTTGCCCGCACGCGGCGAGCGCACCAGCACGACCCGTACGTCGATCCCGCGCGAACGCGCCGCGCGCAGCGCCGCCGCGACCGCGGGCGGCACGTACGCGTAGCCGGCCAGCAGCACGCGGCGCTGTGCCTGACCGATCAGGTCGACGGTCGCGTCGGCCGCCGCATTGTCATACGAAAAGTACCTGCCGACCGCGGCGGCGTCGGACGGAATCGGGCTGGCGTGGGCGGTCGCCGCACAGCAAAGCGCGGCGACGAGGAAGGCGGCTGGTCTCATGGCGGGCGCCATTGTAGCGACGCCAATTCGCTTGACAAGCGCCTGCTGCAGCGCTGCTGCGCCGGCGCAACACCCGGCGCGGAACGACCGGTCGGCAGGCAGATTTCGAACTGGATTCGACGCGGATTCGAAGCGGTTGCGGCGCGTGATCCGGCCGCTCGCCCGCCGCCGGTCAGCCGGCCGCGACGCGCGCGAGCCAGCTCGCGATACCGTCGACGGAACGGAAATCCGCGACGCTGCGTGCCGGCAGCGCCGGATACGCGCTGCCCGCCATCTCGGCCAGTGCGCGGCCCGGGCCGAGTTCGAGAAACGCGGTCGCGCCGGCCTCGACGCACGCGGCCAGGCAGGCCGCCCACTCGACCGGCTCCGCGATCTGGCGCGCAAGCTTGTCGAGCCCGGCGTCGACATCGAGCACCGACGCGCCGTCGATCCCCGAAAACAGTCGCGTGCCGGGCGGCGGCCGGCGCACGTTGACAGCGGCCAGCGATGCGCGAAACGCGGGCACCGCCGCCGCGAGCCGGTGCGTGTGCGACGCGATCCGCACGCACACGGGCGCGACACGCAGCGCACCGTCGCGTGCGGCGGCGTCGGCCACCGCGGCGACGTCGGCCTGCCGCCCGGCCAGCACGTAAGCATCGCCCGGATTGGCGATCGCGATCGCCGCATCGCGGCCGTCGCAGAGTTGCGCGAGCCGCGCACGCGTGAGCCCGCGCACGAATGCCATCCGTTCATCGCCGCCGCTCGCGGCATCCATGGCGCGCGCGCGCGCCTCGGCCAGCGCCAGCGCATCGTGCGGATCGATCATCCCCGCGACGCTCCACGATGCGACTTCGCCGACGCTGTACCCCGCGACGCAACGACGCCGCGGCCACATCGCCTCGAGCAACATCGTCGCCGCAAGCGCCTGCACCGTGCAGAGGATCTGCGCAGCGCGGTTCTCGCGCAGCGCATCCGGTTCGGCGTGCCGCACCCAGTCGCGCGGATCGTCGCCGAGGAGCCGGCCGGCGTGCGCGAACAGCGCATCGGCTTGCGGCACCGCGCCGGTCAGCTCGAACATGTCCGCACGCTGCGCACCTTGCCCCGAACAGAGGATCGCCAGCGTCATCGTCCCGCCTCGTTCGTCTCGAGCGCATCGACGAACACGCTCATCGCCAGCAGGTCGGCCGCGCCGCCCGGGCTCAGCCGGCGCGCGACGAACGCGCGGTGCGCGGCGGCCGCTCGCAGTCGCCAGTCGCGGGCGCGGATGCCGCCGCGGGCAACGAATGCGCGTGCCGTGGCGCGCGCGAAATCGAGGCCGGCCTGCCCGCCGCGGTGCAGCAGGTTCGTATCGTCGAGCGCGGCGATCAGCGCGAAGCAGGCGTCGACGCGCGCGGCCTCCGGATCGTCCGGCACGCGGCGTTGCGCGCGGCGCAGGGCCGGCAGCCCGACGTCGTACACGGTCGTGAACCCGTCGGCCGCCTCGCGACGCGCGCCGCCGACGCCGTAGCGGCGGCTCGCGCGCTCGCCGTGACTGTCGGGCAGCCGCGGGCCGCCGAGGATCTCAGTGCCCCAGCGCCGCGCGACGAACGCGCCGAGCGTCAGCGTGCGTGCCGCGGTGCCCGGCACCGTGCGGCGGCCGGCGGCCGCGCACAGCAGCCCGAGCCCGAAGATCGCGCCGCGATGCGTGTTGACGCCGCCGGTCGCGGCAAGCATCGCGTGTTCCGCGCGCAGCCCGATCTTGCGCAGCACGGCCATGTCGGCGTCACGCGCACCGGCTTCGGCGAGCTCCGCGAAGTACGGCCGCAGCACGGCCGCGCTGCGCACGAACATCATGGCATCCATGTCCGCGTGACTGCCGGTGTCGACGTGACTGACGAGGCCCGGCTTCGGATAGGTGTCGATTTCCAGCACGAGGCTGTGCTCGGCGAGTTCGGCGATGCGCTCGGCATCGGACGGCGCCGGCGCGCGGCAGGCGGCCCACGCACTCATCGCGTGCCTCCGGTGAATGCGTCGGCAGGCATCAATTCGACGGCGATCGCCGTCTTGACCGCGACTTCAGGCAGCCGCGCATGCAGCTCGCGCCAGTTCACGCCGGCGCCGTCGTCGCGCAGCAGTTCGCCGTCGATGCGCATCGGCGCGTGTTCATCGAGTGTCGCCAGGCCGTCGAGCAGCGCGGCGAGCGATGCGGCGTCAGGCAGCGGAAACACGAGGTCGAGATCGGACGACGCGCTCAGGTAGCGCTCGCCCGTCAGCGCCTGCCATGCGAGGCTGCCGAATACGCGGCCCTGCACGCCGCAGCGGGCGCCGAGCGCAGCCAGGTCGCGCAGCGTCGCGTGCCATGCGTCGGGCGCGACAGCGAGCACATCGGCGAGCGTGGGCAGCGGACCGACCGACGCGAGGGCGTCGGCGGCGACGTTCATTGCAATGCGCCGCTTGCCCGCCGAAGGCGGCAGCGGCAAGCCGAGCGGGATGCGCCCCGCATCGGCCTCGTCGGGCGACGCGCGGCGCACGATCAGCGGCCAGCCGTGCGCGGCCCACGCCTGCACGAGCGGATCGGCCGCCAGCGCGGGATCGCGCGCGCAGGCCGCGCCCCACCCTGCCGCCGTCAGCGTGACGAGCGTGTGGCGGCGCAGCGGCGTGTCAGCGTGCGGCACGCGCGAGTGCCTCGACACGGCGCGTGACGTCGGCCGCGACCGGCCGGCCGCGCGCCGCACGCACGTCGTTGCGATCGGCCGGCTTGCCGAGCCATTCGGCGACCTGCGCGTCGAGCGCGCGTGCCGGGTCGAGCACGGCGTCGACGGCGCCCATCTTCACGAGATTGTCGAGCCCCGGCGCGAACACCGGCGTCGAGCGCGCCATCTCCTTCAGCACGTCGATCGGCAGCTTCGTCACGCGCGACATCGACGGGAGGTCCATCACTTCCGGCTCCGCGCCCGGCAACGCGAGCAGCGTGCGCGTCGCGAGCGCGGTCGCGATGAACGCGCCCGCGGCCGTATGGCCGTACAGCAGGCCGATCGTCCGGTGCCCGGCGAGCTCCGCGTGCATCAGGCATTTCGCGAGATGCGACAAGCCTTCGTTCAGGCCGAGCAGTTCGTCGCGCTTGCTCATCCGCTGGCTGTCGCTGTCGACGAGCACGAGAATCGGCGTGTCGCCGCCGCGCCCGATCGTGTCGAGCACGTGCGACGCGAGCGTCACGGCTTCGTCGATGCCGAACGGCAGCCGGTCGGCGACGCCGATCACGTCGACGCGCGTGCCGGTCAGATCAGCGTGGCCCGCCAGCAAGCCGCCGGTTCGCGTGATCGCGTGGCCGTTCGGGAACAGCGAGGTCAGTACTTCATCGAGCGTCATGCTGCGGCTCCTGCAGTTGATCGGCGAGCTTCGCGAATTCACCGTCGGACATGCCGGGAATCGTTTCCGGCTCGCTCGCGCCGAGCGCGCGCCACACGTCGAGCGCGTCCTTGCATGCGCCGAACCGTTCGACGCGCGCTTCGAGACGCGACTGCTCCGCGCGCAGCATCGCCGCGTCGAATTTCGGCGCACGGCCGATCAGGTCGAGCGCGGCCGCGCGAAACGCGTCGGGCGTATCGGCCACGTAGCGGTCCGCGCCGCCGATCAGCCGGCGGTGCTTGCCGCCCATCGTGCGCCAGATCAGCGCACGGTCCTTCGCATCGAATTCCTCGACGCCGCGATTGGTCTCGATCACCTCGGGCCCCGACACGCTGATGCGCCCCTGCTCGGACACCGCGAGCGCCGAACAGCAGGCGGCGAGCAGGCCGCCGCCGCCGTAGCAGCCCGCGCGCCCGCCGATCAGCCCGATCACCGGCACGCCGGCCGCACGCGCCTCGACGAGCGCACGCATGATCTCGGCGATCGCCAGTTCGCCCGCATTCGCTTCCTGCAGCCGCACGCCACCCGTATCGAACAGGATCAGCACCGGCGTGCCGAGGTCGCGCGCCGCACGCAGCAGCCCCGTGAGCTTCGCGCCGTGCACTTCGCCGAACGCGCCGCCCATGAAGCGGCCCTCCTGCGCGGCGATCAACACCGGCGTGCCGTCGAGCCGGCCGCGGCCGACCACCATCCCGTCGTCGAACTGCTGCGGCAGGTCGAACAGCGGCAGGTGCGGGCTCGTCACACGATCGCCCGGCCCGAGAAATTCGGTGAAGCTGCCCGCGTCGAGCAGCCCGTCGACGCGCTGGCGCGCCGACGCTTCGTACCAGCTCGCGCGGTTCGCGACGAATGCGGGTGCGTCGTGGATCGCGTCGGTCATCATGCGCCTCCCTCGATCGCGCGCACGGCTTGCGCGAGCCGCAGCGACACCATGTCGGGCCGCGCGCCGCCGTCGTTGATCGACAGCTTCAGGCCGCCCGGCGCGCGCCGTTCGACGAAGTCCGACACGACGGCCTGCCACACCGCGCCGAAACCGACCGCCGCGGTGCGGATATCGATCTCGCATTCGTTGCCCGGCAGCACGCGCTCGACGAGCACCTCGAGATTGCCGGACGCGACCACGCCGACGAGCGCCGTGGCCAGTTCGCCCTGCGCGCGTTCGCGCGCGGTGAAGCGATAGTTCAACTGTTCCATGCCCTTGTCCTCACCAGTTGCGGAACCGGGCCGGCGGCGCATACAGGCCGCCCGACCAGTGCACGAGATCCTTGATCGAGCGCGCGGCAAGCCAGCGGCGGTCGGCGTCGAGCGGATCGATACCGAGATCCTCCGGGCGGCGGATCACGCCGCGCTCGCGCAGCCGCTCGACCAGCCTGCGATCGCGGCCGCGGCCGACTTCCGTATAGCCGGCCACGCCGCGGATCGCATGCTCGCGTTCGTCCTTGTCGCGGCACATCAGCAGGTTCGCGATCCCTTCCTCGGTGACGATGTGCGTGACGTCGTCGCCGTAGACCATGATCGGCGCGAGGTCGAGCTGCAGCTTGTCGGCGAGCTTCAGCGCGTCGAGCTTCTCGACGAACATCGGCACGTTCTTGTCGCCGAACGTCTCGCCGATCTGCACGACGAGCTTGCGGCCGCGCCTGAGCGCCGCCGGCGTGTCGGGGTCGGCCTCCGCGCCGGCCTTCAGCCACGGCGCGCTCGGGTGACGCCGCCCGCGCGCGTCGCTGCCCATGTTCGGCGCGCCGCCGAACCCGGCGATGCGCTCGGCCGTGACCGTCGACGAATGACCCGACAGGTCGATCTGCAGCGTCGAACCGATGAACATGTCGCACGCATAGAGGCCTGCGGTCTGACAGAACGCGCGGTTCGAGCGCAGCGACCCGTCGGGGCCCGTGAACCACACGTCGGAGCGCGCGCGGATGTAGTCGTCCATCCCGACTTCGGAGCCGAAGCAGTGAACCTGCTCGACCCAGCCCGATTCGATCGCGGGAATCAGCGTCGGGTGCGGATTGAGCGCCCAGTGCGTGCAGACCTTGCCCTTCAGCCCGAGCTTCGCGCCGTAGGTCGGCAGCAGCAGCTCGATCGCGGCCGTGTTGAAGCCGATCCCGTGGTTCAGGCGCTTGATCCCGTACGGTTCGTAGATGCCCTTGATCGCGAGCATCGCGGTCAGGATCTGGGTCTCGGTGATCGCGGCCGGGTCGCGCGTGAACAGCGGCTCGACGTAGAACGGCCGGCCGGCCTCGACGACGAAATGCACGCGATCGCCCGGAATGTCGACGCGCGGCACCTTGTCGACGATGCGGTCGACCTGCGCGATCACGATGCCGTCCTTGAACGCGGTGGCTTCGACGACGGTCGGCGTGTCTTCCGTGTTCGGGCCGGTGTACAGGTTGCCGTCGGCATCGGCGCTGACCGCCGCGATCAGCGCGACCTGCGGCGTGAGATCAATGAAGTAGCGGGCGAACAGTTCAAGATAGGTGTGCACCGCGCCGAGCGCGATCTTGCCGCCGAACAGCAGCTTCGCGATGCGCTGCGACTGCGGGCCCGAATACGCGAAGTCGAGACGCTTCGCGATGCCGCGCTCGAACACGTCGAGATGCTCGGGCAGCACGACGCCCGACTGCACCATGTGCAGGTCGTGGATCTTCGCGCTGTCGACGTCGGCGAGCGCGGTGGCGAGCAGGTCGGCCTGCTTCTGGTTGTCGCCTTCGAGGCAAACGCGGTCGCCGGGCCGCAGCACCGCTTCGAGCAACGCGACGGTGTCGCGCGCATCGACCCGCTTGCCGCGCGCCCCGGAGGAAGTGGCCTTGGGCCACGCGAAAGCCGCGCCGGCCGTGAGGCGTGCATCGCGCGCCTGCCGCGCGTGATTCCATCCCGTCATGAACAGTTCTCCCGCTTCGATGGTTCAGCGGCATTCTAAGCCTGGCGCCGCCGCCGATTGATGATGTTGACGAATGCGACTCAGAGGACGCCGCGATGGATGCGGCCCCGCCGCGGCCCGCGCGCGCCGGCGCTTGCGCACCGGTCGCCCGGATCGCACGCTTGGGCGGCTATGCGCCGACCAGCGCGCGCGTCGTGAAGAACAGCACCGACGGCCCGAGCAGGCAGCCGACGCCGGTATGGAACGTCGCGACCAGCGCGCCGTACGGCACGAGCCGGCGATCCGTCGCCGCGAGGCCCGCGCTCACGCCGCTCACGGTGCCGGCGAGGCCGCCGAAGATCATCGCGGAGCGCGGCGTCTTCAGGCCCATGAAGTTCGCCGCGACCGGCGTGCCGACCATCACGATGATCGCCTTCACGAGGCCTGTCGCGATGCTGAGCGCGATCACGTCGGAGCTCGCGCCGATCGCGGCGCCCGTGACGGGCCCGACGATGTAGGTGACCGCGCCCGCGCCGATGGTCGTCATGCTGACCGCATCGGTATAGCCGAACGCGCGCGCGATGCACGCGCCGACGATGAACGGCAGCACGGTGCCGAGCAGCAGCGACACGACGCCGACGAGGCCGGCCTTGCGCGCCTCGGTCGGCTGCACTTCGAACGCGGTCGCGACGATCGCGAAATCGCGCAGCATCGCGCCGCCCATCAGGCCGACGCCGGCGAACAGCTTGACGTCGGCCAGCCCCTTCTCGCCGCCGGTGAACGCGCCGCCGACGTACGCAAGCACGAGGCCGATCACGATCGCGATCGCGGAGCCGTGCACGCGGCCGAAGGTGAGCTTGCGCGACACGAGCGACGACAGCCACATGATCAGGCCGACCAGCGCGAACGACGCGACGAGCCCGTTGTGGGCGACGGTTTTTTCGAGCATCTGCAGCATGGCGGCCTCCGTTACTGTTCTTCGAATTGGGGAATGCCCGCGAAGGCCGTGTCGTCGCGCCCGGTGCGCACGAGTACCGCGATGCAGCATGCGCAGATCGCGACCGCGCCGATGGCGGCGAGCAGCGCGACCGGCCCGCCCTTCAGCGCGGCGACGACGTTCTGGTTCGCGGCCATCGCGACGACGACCGGGATGTACATCGCGCCCCAGAAACCGACGCCGGCCTCGGTCTCCTTCGGCAGCCAGCCGCGCCGGTGCAGCCACAGGCGCAGGCAGATCAGCAGCAGCATCGCGATGCCGACGCCGCCGACGTTGGTCTTCACGCCGATCGCTGCGCCCAGCAGGTCGCCGAGGAACAGTCCGGCCAGATGGCAGAACGCCAGCAGCGCGGTTCCGTAGATGATCATGAGTCGTCTCCAGTCTCTTCGTGACGGGTGCCTGACGCGTGCGGGAGTCGGGCCCGCATGCCGGTTCCGGGCGCGGACTGGGTGTCTCCTGCGGCGGGGCGCCGCGGCCCGGCGGCTCGTCGTGCGAGCGCGTTCTCAGGCGGTCGATGGGATGATGCGGTTTCGGGCCGGACGCCGGATGGCTTAGACTGACCGATGGAGCCGGCGGCGCGACACGGGCTACGCGTCCGGTGCGCCCCGTTTGCATGGGCCGCACCAGCGCGTGATCCGATACTAGCGCCGCACCATCCGGCCATTTATGAAGTTGTCGAAACCGATTCAGTGGATTTAGCAATGCGTCCATTACCGCCCGAGCTGCTGCGCAGCTTCGTCGCCGTCGCCCAGTCCGGCAGTTTCACCGCCGCGTCCGAACGCGTGAGCCTGTCGCAGTCGACCGTCAGCCAGCACATTCGCCGCCTCGAGGAGCTGCTCGACCGGCCGCTGTTCGAGCGCGACACGCGCAACGTGCACCTGTCGCAGCACGGCGATGCACTGTTCCGCTACGCGGTGCGCATCCTCGAGCTGATGGACGAGGCCGTCACGTCGGTGTGTGGCCCGCCGCTGTCGGGCAAGGTGCGGCTCGCGATGTCGGAGGATTTCGCGTCCGCGCACCTGACGGCCGCGCTCGCGAGCTTCGTGCAGCGCAATCCGGAAGTCGAGCTGGCGATCTCGACCGGGCTGTCGGGCGACCTGTTCGATGCGCTCGACGAAGGCCGTCACGACCTCGTGTTCGCGAAACGCGTCGCGGGCAGCCGGCGCGGCCGCGTGATCCGCAGCGAACCGCTGTACTGGTGCACCGGCCCCGATTCGCGGATCACCGGCCACGAGGCCGTGCTGCCGCTCGCGATGCATCCGGAGCCGAGCGTATCGCGCCGCCGCGTGCTCGAGTCGCTCGAGGCGGTCGGCCGCCCTTACCGGATCGCCGTCGTGAGCAGCAGCATCGCGGTGCTGCGCGCGGCCGCGAGCGCGGGGCTCGGCGTCAGCGCGTTCGCCGGCTACGTGATTCCGGCCGGGCTCGCGCGGCTCGACGCGGGGCTCCCCGAACTCGGCGAACTCGAATACGTGATCGACCGGCCGGCGGCCGCGTCGCGCTCGACGCTCGCGCTCGAAGCGACGCTGATCGCGGCGGCGGCCGAGCTGTAAGGCTGGCTGCCGCCTTCACGCCAACGCCGCCGCGGTGTTCGCGCGCAACTGACCATCTTGCCCGGAACGCGTCAGCGTCCGCGCAGTCCCCGCTCGCGACAATGGGCCGCATCGGAACGCACGGCAGTGTGCCGCGCGTCCGCTGTCCCGTCCCCTTGATCGGAGCACACCATGAACGTCGTGCGAATCGCCGTCGCGGCCGCCGCAGCCGCGCTGCTGTCCCCCGCCTTTGCGCAAACCGATGCCGCCGCCCCCGCGCAGGGCCTCACGCGCGCGGAAGTCGTCGCCCAGCTGAAGCAGGCCTACCTCGACGGCGAATTGCCGACCAACGACGGTAACTATCCGCCGGATACCGCGACGCGCGCGCGCAATCGCGAACTGGTGCAGGCCGCGCTGCCCGCGTGGCTCGCGCAGACGCCGCAGCCGGCACCGCAAACGGCCCTGCAGCAATAGCCTTCCCGGCGCGACCGGAACGCCGCGCGGCGACGCGCTCAGGGCAGGAAGCTGCGGCGGCGCGCGTCGATCAGCTCGACGAGCAGCCGGTCGCGCTCGGCCGCCAGTTCCTGCATCGAACGCTCGCCCTGGATCGCGCGCAGTTCGTCGTTCAGCTTGCGATCGACGGCCGGATCGAACGACGGCGTGCCGAGGTCGTCCCACCACGTCGTGATCGGCCCCGACAGGTGTTCGAGGAAGTGTGCGATCCCGCCCGCGCCACCGCCGAGGTGATAGGTCAGGCACTGCCCCATCAAGCCCCAGCGCAGGCCCGGCCCCCACGCGACCGCCTTGTCCGCATCGGCGACGCTCACCACGCCTTCGCCGACGAGGTGATACACCTCGCGAAACAGCGCGGCCGCGAGCCGGTTCGCGACGTGGCCGGTCATCTCCTTGTTGAGCACGATCGTCTGCTTGCCGAGTGCGTCGTAGAACGCCTTCACGCGCGCGATCACGCTCGGGTCGGTCGCGCTGCCGCCGACCAGCTCGACGAGCGGAATCAGGTGCGGCGGGTTGAACGGATGCGCGATCAGGCAGCGTTCCGGATGCCTGTCGCACGCGGTCTGGATCTCGGACATCTTCAGGCCCGACGAGCTCGACGCGATCGGCACGCGCGCGGGCAGCACGTCGTCCATCTGCCGGTACAGCGCGCGCTTCAGGTCGAGCCGCTCGGGGCCGTTTTCCTGCACGAAATCGACGCCGTCGAGCGCGCGCACGAGATCGGCGTCGAACGACAGCCGCGCGGAAAGTTCGGCGGCCCGCTCGCCGAGGAAGGCCGCGAGCGCGTCGCGCAGCCGCGCGTCGGCCTGTGGTGCGGGATCGGTCGCGACGACGTCGAAGCCCTTCGACAGATAGAAAGCCGCCCAGCTCGCGCCGATCACGCCGGCCCCGACGATCGCGATGCGTTGAATCTCCATGTCCGTTCCGTCTCCGTGGTCTGTGGATAGCGCGACGATTGTCGCATCGATCCCCGTCACGACGCGTTGATGCCGATTGCACTTTCCCTCTTGAAAACGACCGCGGCGGCCTCTAATTACCCGTTGCCAGGCAGTGCCCGTCACGCGCACTGCCCCCGTTTCGACTCAGCGGAAAACCGTGCGTCGCACTCGCCATCGGCGTCGCGCCATCGTGTCTTTCGCGTCTCATGTTCCGGAGGATCCTCATGAGCGGTATTCATTTCGGTCACGACCTGTTCGACGAGTTCGCCCGGGTACAGCGGCAGATGGCGAGCCTGTTCGGCGAGCCCCCGACCGGCATCCGCGCGGTGCGTCCGAGCGCGTTCCCCGCGCTGAACGTCGGCGCGACCGACGACGCGATCGAGATCGTCGCGTTCGCTCCCGGCATGGCCGCGGCCGACTTCGACGTCTCGATCGACAAGGACCTGCTGACGATCAGCGGCGAGCGCAAACCCGCACCGCACGACGCCGGCGACGACGTACGCACCTACGCGCAGGAGCGCTTTCACGGCGCGTTCCGCCGCGTGGTCGAGCTGCCGCAGAACGCGGACGCCGACAACGTCAGCGCCCGCTATGAGAACGGCTGCCTGCTGATTCGCGTCGGCCGGCGCGAGGCCTCGAAGCCGCGCGCGATCACCGTTCAGTAACCTTCAGGAGAACGATATGAATACGAGCCAGAGCCAGACCCTGACCGAACGCCAGACCGGTGCCGCGCAGGCAGCCGCCGCCGAAGCCGTGCGCCGGCCCGCGATCACGCCGGCCGTCGATATCGTCGAAGACAGGCAGCGCGTCACGCTGCGTGCCGACCTGCCCGGCGTGCCGCGCGAAAACCTCGACGTGAAGGTGCACGACAACACGCTGACGATCGAAGCCGACACACGCATCGACACGCCGGCCGACCTGCGCGTGCGTCACGCCGAAGTCCGCGCGCCGCGCTACGTGCGCACGTTCGTGCTGAGCCCCGACCTCGACACGTCGCGGATCGATGCGGGCCTGCGCGACGGCGTGCTCACGCTGACGATTCCGCGCCGCGAGGAAACGCGCCCGCGCCGCATCGACGTGACGGCCGGCAACGCGTAACGTCGGCGCGTGTTCGTCACGCGACGCGCATGACGAATGACGAATGACGAAGCCCCGCCGGGCATGACGCGCGGCGGGGCTTTTTTTCGATGTGCCGAGCAGTACACGCTCGCCGTCGCGTTCAATCGAAATCGAACAGGTCGAACACCGACTTCTTGCGACGCCGGCCGTCGTGCCGGTAACGGTCGTCGGGCACGCGGCCGTCGCGCCCCCAGCCGTCGTCACGCCCGCGCGGCGCCTGCGCATCGTGCCGCACCGGCACCTCGTCGCGGCGCGCCGGCCCGTCGCCGGTTTCGCGCGCGATCAGCTTGTCGAGTTCGCCGCGATCGAGCCACACGCCGCGGCACGTCGGACAGTAGTCGATCTCGATCGATTGCCGCTCGGCCATCAGCAGGTCGGGCGTCTTGTAGACCGGACATTTCATCGCGTTTCTCCTTTCGTCGGACATTCCGAATCGCGGGCGGGCCACGTCCCGCCCGCTTGGCTCAATGACCTTCGCGCCGCGCCACGCGCTTCGCCTTCGCACGCCGCGCCAGCATGTTCATGCCCTCGACGAACGCCGAGAACGCCATGGCCGCGTAGATATAGCCCTTCGGCACGTGCGACCCGAAGCCTTCCGCGATCAGCGTCATGCCGATCACGACGAGGAACGACAGCGCGAGCATCACGATGGTCGGGTTGCGGTCGATGAAACGTGCGAGCGGCTGGGCGGCGAACAGCATCACGGACACCGCGACGATCACCGCGACGAACATGATCGGGACGTGCTCGGTCATGCCGATCGCGGTCACGATGCTGTCGATCGAGAACACGATGTCGAGCATCACGATCTGGCCGATCGCGGCCCACATCGTCAGGCCGGCCGCGCCGCCGGACGCGCCCGCGCCGTCGCCGTCATGCGACACGTGGTGATGGATCTCGGTGGTTGCCTTCCACACGAGGAACAGGCCGCCCGACAGCAGGATCATGTCGCGCCACGAGAACGCGTGATCGAACAGCGTGAACACGGGTTCGGTCAGGCTCGCGATCCACGCGACGCTGCCGAGCAGCGCGAGGCGCATCACGAGTGCGAGCGCGATGCCGAGGCGCTGTGTGCGGGCGCGCTGCGCTTCGGGCAGCTTGTTGCTGAGGATCGAGATGAAGATCAGGTTGTCGATGCCGAGCACGACTTCCATCACGACGAGCGTCAGGAGCGCGGCCCAGACGGCGGGGTCGGCGGCAAGCGTCAGCAGGTAGTCCATGAAAAGGGCCGATTCGAAGGTGGAAAGCCCGATGATAGTCACCCCACGACTTCGAAAAAATCAGAGAGAATCTGATCTTTGGTTCGGTTTTTACGAAATAACGATCCGATGCTGAATTTTCGACACCTGTACTATTTCTGGGTCGTGGTGAAGGAAGGCGGCTTCGCGCGGGCCGCCGAGCGGCTCGACATGGCCGTGCAGACGATCAGCGCGCAGGTCCGCGAACTGGAAAAGTCGCTCGGCCACCAGTTGCTGCGCCCGGCCGGGCGCGGTGTCGCGATGACCGACGCCGGCCAGGCCGCGTATGCGCGTGCGGAGGTCATCTTCGAGATGGGCCGGCTGATTCCCGACGAAGTGCGCGCGGCGGCCAGCCAGCCGACCGTGCGGCTCGCGGTCGGCCTCGCGGACGGGATCTCGAAGCTCGCCGCGCATGCGCTCCTCGCGCCGGTGCTCGATACGCCCACGCTGCGGCTGCTGTGCCACGAGGGCGAGCACGACGCGCTGCTCGCGGAACTGGCGCTCCATCACCTCGACCTCGTGCTGGCGGGCCAGGGTGCACCGTCGGGGTCGAACCTGCGCGTGACGAGCGAGCGGCTCGTCGCGTCGCCGGTCGACTGGTACGGGCCCGCGGCGCTCGTCACGCCGGCCGCGCGGCAGCGCTTTCCGGCGTGCCTCGCCGAGCTGCCGGTGCTGCTGCCGACCGCCCACTCGGCGCTGCGCGCGCGCCTCGACCTGTGGCTGGAGCGGGAACGGATCGTGCCCCGCATTGCCGGCGAATTCGAGGACAGCGCGCTGATGGCCGTGTTCGCGGCGCGCGGCCTCGGCGTGTTTCCGCTCAGCGAACTCGGCGCGAACGACGCATCGCTGCTGCGCGGGCTGCGCCGGCTCGGCCGCGCGGCCGACGTGACCGAGGAGATCCATGCGATCCGCTCGCGGCGCGGCGAACACCACCCGCTGGCGTCGCGCTTGCTCGCCGCCGCGCGGCCGGCGCCGGCCGGCTGAAGCGAGCGCGACATCAAACGAAACTATAATGACGCCCCGGCCATACGAGATTGCCACGCGCATCGCACCGGCCCCGCCGCCGCGTGCGTTGCGCCCGCAGCCCCGCGCGGCATCTCGCCGAGCCTATTGAAAGACGCCATGCACAACCGATTTCGCCTGTTTTCCGTTTCGTGCGCGCTCGCGGCCGCGACCGTGCTGGCGGCGTGCTCGTCGCCACCCAAGCCGATCTACCAGCAGGAGCAGTTCGACGCGACGAGCAGCCCGTATGCGCACACGTTCCACTCGAAATCCGACGCTTCCTGCGAGGCCGCGCGGCGCGCGCTGCTGAGCCAGGGTTATGTCGTGTCCTCGTCGCGCAACGACGCGGTCGACGGCAGCAAGAATTTCCAGCCGAGCAACGACATGCATGTCGTGATTGAGTTTCACGTCGTGTGCGCGGACGCGACTGCCGACGGCTCGTCGAGCATCGCGTACGTGAACGCGGTGCAGGACCGCTACACGCTGAAGAAGTCGAATACGTCGGCGAGCGTCGGGCTCAGCGTGTTCGGTTCGCTGTCGCTGCCGATCGGGTCGAGCGACGACGCGCTCGTGAAGACCGCGAGCGAGACGATTCCCGCCGGCGTGTTCTACGAGCGCTTCTTCAATCTCGTCGAGCATTTCCTGAAGATCGATCCGGCCCGCCGCGATCGCGCGACCGTGAAGGCGGCCGAGAAGGAGCCCGTGACGCCGCTGCCCGAGCCCGCGCCGACGCCGCAGGGCGAGCCGATGAAGATGACGACGCCGGTCGTGCCGACGCCGCCGGCGGCGCCGGTGCCGCTGTCCGTGCCGAGCGTCGCGCCGACGCAGGGCACGTCGGTCGTGCCGGCCGTGCCTGCTGCGGCATCGTCCGTGGTCGCGCCGGGGACGATGCGGGCCGTCGGGTCGGGGTTGGGAGCCGGCGTGGGTTCGGCGGCTGCGGCGGGTGCCGCGCCGGGTTCGGGTTCGGGTTCGGGTTCGGGTTCGGGTTCGGGTTCGGGTTCGGGTTCGGCACAAGCTTCGGCCTCGGCGCGGGCTTCGGCGCCTGCTTCGGCTGCGGTACCTGCTAAGACCTCGGCGCCCACCTCGGCTTCGACGCCCGCGTCAGCCTCCGCACCCGCTTCAGCTTCGACGCCCACTTCCGCTTCGGCGCCGGCCACGTCGACGTCTGCCGCTACCACGGCGGCATCGTCCGTGCCTGCGCCGGCGGCGTCCGCGCCGACGCCCTCGAACGCCGCTCCGGCGCCGGCAGGCAAGACGTCCGCACCCGCTGCTGCCGGCCCCGTCGCGTCGTCCGCGCCGACCGGCGCCAGCGCGCCGTCCGCGAACTGACCGCGCGCGCCCTCGCCGCGCCGCGCGCCGTGCGCGCGGTGCGCCGGCCGATCCCCGCCCCGTCACCCTCAGACGAGAAGATCTTGCCCCCGGCCACTGGCTGCGCGCGCCCGGCGTGACTTAACCCGCGAGCGGAAACAGCCCGTCGCGACAGACGACACGCCCCCGATTCCGCGGATGCCCGCGACCGGTCCCGCCCCGCCGTCACTTCGCCGTCACTTCACCGTGACATCTTCGTCCGCATCACGATCCGGCTGCGCTGCGTCACATGCCCGAGCGCGTTACCGCAGCGTCGCGTTCAGCGTCCGCATCTGCTCGGCCGTCGCCGTCACGCCGCCGCACACGATCACCGCGATCTCCGACGCCGAAGCAAGCACCGGCACCGGTTCTTCGAGCGCGGCCAGCGCAGCACCGCACGCCGGCTCGACGACGATCCGGTGCTCGTCCAGGAACCGCAGCGACGCAGCCACCGCCTGCGCGTCCGACACGACGACCGGATGGATCGCGTGCCGCTTCGCCCATGCGACCGCCGCGTCGCACGGCCGCTTCGCGCCGAGCGACGTCGCGATGCTCGTGATCGCCGGCAATTCGACCGGATGCCCGTGCGCGACCGAGCGCGCGTAGCTGTCGGCGCCTTCCGTCCCGACCGCGACGACCGGCACGTCGTGCCAGCCGTTGCGCGCGAGCCCCTCGAGCACGCCGCACAGCAGCCCGCCGCCGCCGACCGCGAGCACGACCGCGTCGGGCTTCGGGCCGGCCACCGCCATCTCGTCGATCATCGTCGCGTGCCCCTGCCACAGCACGGGATCGTCGAACGGATGCACGAACGCGTCCTGCGTACCGACGGTCGACAGCGCGAACGCATTCGCCTCGGCCCAGCTCGCACCGTGCACGACCACCTCCGCCCCCTCGACGCGGATCAGCTCCCGCGCGCGGGCCGACGCGGTTTCCGGCACGACGACGAGCACCGGCACGCCGAGCTCGCGGCCGCAATACGCGACCGCGATGCCCGCATTGCCGCCCGACGACGACACGAACCGGCGCGCGCCGGCCGCATGCCGTGTTTCGCACGCCGCGCCGATGCCGCGCAATTTGAACGAGCCGGACGGCTGCAGCGCGTCGAGCTTCAGCCGGATGTTCTTGCCGAGACGGCGCGACGCGATTTGCGAGCGGATATAGGGGGTCTGGATATGAAGCGGCATGATGCGGGACACGGTCGGGAATCGGGGCAAGGAGAACGCACGGGCCGGTGAACCGGCCCGCCAACGACGACCATCGTACGGCACGCTCGCCATGCTTTCCAATACCATTGGATGGCACTTACCATGCTTGACAGGCATACCCATAGAATCGAGGCCGAACACCGGAGCCGACACCGCATGCGCCAGATCGAACTGCGTCACCTGCGTTACTTCGTGGCCGTCGCGCAAGCCGGCAGCGTGATGGCCGGCGCCCGCGCGGCCGGCATCGTCCAGCCTGCGCTGTCGCGGCAGATCCGCGAACTCGAGGATGCGATCGGCACGCCGCTGCTGATCCGCCGCGCGACGGGCGTCACGCTCACGGCGGCCGGCGCGAGTTTCCTGCAGGATGCGACGGGCCTGCTCGCGACATTGCGGGACAGCCGCGAACGCGCGTTGCGCAGCGCGGCCGGCCAGCTCGGCGAACTGCGCCTCGGCGCGCTGCCGAACTGCCTGCCGCTGCCGGTCGTCGCGAACGTGCTGAAGGCGTTTCGCGACGCGTGTCCGGACGTGAAGCTGTCGATCGCGCCGATGCTGTCGGCCGAACAGGCGGCGGCGCTGATGCTCGGCCAGCTCGACGGCGGCATCATGGCGTGGCGCCGCGACGAGGCGCCGCATCTGTCGGGCGTGCGGCTGCTGAGCGATCGCTTCGTGCTCGCGATGCCTGCGCCGCCCGGCGGCCGCTTCCACGCGCCGCGCACGCTCGCCGACGTCGCGCACGAGCCGTTCGTCTGGTTCGACGCGCAGCGCTCCGCCGCGCACCACCGCTTCCTGATGGCTCAGTGCGACCGGGCCGGTTTCACGCCGCGCATCGCGCAGGTCGGCAGCGACATCCCGACGCTGATCGGTCTCGTCGCAGCCGGCATGGGCTGCGCATTCGTGCCGGAAAGCGCGTCGCCGACGTGCCCGCGCACGGTCCGGCTCGTCGCACTCGACGAACTCGCGAGCCGCTTCGACATCGAGTTCGTGTTCGACGGTGCGGCGGCGCCGGGCTCGCCCGTCGTCGCGCGGTTTCTCGAGGCGGTGCGCGATGCGGCCGGGCAGGCGGACTGACCGACCGGCCTGGCATGCGCGACCCGCGCGACGCCGGCGGATTCCGCCTCGTCGCGCGGCAGCGGATTCGGCCGTCTGCGCGCAGTCGCTTCGGACGACGGCCGGCATTGCCGTCATCGTGCCCCCGGAACGTCCGTCCGAGTGCACGACCAATCTTTCGAATGGGTGACGATCGACGCCATCACGCCGGAATTTTCAAATTGACGCCAAAAAAGGCCGTTTAACGTCACTTCGAAACGTTATGCACCGAAATATACTGCGCCCGCATCCGCCCTCGTGCCAAAGAGAGGATGCCTTTCCGCCCCGGCCACGGTCCCCCTGTGACCGGGGATTTTTTTGGCGGCAAGCCGCGCCGGCAAAGGGTGGGTTGGCGGGAAGGATGACGCGCTCGCGCCGGGCCTCGCCGGCTGTGCGGCCCGTCGCCCGACCGGCCTGACGACGCCGCGCGCCGGCCCGCCCCGCACGCCCCCGCCTGCCGCCCGCATCACGTCGAACACCCGCCGCGCATCGAGCGCGGCGCGCAAGCGGATCGCGCACCCACCCGGACGCCGCGTTCCGTCCGACGACGAAAACCTTGCTCCGGATACGGTTCGATCGTCCGCACGGCCGGCGGCCGGCCGTCGCATCGCGGGAAGCCCCGCCCGGCGGCCGTACGCGCGTGCCGTCCCAATCGCGCATTGTTGACATGAAATCAAGATAATTTCGCCCGAGCACGGCTTTTTCCGCAAAAGTAACGCAGGCACACTTCACCCTGTCCACAACGGCCCGGTGCCGTTGCCCCATGCTTACCGGAGCGCATCGCGTGAACACCACGACTTCTTCCCCTTCCCGCCCGGGCGGCAGCGCCACGCTGCCGCTGCTGGCGCTCGCCGCCGGTGCGTTCGGCATCGGCACGACCGAGTTCTCGCCGATGGGCCTCTTGCCCGTGATCGCCGACGGCGTCCACGTGTCGATTCCGCAGGCCGGCATGCTGATCAGCGCGTATGCGATCGGCGTGATGGTCGGCGCGCCGCTGATGACGCTGCTGCTCGCGCGCTGGTCGCGCCGCTCGGCGCTGATCGCGCTGATGTCGATCTTCACGATCGGCAACCTGCTGTCGGCCGTCGCGCCCGACTACACGACGCTGCTGCTCGCACGACTCGTCACGAGCCTGAACCACGGCGCGTTCTTCGGGCTCGGCTCGGTGGTCGCGGCCAGCCTCGTGCCGCGCGAAAAGCAGGCCAGCGCGGTCGCGACGATGTTCATGGGCCTTACGATCGCGAACGTCGGCGGCGTGCCGGCCGCGACCTGGCTCGGCCAGATGATCGGCTGGCGCATGTCGTTCGCGGCGACCGCCGTGCTCGGCCTGATCGCGATCGCCGGCCTGTTCGCCGCGCTGCCGAAGGGCGCAGCCGGCAGGATGCCGAACCTGCGTGCCGAACTGTCGGTGCTGACGCGCCCGGTCGTGCTCGGCGCGCTCGGGACCACGGTGCTCGGCGCCGGCGCGATGTTCACGCTGTACACGTATGTCGCCCCGACGCTCGAACACCTGACCGGCGCGACGCCCGGCTTCGTCACCGCGATGCTCGTGCTGATCGGCGTCGGCTTCTCGATCGGCAACATCGCCGGCGGCCGCCTCGCCGACCGCTCGCTCGACGGCACGCTGATCGGCTTCCTGGTGCTGCTGATCGTGACGATGGCCGCGTTCCCGCTGCTCGCGCGCACCCATGCCGGCGCCGCTGTCACGCTGCTGGTCTGGGGTGTCGCGACGTTCGCGGTGGTCCCGCCGCTGCAGATGCGCGTGATGCGTGCCGCACACGAAGCCCCGGGCCTCGCGTCGGCCGTCAACATCGGCGCGTTCAACCTCGGCAACGCAGTCGGTGCGGCAGCGGGCGGCGCAGCGATCTCGGCCGGCTTCGGCTACGCGGCGGTGCCGCTCGTCGGCGGGCTGATCGCGGCGGCGGGGCTCGCGCTCGTCGCGCTGCAGATGATCCAGCGCCGCCGCGCGCCGGTCGCCGCGAATTCGTGAGCGCCCGGTGACCCGCGTGGTGCCGATACGCGGCACCGCGATTGAGAAATGCCCGCGCCGGGATTCCGGTGCGGGCATTTTCGTTGACGGCCGCACATCGCGCATCGCGGGCCGCCGCTTCGACGTATCGACGTATCGACGTATCGACGTATCGACGTATCGACGTCTCAGCGCCTCAGCGCCTCAGCGCGCGCCGGCGAACCCGCCGAAGAACGCGCGCGCATTCGTGTCGAGGCTCTCGAGGTGATAGCCGCCCTCCTGCACGATCACCGTCGGCAAGCCGAGCGCACCGATCGCGCCGCCGAGCCGGCCGAACCCGTCGGTCGTGACGGCCACCTGCGATTGCGGGTCGTCCTTGTAGATGTCGAAGCCGAGCGCGAGCACGAGCGCGTCGGGCTGGAACCGCGCGAGCGCCCGCAGCGCGTCGTCGAGCCGCTCGAAGAACGCCGACTCGGGCGCGCCATGCTGCATCGGCAGGTTCAGGTTGTAGCCGTCGCCGGCGCCCGCGCCCGTCTCGTCCTCGTAACCGGCGACGACCGGATAGAAATTGGTCGGGTCGCCGTGAATCGATACGTACAGCACGTCGTCGCGGCCGTAGAAGATCTCCTGCACGCCCTGCCCGTGATGCATGTCGGTGTCGAGGATCGCAACCCTGCGATGGCGGCCGAGCAGCGCCTGCGCGGCGATCGCCGCATTGTTCAGGTAGCAGAAGCCGCCGGCCGCATCGCGGCGCGCGTGATGGCCGGGCGGCCGGCACAGTGCGTACGCATCGCGCGCGCCGTCGTTCACGTCCGACGCGGCCGCGAGCGCGCTCTGCGCGGACCAGTACGCGGCGCGCCACGTGTTCGCGCCGACCGGGCAACTGCCGTCGGCGAGATAGCGCGCGGCCTTCGCGAGCACGCCGCGCAGCGGGTTCGGGTCGCGCACGAACACGTTCGACATCACTTCGTCGCCCCAGTCGTCGGGCATCCGCTTCCAGTCGCGATGCGCTTCCTCGAGAAAACGCAGGTAGTTCATGTCGTGCACGGCCGCGATCGGCGCGGTGCCGCGGTCGGCCGGCTCGCGCACGTCGAAGTCAAGCGCATGCACCGCCGCGACCAGCCGCGCCGCGCGCTCGGGCACCTCCTGCGGCTCGCGCATCCTGCCGCGCGACAGGTAGGTGCGCGGATGGTGCAGCAACTGTTCGGGGTGGAAATAGGTTTTCATCGTGGGTCCTCGTCGATTCGCCGTGTCATGCGTCGTGCGCGGCCGCGGCCACGCGCGTCGCGACGCCCGCTCGTGCGAGCACCGCGTGGAGCAGCACGTTCGTGCCGCGCGTCACGTCGTCGGGCAACGCGTCCTCGGCCTCGTTGTGCGACAGCCCGTCGACGCACGGGATGAACACCATCGCGGTCGGCACGCGGCGCGCGAGCAGGATCGCGTCGTGACCGGCGCCGCTGACGATCCGCTCGTTCGTGTAGCCGAATGCGTCCGCCGCCTGCGCGACCAGTTCGACGCAGGCGCGGTCGAACGGCGCCGCCGGACTGCGCCAGCAGCTCTCGATCGACACCTGAACGCCGCGCGCGGCGGCCACGCGCGCGCCGGCATCGCGCAGCTCGCGCTCCATCGCATCGACCTGCGCATCGTCGTGATGGCGCAGGTCGACCGTGAACGTCACGTCGCCTGCGATCGTGTTGCGCGACGCGTTGCGGATGCCGACCTGCCCGATCGTCGCGAGCCCGCGCGGCGCGTAGCCCGCGACGATCCGTTCCAGTTCGAGCGCGATCTGCGCGCTCGCGAAATACGCGTCCTTGCGATACGGCATCGGCGTCGTGCCCGCATGCGCGGCCACGCCCGTCACGCTCACGTCGAGCCAGCGGATCGCCTGCCCGCCCGTGACGACGCCGATCGTCGTGCCGTTCGCCTCGAGCACCGGGCCCTGTTCGATATGCGCTTCGAAATACGCGTCGAGCGCGCCGCCCGGCGCGCGCGTGCCGCGGTAGCCGCATGCGTCCAGCGCGGCGCCGAGCGTGACACCGTCGGCATCCTGCTTCGCGAGCGCGTCGTCGAGCGGCAGCGCGCCCGTGAACACCGCCGAGCCGAGCATCGCCGGTGCGAAACGCGCGCCTTCCTCGTTGGTCCACGACACGATCTCGAGCGGCTTGTCGGTCGCGATGCCCGCATCGTTCAGCGTGCGCACGAGCTCCAGCGCGGCGAGCACGCCGTACACGCCGTCGAAGCGCCCGCCTTCGGGCTGCGTGTCGAGATGACTGCCGATCAGCACCGGCGCGGCCTGCGCATCGGTGCCGGCGCGCCGCGCGAACAGGTTGCCGACCGCATCGACGCTCACCGTCATTCCCGCGTCGCGGCACCACTGCGCGAACAGGTCGCGCCCGCGCCGATCGTCGTCGGTCAGCGCAAGGCGCCGCACACCGCCGCGCGGCGTCGCGCCGATGCGCGCCATCTCGGCCAGGCTCCGCCACAGGCGGGCACCGTCGATTTCCAGCAGGTCTTTCATTTGCACTCCGATGAATTCGTTCGTTGAGTTTCAGCGCGAGCCGAGCGCTTCGGCGGCGGCCGGCCGGGCCGCGCGGCGCGCGTCGAGCGCAACGATGCAAAGCAGCGAGACGCCGGCGAGCCCCGTGTAGAACACCGCGAGCGGCCACCACTGGCCCGCGAAGCGATGCGCGAGCCAGGTGCCGACGAGCGGCGTCAGGCCGCCCGCGATCGCGCCGCAGATCTGATAAGCGAGCGAGATCGCCGAATAGCGCACGTGCGCGGGAAACACGCCGCTCACGAAGCCGGCGATCACCGAATAGAAACCGGCCATGCAGACGACCGCGAGCGCGATGCCCGCGACGAGCGACGCGGACGTGCCGCCCTGCACGAGCATGAACATCGGGTACGGCGACAGCATCGCGAGCAGCGCGGCGATCTTCAGGAAACGCGCGCCGCCGATGCGCTCGGCGATCCACGCGGCGATCGGCTGCGCGATGAACTGGATGATCGCGACCGCGAACAGGCTGTCGAGGATCAGCGAGCGCGACACGCCGACGTACTGCGTCGTGTACGCGATCATGAACGTGTTGGTGAAATAGACGCCCGCGATCCCGATGGTGTTCGCGCCGATGCAGAGCAGCACGAGCCCCGATGCGGAGCGGAACACTTCGGCGACCGGCAGCTTCACGGTACGGTTCGTCTCCTTCACGCGCGCGAACTCCGGCGACTCGTTCACGCCGAGCCGGATCAGGATGCCGACGACGAGCAGCACCGAGCTCGCGAGGAACGGCAGGCGCCAGCCCCAGGCGAGAAAGTCGGCCTTGTCCATCGACGTGACCGCGCGGAACGCGACCAGCGACAGGATCAGCCCGGCCGGGCTGCCGAGCTGCGCGAACGACGCGAAGAAGGTGCGGCGCCCCTGCGGCGCGTGTTCGCCCGCCATCAGCACCGCGCCGCCCCACTCGCCGCCGACCGCGATCCCCTGCACGACGCGCAGCGCGACCAGCAGCACCGGCGCGAGCATGCCGACCTTCGAATAGTCGGGCAGCAGCCCGACGCAGACGGTCGCGACGCCCATCATCATCAGCGTCGTCATCAGCGCCTTCTTGCGGCCGATGCGATCGCCGAGGTGGCCGAACACGATGCCGCCGAGCGGGCGCGCGAAGAAGCCGACGGCGAACGTCGCGAACGACGCCATCGTGCTGACGAAGCGGTCATGCGACGGGAAATAGAGTTCGCCGAACACGAGCGCGGCGGCGGTCGCGTAGATGTAGAAGTCATACCACTCGATCATCGTGCCGATGAACGCGGCCGTCGCGGCACGCGCCGGCTGGCGGGCGGAAGGAAGGGACTGGGTCATGCGGGCTCCTGGCGCGCGCCGCGGCACGCGCGATATCGTGATGGCCGGCCGTCTGTCGCGGCCTCGCGCCGCACGGTGCGGCGCCCCTCCTTTATCGGCGACCGCACATCATTAGTCAAATTTCAAGTTATTATTTCGCGTATAAATTCAGCTAATGACTGACCCGATGCGCGCCGACCTCGCCCCCTTCCTCAACGACCGCCTCGACTGGAACCTGCTGCGCACGTATCTGGTGATCATGCAGGAGCGCAGCGTGAGCCGCGCGGCCGCGCGCCTGCACGTGACGCAGCCGGCCGTGAGCCAGGCGCTGCGGCGGCTCGAGGAGGCCCTCGAGCGCAAGCTGATCGAGCGGCGCGGCGCGCACTTCGCGCCGACGCCGGCCGGCGAAGCCGTGTACCGGATCGCGAGCGACATCTACGGCGGCGTGTCGCGGCTCGAAACGGAGCTCGACGACAGCACGGCCGACCTCACCGGCTCGATCCGGCTGCTGACGGTGAGCCGCATCGAGTCGCCCGTCTACGACGAATTCCTCGCCGACTTCCATCGCGCGTATCCGCGCATCGACCTGCAGATCGAGGTGATGCGCTCGTCGGACATCCTGTCGTCGCTGCTGCAGAAGACGGCCACCGCCGGGCTCGGCCTGTGCCGCACGCCGCACGACAAGCTGGAGATGCGCTGCTTCCTGCGGCAGCGCTATGCGATCTACTGCGGCCGCCATCACCGGCTGTTCGGGCAGACGCAGTTGCGGATGGACGACCTGCTCGCGGAAAACTTCGTGTCGTTTACGAGCGACCAGATCGGCGACAGCCTGTCGCCGCTCACCGTGTTCCGCGACCAGAAGGGTTTCACCGGGCGCATCGTCGCGTCGTCGCCGAGCCTCGAGGAAGTGCGGCGGCTGATCTTCGCCGGTTACGGCATCGGTTGCCTGCCCGAGCACATCGTGCGCGACGACATCGCGCAGCAACGCCTGTGGCGGCTGCCGCCGGACGATGGGCTCGTCGACGTCGACGTGTTCCTGCTGTGGCATCGCGACCGCAAGATGAACGCGGCCGAGCAGGCGTTCCTCGACGCGATGGAGCGCTGCATGCAGCGTCATTCGCTCGCGGAACGGCTGGGGATGTGAGCGCGCGGATGTTGGCGCGCGAATGCGGGCGCACGCATGCCGGCGCGCGATTGCGCGCACCCGTGACGGGAAACAGGCGCCGACCCGCGGCCCGGCGCCCGATGCCTCGTCAGAAGCGATGCACGATGCCGAGCTGCACGCCGCGCGCATTCGCGCCCGGATACGCGAGCGGCAGGCCCGGGTTCGCCGCGCCGGCGAGCGTGTAGCCGGCCTGGTTGCGGTTGCGCAGGTACGACAGCGCGCCGTAGAAGCTCGTGCGCTTCGACAGGTCGTATTCGTACATCAGCCCGAACTGGTCCGCGTTGTCGCCCTGCGAAGTCTGGTCATGCAGGTACGCATAGCCGAGCGCGACGTAGTTCGCCGGATTGAGCTGGTACTTGACCGACAGCCCGTACACGCGCGAATCGATCCCGAGGTCGGCCCACTTCACCGCGGAGAAGCCGCCGTACACGGTCGCCTTGCCGATTGCGTACGACGCGCCGGCCATGATCGTGCGATCGGTCGTGGTCGCGGTCTTGTTCTTCAGCCACTGGCCTGCGACGAATGCCGCGAACGGCCCGTGCTCGTAGGTCAGGTCGAACTGCTGGCTCGAGCCTGCCGAGCGCACGCCGCCCGCGTCGCCGAATCCGAAATACAGGCCGGCCTGGAAACCGGCGATCTCGGGGCTCTGGTACGACAGCGTATTGCTGGTGCGGAACGCGAACACGGTCAGGTTGTCCATGCCGGACGCCTGCGTGACGCCGCCGAACGCGTCCTGCCCGCCCTGGTCGTTGAACAGCGGCGAATTCTGGCGGCCCGCGCGCACCTTGCCCCACTGCCCCGCGATGCCGACCCACGCCTGCCGGTTGAACATGCTGCCCGAGCTTGCCAGCGAACCGTCGTTCGCGTTGAAGCCGTTCTCGAGCGCGAACTCGATCTTCTGGCCGCCGCCGATGTCCTCGCCGCCCTTCAGCCCGAAGCGGCTGCCCCACTGGCCGCCCGAGCCGATCGCCGCCGTGTAGCCGTTGCCGGTATTCACGTACTGCGCGAATTCGTCGATCACGCCGTACAGCGTGACGCCGTCCTGCGCGAGCGCGGCGCCCGACCCACCCAGGCATGCGGCCGTAACGGCCATGCGAAGACCGGCATGCGCCGATCGCGCTCGGGAACGATTGTCTCGTGCGTTCATCTGCTTAGTCATACTATTCAATGAAAGGAGAATGGAACGATGCCGGGCACGGTGGTCTGCCATGCCGGCATCGCGGATAACGAAGGTGAGGTACAGCGCGGCAGCCGGTCGCGCCCGGTTCGGCGCGGCGGGCCGCTCAGGCCGGCTGCAGGCCGGCCCGGCGGACGACGCGATGCGTCAGTGATGAACCTCGCCGCGTTCGAGCGGCAGGATCAGGCGCTCGGGGATGCTGCGCCGCGACGCACGCGCGCCGACGTAGTACAGCACGGCCGGCACGATGAGGCCGAGGATCCACGAGATGTCGGTGCCGCCGAGCGCGTCGACGAGCGCACCGGTATAGATGTGCGTCGACATGAACGGCAGCTGCACCAGGATGCCGACCACGTAGATCGTGATCGCCATCGCGTTCCAGCGGCCATAGCGGCCGTCCGGATCGGACAGCGCGGGCACGTCGTAGCGCGAGCGCGTGAAGCAGTAGTAGTCGACCAGGTTGATCGCGCTCCACGGCGTGAAGAACGCGAGCAGGAACAGGATGAACGCGGTGAATTCCTTCAGGAACGAATGGCGGCCGGCGAGCGCGATCAGCGTCGACACGCAGATCATCCCGAAGATGTACACGAGACGGCTCTTCGACGACACCGCGCCCTTGCCGCGGAAGCCGCTGACGATCGTCGCCATCGACATGAAGCTGCCGTACGCGTTGAGCGCGGTCACCGTCACCTTGCCGAACGCGATGCTGAAGTACAGCAGCGCGGCCACGGCGCCCGTCGAGCCGAGGCCGACGATGTACGACACCTCGTGGTGCGCGAACTGGCTGCCGGCCAGCGCCGCCGCGAACACGCCGAACACCATCGCCGCCTGCGCGCCGATCACCGAGCCGAGGCCGACCGCGAGGAACGTGGCGACCGACGACGTCGAGCGCGGCAGGTAGCGCGAGTAGTCGGCGACGTACGGGCCGAACGCGATCTGCCACGACGCGGACAGCGACATCGACAGCAGGAAGCTCGCGAGCGAGAAGTGCCGGTTCGCGAGCAGTGCGCCGACGTCGTGGTTCGCGAACAGCTGCGTGAACATGTAGACGAACGCGACGATGCCGATCACGCTCGCGATCCGGCCGACGAAGTGGATCGCGCGATAGCCGAACACCGTCAGCACGACGATCACGGCCGCGAACAACAGGATGCCGGCCGCGTCGTCGACGTGCAGCAATTGCGCGACGGCCTGCCCGGCGAGCACCGAGCCGCTGGCGGAAAAACCGATGTACATCAGGCACACGAGCACGATCGGGATCATCGCGCCGTAGACGCCGAACTGCACGCGGCTCGAGATCATCTGCGGCAACCCGAGCTGCGGCCCCTGCGCGCCGTGCAGCGCCATCACCGCGCCGCCGACGAGCTGGCCGAGCAGCAGCGCGATCAGCGACCAGAACACGTCGCCGCCGAGCACGACCGCCAGCGCGCCCGTGACGATGGCCGTGATCTGCATGTTCGCGGACAGCCACAGCGTGAACTGGCTCAGCAGTCCGCCGTGGCGTTCGGCGTCGGGAATGAAATCGATCGAGCGTACCTCGATCAGACCGCCGGCTTTTCCACTGGGATTCGTTGACACGGGTAAATCTCCAAGATACTGAGGATCACAAATGGTTGGGACGAGACGAAAAACGTGCCGAGCCGCCCTTTCGGCTCGCCGGGTGCGGGGCGCCGTGGATCGCCGGCATGCGCCACGCACGCACGGTCAGCACGCTGGCGCGCAACGGGCACGACGTGTGCCGACATTGCCAGCGGATGATCTTGTATATACAACTTGGCTGATATCGGTGATTACCCGGAATCCGGGAATTTTAGAAATCGTCTGAGAGAACGGGATACGTCCGACCTGCGCAGCAATCGGTTGCGTATGAAAAGTGTATGAAAAATGAAAGCTCAGGCGCCGGCGGGCGACACCTGATCGGGTGCGGCGACCATGTCGGTCGCAGGAAGGAGTGTCAGCATGCGCCGCACGGCCTCGACGTCGCGCGCATGCAGCCATTCGTCGTAGTCGTCGCGACGCAGGATCACGACGCCCCGCTTCTCGTCGCCGGGCCGGTGCATGCGCGCGAACACCGGATGATCGTCGGCGTTGACCGTGAGCATCGTCATGCCGATCCGCTCGCGGCCGTCGGCCGCTTCGTAGCGCCGCCAGAGGCCGGCGACGCAGCACGGTTGCCAGCCGTCGACACCGATCCGGTGCCACACGTTGCGGCCCGTCTCGTAGCACGGCTCGAAGATCCAGCGCACCGGAATCAGGCAGCGCTGGCCGTTGCGCCAGGCATTGCCGTAGAGCCGCGACGCGCCGACCGTCTCCGCGCGCGCATTCACCGTATCGAGCTTCTTTCGTTTGCGGCCGTGCTCGTCGAGACGCTCGGGCTGCATGAACTTCGGCCAGAAGCCGAACACCGCGCTGACGACCGCGAGACCGTCGCCGTCGGCACGCGCGATGGGCGCCGCGTAATCGGGATATACGTCGGGTTCCCACGGATCGCGGCGGAACAGGTCGCCGATGCCGATCCTCAGCTCGCTGATGCCCGGGTCTTCATCGGGGGCGCGGTAGTGGGTGCACATGGTTGGGCAGACGATGGACGCGATGTCTTCATCGTAGGTCAGCATGCACGCCACATGTCCGCTATTGCCTGGTATGACGAAACAGTCTTGCAACGGGTCGGCCCGCTTGACGGCGTCGTGCGCGAACCGCCGGCGCTGGCCGTCCGTTCGTTCAGCCGTGCCGCCGGCAGCTTGGCGTCGCCGGTTCCGGTTCAGGCCAAGCGTTCCGAACCGATCACATGCGCGCCCGGGCGCGCGTCGAGCGCGGCGTCGGCCTTGACCGATCGTCGGCAATCCGGATAGTCGAAGCGCGAACCGTCATGTCGAATCCGGCGCGGGAGACACGAAGCCGACGCCCGCGATCGACACAAACAAGAAGCCCCGCCGTGGCGGGGCTTCGATCAGCCGCGCGGGCCGGCTGATGCTCACACGTGCAGCGCATGTCCCAGCGCGCGCAACGCCGCCTCCTGCATCGCTTCGCCGAGTGTCGGATGCGCGTGGATCGTGCCGCCGATGTCCTCGAGCCGCGCGCCCATCTCGAGCGACTGCGAAAACGCGGCGGCCAGTTCCGACACGCCACGCCCCACCGCCTGCCAGCCGACGATCAGGTGCGTGTCGCGCCGCGCGACGACGCGCACGAAACCGTCGGTCGCCTGCAGCGTCATCGCGCGGCCGTTCGCCGCGAACGGGAACGACGCGCCGATGCAGTCGACACCGGCCGCCTTGGCGTCGTCGGGCGACCAGCCGGACGTGACGACCTCGGGATCGGTGAAGCACACGGCCGGGATCGAGGCCGGCGTGAACTTGCGGCGCCGTCCCGCGATCAGCTCGGCCACCATCTCGCCTTGCGCCATCGCGCGATGCGCGAGCATCGGCTCGCCGGCGACGTCGCCGATTGCCCATACGTTGCGCATCGACGTCCGGCATTCGTCGTCGATACGCAGCGCGCGGCCGTTGCGATCGAGCGGCATCGATTCGAGCCCGAAGCCGTCGACGCGCGGCCGGCGGCCGACCGCGACCAGCACGCGATCGGCCGGCAGGGTTTTCTCCGCGCCGTCGGGTGCCTGCACGCGCACCGCGCCGTCGCTCGCGAGGCCCAGCACCTTGTGGCCCGTCCATAGCCCGACGCCCAGCCGCGCGAGCGAATCGGCGACCGGCTTCGCGAGTTCCGCGTCGTATGCGGGCAGCACGCGCTCGGCCGCCTCGACGATGCTGACGTCGACGCCGAGCTTGCGATAGACGAATCCGAGTTCGAGCCCGATGTAGCCGGCACCGACGACGACCAGCCGCTTCGGCAACGACGCGGGCGACAGCGCCTCGGTCGACGAGACGACGTGGCCGCCGAACGGCATCGACGGCAGCGCGACCGGCTCCGAACCCGTCGCGAGCAACAGGTGCTCGCAGGCGATCCGCGTCGTGTGGTCACCGGCGACGACGTCGACCGTCTTGCCGTCGACGACGCGCGCGTCGCCGTGCAGCACGCGCACGCCGTGCTTCTTCAGCAGCGCGCCGACGCCGCGCGTGAGCCGCTCGACGATGCCGTCCTTCCACGCGACGCTTTTCGCGATGTCGATCTCCGGCGCGCGCACGCGAATCCCGAGCATCCCCTCGCCGGCCTGCCCGCGCGCCTGCTCGAACGCGTCGGCGACGTGGATCAGCGCCTTCGACGGAATGCAGCCGATGTTCAGGCACGTGCCGCCGAGCCGGTCGCGCTCGACGAGCACCGTCGGAATGCCGAGCTGCCCCGCGCGAATCGCGGCGACGTAACCGCCCGGCCCGCCGCCGATCACGAGCAGCGTGGTGTGTTCGTTCTTCATCGGGCTCACTCCACGAACAGCAGCGCCGGGCGCTCGAGCACCTCGCGCACGGCCTGGATGAATTCGGCCGCGTCCGCTCCGTCGACGACGCGATGGTCGAACGACGACGACAGGTTCATCATCTTGCGCGCGACGATCGCGCCGTCGCGGATCATCGGCCGCTCGACGATCCGGTTCACGCCGACGATGCCGACCTCGGGATGGTTGATGACCGGCGTCGACACGATGCCGCCGAGCGCGCCGAGGCTCGAGATCGTGATCGTCGAGCCGGTCAGCTCGTCGCGCTGCGCGCGGTTCGCGCGCACCGCGTCGGCGAGCCGCGCGATTTCCGCCGAGATCGACCATACGTCGCGCGCCTCCGCATGACGCAGCACCGGCACCGTTAGGCCGCCGTCCGTCTGCGTCGCGACGCCCATGTGCACCGCGCCGTATTGCGTGACGACACCGGCTTCGTCGTCGTAGCGCGCGTTGATCTGCGGGAAGTCGCGCAGCGCGATCACCATCGCGCGGATCAGCAGCGGCAGCGGCGTGAGCCGGCCGCGCGTGTCGCCGTGGCGCCGGTTCAGCTCGGCGCGCAGCGCTTCGAGCTCGGTGACGTCGATCTCCTCGACGTAGCTGAAGTGCGGAATGCGGCGCTTCGCTTCCTGCATCTTGCGCGCGATCGCGCGCCGCAGGCCAATCACCGGCACCTCGGTTGCGTCGTTGCGCTCGGCGTAGCCGCGCGCTTGCGATCCGCGCGCGGCGCCGCCGCCCGTGCGCGCATACGCGTCGAGGTCCGCATGCAGGATCCGCCCGGCCTCGCCGGTGCCGCGCACGTAGCGCAGCTCGATGCCCATGTCCCACGCGCGCTGGCGCACCGCCGGCGACGCGAGCGGCCGTTCGCCCGGCGCGAGCGCCGCGCGCGGCGGCGCCGCATGTTCCGCGCGGCGCGGCTCGGCCGGCGCGCGGGATGCGGCGTGCGTCGCTGCCTTCGACGACGCATGTGTTTCGGATCCCTCAGCGGTAGAAGATGAATCGGCAGGCACGTCGACCGCCGCCGCTCGCTGCGTCGCATCCGGGCCTGCATCGTGTGCTTTCGCGCCCGATTTCAGGTTGCCGTCGCCTTCGACTTCGAGACGAATCAGCTCGCTGCCGACCGCCATCATCTCGCCGATCCGGCCGCCGAGCTCCAGCACCTTGCCCGCCACCGGCGACGGAATCTCCACCGCCGCCTTGTCGGTCATCACATCGGCGAGCGGCTGGTCTTCGGCGATCGTCTGCCCCGGTTGCACGTGCCAGGCCACCAGCTCGACCTCGGCGATCCCTTCGCCGATATCCGGCATCTTGATGACATGAATCCCCATCTCAGGCCTCCATCACGCGTCGCAACGCTTCGCCGACCCGGGCCGGCCCGGGGAAATACGCCCATTCCTGCGCGTGCGGATACGGCGTGTCCCAGCCCGTCGTCCGCTCGACCGGTGCCTCCAGATGGTAGAAGCAGTGTTCCTGGACGAGCGACACCAGCTCCGCGCCGTAGCCGCAGGTGCGCGTCGCCTCGTGCACCACCACGCAGCGGCCGGTCTTGCGCACCGACGCGACGATCGTGTCGAGATCGACCGGCCACAGCGTGCGCAGGTCGATCACTTCCGCATCGATGCCGGTCTCCTCGGCGGCCGCCAGCGACACGTGGACGGTCGTGCCGTACGTCAGCACCGTCACGTCGTTGCCGGGCCGCACGACGGCGGCCGTGTCGAGCGGCACCGTGTAATAGCCTTCCGGCACCTCGCTGCCCGGATGCTTGAGCCACGACGTGACCGGACGCTCGTGATGGCCGTCGAACGGCCCGTTGTACAGGCGTTTCGGCTCGAGGAAGATCACCGGATCGTCGTTCTCGATCGACGCGATCAGGAGTCCTTTCGCGTCGTACGGATTCGACGGCATCACCGTGCGCAGTCCGCAGACTTGCGTGAACATCGCTTCCGGGCTCTGGCTGTGCGTCTGGCCGCCGTAGATGCCGCCGCCGCACGGCATCCGGATCGTCATCGGCGCGGTGAACTGGCCCGCCGAGCGATAGCGCAGCCGCGCGCCTTCCGACACGATCTGGTCGGAGGCCGGGTAGAAGTAGTCCGCGAACTGGATCTCGCAGACCGGCCGCAAGCCATACGCGCCCATCCCGACCGCAGCGCCCACGATCCCGCCTTCCGAGATCGGCGCATCGAACACGCGCGACTTGCCGTACTTGGCCTGCAGCCCCTCGGTGCAGCGGAACACGCCGCCGAAGTAGCCGACGTCCTGCCCGAACACGACCACGTCGTCGTCGCGGCCGAGCATCACGTCCATCGCGGAGCGCAGCGCCTGGATCATCGTCATCGGCTGGGCCGATGCCGTCGTTGTTTCATGTTGCGCCATGATCACGCTCCCAGTTCCTGGCGCTGACGGCGCAGATGCGCGGGCAGCTCCTTGTACACGTCGTCGAACATCGACGCCGGCGACGGAATGCGGTCGTCGGCCAGCGTCCCGAACTTCTCCGCTTCCTTCTGCGCGGCGATCACCTCGGCTTCCAGTTCGGCCGTGAGCGCGTCGTGCGCGCTGTCCGACCAGATGCCCTTCGCGATCAGGTGCTGCTTGAAGCGGGCGATCGGATCGCCGAGCGGGAAATGGGCCCAGTCGTCGGCCGGCCGGTATTTGGTCGGATCGTCCGACGTCGAATGCGCGCCGGCGCGATAGGTGACCCACTCGATCAAGGTCGGGCCGAGATTGCGGCGCGCGCGTTCGGCGGCCCAGGTCGACGCCGCGTAGATCGCGAGGAAGTCGTTGCCGTCGACGCGCAGCGAAGCGATGCCGCAGCCGACGCCGCGCCCGGCGAAGGTCGTCCCCTCGCCGCCCGCGATCGCCTGGAACGTCGAGATCGCCCACTGGTTGTTGACGACGTTCAGCACGACCGGCGCGCGATACACGTGCGCGAACGTCAGCGCGGTGTGGAAGTCGGCTTCCGCGGTCGCGCCGTCGCCGATCCAGGCGGACGCGATCTTCGTGTCGCCCTTGATCGCCGACGCCATCGCCCAGCCGACCGCCTGGATGAACTGCGTCGCGAGATTGCCGGAGATCGAGAAGAAGCCGGCTTCGCGGTCCGAGTACATCACCGGAAGCTGGCGCCCCTTCAGCGGGTCGCCTTCGTTCGACATCAGCTGGCAGATCATCCGTTCGAGCGGCACGTCGCGCGCGATCAGGATGCTTTGCTGGCGGTAGGTCGGGAAGCACATGTCGCCGTGACGCAGCGCCATCGCATGCGCGGCGCCGATCGCCTCTTCGCCGAGGCTCAACATGTAGAAGGAGATTTTCTTCTGACGCTGCGCGATCATCATCCGCGCGTCGAAGATGCGGGTCTTCAGCATCGCGCGCATCCCGGCGATCAGGCGCGCATCGTCGAGATCCGGCGCCCACGGGCCGAGGGCTTCGCCGTGATCGTCGAGCACGCGCACCAGGCTGCGGGCGAGATGGGCGGTGTCCGCCGGCGCTACGTCGATCGGCGGGCGGCGAACCGCGCCGGCCGGCGATAGATGCAGATAGGAAAAATCCGTCTTGCAGCCCGGGCGCCCGGTGGGCTCCGGCACATGCAGACGCAATGGCTCTGACAGGCTCATCGTGTCGTCTCCACGCTCGATTGTGTCTCACGCTGATTGGAACGCGCGGCCGGTTGCCGGCTCACGCGCGGGCTGGCACGCGGATAAGCACGCCAACCTTGGGAATGTATGCCTTGCAGTACCGGACGTCGATGCCCAACCCGCTCGTTCGGGGTGAGCAGATTTGCCATGGCGGCGACGATGGGCGAGCGGCATTGCCGGTGGGTTTGAAGGACGGTTGCGTGTGCTGCGATGCGTCAACGCGTCGGGGAGCGCGGAATCGATGCGCGTCTGTCACGCGTGTCGGAGGGTACGAAGCGAAAGACCCCGCGAAATCCTGGATTTCGGCGGGGTCTTTGTCTTTGTCGGTGCGCGTCCGCGTGCTTCAGCGCTCGCGCGCCGGATCATTCCGGCGCGTAATGGTGCGATGGGCGAGAAAGCGCGATGGCGCGATGGCGCGATGCGTCGATGATGCAATGCATCACGCGTCGGGGCGCGCGATGTCGAAGCGGCTGTCGGGCGTCACGTGCACATAGGCGGACGGGCCGCCCGCACGCAGAATGATGCCCGCGCCGAACGTATCGAAGATGCCGTCCTTCAGCAGGTCGTGACGGATATGCACGGCGACGACCTCGCCCAGCACCAGCGTGGCCGGCGTCTCGACGCCGCGGTGATCGCGCAGCCGGATCACGTCGGTCACCTTGCATTCGAAGTTGACGCCGCTTTCCGCCACGCGCGGCACGCCGACGAGGCGCGACGGAATCGCGGTCAGGCCGCCGAGTTCGAATTCGTCGACGTCGTACGGCACGGCGGCACAGGTCTGGTTCATCCGGTCGGCGAGGTCGCGCGTCGCGAGGTTCCAGACGAACTCGCCGGTTTCCTGCACGTTGCGCAGGCTGTCCTTCGCGGCGGTGCTCGAAAAGCCGATGATCGGCGGACGATAGTTGAATGCGTTGAAGAAACTGTACGGCGCGAGGTTGAGCGTGCCGTCGTTGCCGCGGGAGGAAATCCAGCCGATCGGGCGCGGGCCCACGATCGCGTTCAGCGGATCGTGCGGCAGCCCGTGGCCTTGCGACGGTTCGTAATAGTGGTAGTTCGAGTCGGTCATGGCGGGTGGTCTTGCGGGAGGGAAACGTCGTTTGATTCCATCGGCCGCGTCACGTGCGCGACGATGGTGGCGACGGCCTGTGCGACGTACGTGCCAAGTATCACACGGCGGCGCTTTCGTCGCAGCGAAGTGGCCCGCCATGGCCCGTCGAGCCGACATTTCCCTTCAAGCCCGAAGTTCAGGACTTTTTTACCCACACATGACCGATAACCGCCCGGATAGCAGCGTCAGAAATGATGCAGCAGCGCGACTCGCGCGACGAATTGATTCGGGCCCGACGAGATATCGGCGGCGCCCGGAACGTACGCGTAGTCGAAGTCGGTTCCAGTGTGCGCGTTCAGCGCATGCTGATAGACACCTTCGACGAATACCGACGTGCGTTTCGACAAGTCGTAGTTCAGCTTCGCGCTCAGTTGATGCCACTTCGGATTGAACGCGCCGACCGTCGACGCGACGCGGGCCTGCGTGTACGTATATGCCGCGCCGACGTAGAACGCGGTCGTGAAGTGATAGAGGCCGTTCACCTCGAAGTTGTCGAATTTCCACGACTGCCACGCACCGCCCGCCGGCTGCGTCGTACCGGTGAAATACGCGTTCGAAGTCGGATCGTAGACGTCGACGTGCGAATACGTGAATCCCACGAGGGCATTCGAGAACGCATAATTCACGCCGATGCCGATGTTCTGCTGCGACGATGCATCGAACGTGTTGTCGCCGGTGATCGCCCCGTTCGAATCGGCATTGCGTGCGTTGTTGATCTTCAAATACGAGGCGCCGACCGTCAGCCCGCCCTGCTGGTATTGCAGCGCGGCGCCATATAGACGGTTGTTCGCGAAGCCGCCCGCCTGATTGCTGAATCCATACATCGCCTCCGCGGTAACGCCGTGCCATACGGGCGACACGTACTTGACCGCATTGTTCACGCGGAACGAGTAGTCGGTGTTGTCGTTGTCGTACGGATGCGAGAACAGGTAGCCGGTCCAGTTGCCGTTTGCGGTGAGCGGCGAGAAGATGTCGACGCTCGGATCGTACTGACGACCGAACGTCAGGGTGCCGTATCGGTCCGACGCGATGCCGACGAACGCCTGACGGCCGAATTCCCGGCCGCCCTGGCTCATTTTTCCGTTGTTGACGTCGAAGCCGCTCTCGAGCGTGAAAATCGCCTGGTAGCCTGCTCCGAGGTCTTCGGTGCCCTTGATGCCCCAGCGGCTGCCGTAGTCATAGCCGCTTTGCAGTTGCACGGTGCCGTGGCCGCGTGCGTTGCTTGTGTAGTTGATACCGTCCTCGATCTTGCCGTACAGCGTCACGCTGCTTTGTGCATGCGCCGCGGCAGCAAGCAAGGCGGCGGGTGCGATGATCCCCAAACGCATGTTCATGACGATTTACCCCCAGGTCTTTCGTTTGCTGGTCGCAACGGTTGCGTGCTGCGAATGTGCGTCGCATCGATGTTTCCCCGCGATGCGACGGGCGCAGTGTAATGAGCCGTTTTTCTGCTGTTAGTGGCCTGCAGCGGAAAGGTGCTCTCCAGAACGCCGGCTGTTTTTCGGCGCGGAAAGCGGATAGCCGGGTGTTGAAGCGCGCCTCATTCGGGCGACGAGCGGACGCCTGAAGCAAATCGCGGGGAATCGATATTTCAATCGCCGGTACGTTTGCGTTTGGCCAGCGCGGGGGATCTACGGGAACCGGCCGCCGCCATCGAAGCGAAGCACGACCTGAAAAACAAAAAACCCGCGAGCGGCTTGTTTCTCGCGGGTTTTCGGAACGTCATGGAATCGCATGGAAGCGATCTTGGTGCCGGGGACCGGACTCGAACCGGCAAGCCAGTTAAGGCGGCGGATTTTCGTCACACTGCTTCTTTCAAAGCCGGCGTCGTCGAAACGACGCCGTTCGTGCGCTGGACTATGCCTTCGCCGTCGCGCGCGGGCGGTATTACCGCCCGTGCGCCTTAGGCGCCCCCCGTCTAGTCTCTACACCTTCCTCGCTGCAGTCGTACCGCGAGGCTTGGCTCGGCGTTGCCTCGACGCACGGCGCGCGTCAGGGGTTTCACCGAATTTGAAGGGTTCTGCACCGGTCGTTTCCGGCCGGGCACTCAATCGTTTAAGTCCGCTATGTTTACCAATTTCATCACCCCGGCAAAAGGGCGGACGCGATTCTACCATTGCTTGCGCATGCATTAGCTGATTCGCGCGCATTGCATCGCGATGCAGCATGTCGGCCTGCCCTGTCCATACCCGAACTCGAGCGCCGCAATCGACGTCGGCGCGACACCGTCGCCGATTTCCTCCCGCGCCGCAGCATCCGTCGATACAATCGAATCCGCCCCGCTCGCCGGGCGCCAACCGTCTGATGTTTGTATCGCATCTTTTACGAAACAGACGTCTCGTCAGTCATCGCGAAGTCACAAACGCTTTCGATAATTCTCCCGTCGAAAACGTTTACATCGCGTAACTTCATGCCCCCGACCATCAAGGACGTCGCCGCGCTCGCCGGCTTCTCGATCGCCACCGTCTCGCGTGCGATCAACGCGCCGCATACCGTCAGCCCCGCCACGCTGGCGACCATCCGCACCGCCATCGACACGCTGCAGTTCCGCCCGAGCCCGCTCGGCCGGCAGTTGCGCGGCGAGCGCACGCGGCTCGTCGGTGTCGTCCTGCCGACGCTGTCGAACCCTGTATTCGCCGACTGCCTGCAGGGCATCGACGAACTCGCGACCGCGGCCGGCTTCAAGCTGATCCTGATGACGACCGAATACGACGCGGCGCGCGAGCGCCACGCGATCGAGACACTGCGCGAGCAGCGCGTCGAGGGGCTGATCCTGACCGTCGCCGATGCGGACACGCATCCGCTGCTCGACATGCTCGACCGCGACGGCCCGCACTACGTGCTGATGCACAACGACACGCAACGCCGCCCGTCGGTGTCGGTCGACAACCGCAGCGCCGCCTACGACGGCGTGCGCATGCTGACGGCACGCGGTCATCGCCGCGTGCTGATGCTGGCCGGTTCGCTCGCCGCGTCGGATCGCGCTCGCCAGCGCCATCTCGGCTACGCGCAGGCGCTCGAGGAGGCCGGCGTCGCGACGCTGCCGCCGGTCGAGGTCGACTTCAACGCGGCCGAGCTGCCCGACGCGGTGCTCGCGCACCTCACCGCGCGAGCCACGCGCCCGACCGCCCTCTTCTGCAGCAACGACCTGCTCGCGATGGTCGTGATGCGCGGCTTGCGCCGCGCGGGCTTCTCGATTCCCGACGACCTGTCGGTGCTCGGCTTCGACGGCATCGCGATCGGCGAGCTGCTCGCACCGCCGCTCGCGAGCGTCGCGACGCCGAACCAGGACATCGGCCGTCATGCATGGCAGCGCCTCGTCGAATGCATCGGCGGCGCGACGATCGAGCGCACGTCGCTGATCCTGCCGCATACGGTGCGCGACGGCGCGACGGTCGCGCCGCCGGCCGCCGACCTGCAGTTGCACCAAGCCTGAACGCACGCGCCGCGCCATCGTGCACGGCGCGCGCAAGCTACCCCGCCCCCGCCCGGAGATCCATCGTGTCCTTTCGCCTGACCTCGCTGCTGCGCGTGCTCGCAGCCCCCGTCGCCTGCGCCGCGCTCGTCGCGTTCGCACCCGCGGCCCATGCCGACGAATCGGCGATCTGCTACAACTGCCCGCCCGAATGGGCCGACTGGGCCGCGCAGATCGCGGCGATCAAGCAGAAGACCGGCATCCGCGTGCCGTTCGACAACAAGAACTCGGGCCAGGCGATCGCGCAGCTGATCGCCGAGCAGAAGAGCCCGGTCGCCGACGTCGTCTATCTCGGCGTGTCGTCGGCGTTCCAGGCGAAGGACAAGGGCGTGATCGCGCCGTACAAGCCCGCGCACTGGAACGACATCCCCGCGAACCTGAAGGACCCGCAGGGCTACTGGTTCGCGATCCACTCGGGCACGCTCGGCTTCTTCGTGAACAAGGACGCGCTCGACGGCAAGCCGGTCCCGCGCTCGTGGGCCGACCTGCTGAAGCCCGAATACAAGGGCATGGTCGGCTACCTCGATCCGTCGAGCGCGTTCGTCGGCTATGCAGGCGCCGTGGCCGTCAACCAGGCGCTCGGCGGCAGCCTCGACGACTTCAAGCCGGGGCTCGACTGGTTCCGCAAGCTGAAGGCGAACGCGCCGATCGTGCCGAAGCAGACCGCGTATGCGCGCGTGCTGTCCGGCGAGATTCCGATCCTGCTCGACTACGACTTCGACGCGTATCGCGCGAAGTACAAGGATCACGCGAACGTCGAGTTCGTGATTCCGAAGGAAGGCACGATCGCGGTGCCGTACGTGATGAGCCTCGTGAAGGGTGCGCCGCACGACGCGAACGGCAGGAAGGTGCTCGACTTCGTGCTGTCCGACGAAGGCCAGAAGCTGTGGGCCAATGCGTACCTGCGTCCGGTGCGCGCGCAGACGCTCGGCGCCGACGTCGCCGCGAAGTTCCTGCCGGCGAGCGAATACGCCCGGGCGAAATCGGTCGACTTCGGCAAGATGGCGGCCGGCCAGCAAGCGTTCGGCCAGCAATACCTGCAAGTGATGCAGTAAGCGCCGGACCCACGCCATGCTCGACCTGACTTTCCCGCTGCGCTGGCGCGTCGCCCTCGTCGCGCCGGCGCTCGCGGTGTTCGCCGCGTTCTGGCTGCTGCCGATGGCGGCGCTCGTGCGGGTGTCCGCCGACGGCGCGTTCTTCACGCAATACGCGGCGCTGCTCGGCAACGCGCGTTACATGACGAGCCTCGGCGAAACGATAGCGTTGTCGGCCGGCGTCACGCTCGCGACGCTGGCGCTGTCGACGACCTCGGGCCTGCTGCTCGCGCGCCGCGAATTCGCCGGCAAGCGCGTGCTGCTCGCGCTGCTCACCTTTCCGCTCGCGTTCCCGGGCGTCGTGGTCGGCTTCATGGTGATCATGCTCGCCGGCCGGCAGGGGCTGATCGGGATGCTGTCCGCGAAGCTGACCGGCGACAAGTGGGTGTTCGCGTATTCGGTTGCCGGGCTGTTCGTCGGCTACCTGTACTTCTCGATCCCGCGCGTGATCGTCACCGTGATCGCGGCCGCGTCGAAGCTCGACGCGTCGCTCGAGGAAGCCGCGCGCTCGCTCGGCGCGTCGCCGTGGCGCATCTTCGTCGACATCGTGCTGCCGGCGCTCGCGCCGGGCCTGGTCGCGGCCGGCGCGATCTGCTTCGCGACCGCGATGGGCGCGTTCGGCACCGCCTTCACGCTCGCCACCGACCTGAACGTGCTGCCGATGACGATCTACACCGAGTTCACGCTGAACGCGAACATCGCGACGGCCGCCGGCCTGTCGATCGTGCTCGGCATCGTCACGTGGGCCGTGCTCGCGCTCGCGCGCCGGTTCACCGGCCACACCGCCGCCGCCGCGGCCTGAGGATTCCTTCATGCAATCGCTTTCCGGTTCGTCCGCGCCGTCGCCGGCGCCCGCTCCGTCGCACGCGAACGGCACCGCCAGACGCGCGCCGCGCGTGTCGGGCGCGCGCGCGATCGCGGCGCTGCAATGGGGCGTCACGCTGCTGCTGTGCGCGTTCCTGATCGTGCCCGTCGTGATGTCGGTACTCGCGGGCCTCACCGTCAACTATTTCCGCGGGCTGTCGAGCGGCCTCACGCTGCGCTGGCTCGAACAGGTGTGGCAGCAGTACCAGGGCTCGGTCGCGCTGTCGCTCGGCGTCGCGTTCGCGACGCTCGCGATCGTGCTCGCCGTCGGCGTGCCGGCCGGCTATGCGCTCGCGCGCAGCAAGAGCCGCGTCGCCCGCGTGATCGAGGAAGCGCTCGTGCTGCCGGTCGCGCTGCCGGGCCTCGCGTCGGCGCTCGCGCTGCTGGTCGTGTACGGCGGCTTCACCGCGTTCCGGATGAGCCTGTGGTTCATCGTCGTCGGCCACGTCGTGTTCACGCTGCCGTTCATGGTGCGCGCGGTCGCGGCGGTCGCCGCCGGCGCCGACCTGCGCACGCTCGAGGAAGGCGCGGCGAGCCTCGGTGCGTCGTTCGTCACGCGCTTCGTCACGATCGTGCTGCCGAACCTGCGCCCCGGCATCGTCGCGGGCGCGCTCGCGGTGCTCACGCTGTCGATCGGCGAATTCAACCTGACCTGGATGCTGCATACGCCCGACACGAAGACGCTGCCCGTCGGGCTCGCCGATACCTATGCGTCGCTGCGCCTCGAAGTCGGCAGCGCGTACACGATCGTGTTCCTGCTGATGACGCTGCCGCTCCTCGTCGCGATGCAGTGGCTCGGCGTCGATCCGTCCGGCACGCGCGCGCTGACGCGTCGCCCGCGCTGACCCTGCGCTGACCTTACCCTTCCCATGAAACTCGATTCCACCCCCATCACCCTGACCCGCTGCGCGAAGACGTTCCGCGGCACGCGCGTGCTCGAACCGCTCGACCTGTCGATCGGCGCGGGCGAGACGCTCGTGCTGCTCGGCCCGTCGGGCTGCGGCAAGACGACGACGCTGCGCCTGATCGCGGGCCTCGACACGCCGGATGCCGGCGGCACGATCCGGTTCGGCGGCGACGACGTGACCGCGCTGCCGATCGAGCGCCGCCAGGTCGGCATGGTGTTCCAGAACTACGCGCTGTTCCCGAACCTCACGGTGCGCGGCAACGTCGGCTACGGACTGAAGATCCGCAAGACCGAGCCGCGCGCGCTGCGCGAACGCGTCGACGAGCTGCTCGCGATGATGCGGCTCGACGCGCATGCGGACAAACCGGTCGATCAGCTGTCCGGCGGCCAGCGCCAGCGGGTCGCGCTGGCGCGTGCGCTCGCGGTGCGCCCGCGCGTGCTGCTGCTCGACGAGCCGCTGACCGCGCTCGACGCGAAGCTGCGCGACGTGCTGCGCCGCGAGATGAATGCGCTGTTGCGCGAGCTCGGCGTGACGACCGTCTACGTCACGCACGACCAGGCCGAGGCGATGGAACTCGGCGACCGGATCGTCGTGATGGGCGCGGGCCGCATCGAGCAGATCGGCACGCCGCGCGACATCTACTACCGCCCGGCGAACCGCACGGTCGCGCAGTTCATCGGCACGCTGAACCGGCTTGCAGGACAATGGCAGGACGGCGCGCTCGTGACGACGGGGGGCGCGATCGTCACGCCGCATGCCGCCGACGAGTGGTTCTTCCGTCCGGAGGATGCGCAGCTCGCCGATCCCGCGCATGCGCCGCTGCGCGGCGCGATCGGCGCGTGCGCGTTTCTCGGCGAACGCACGCGGCTCACGATCGAGCATGCGGCACCCGACGCGCTCGTGATCGACGTGCCGGGCCGCATCGAGCTCGCGCGCGGCACGGCGGTCGGCCTCACGATCGCGCCGGAAGGCCTGATCGCGCTCGCCGCGTAACACCGCCCCACGATAACCACACATTCCGAGGAACGACGATGCTGCTTGCTCAAATCAGCGATCTCCACATCAAGCGCCCGGGCCAGCTCGCGTACCGACGCGTCGACACGGCCGCCGCGCTCGCGCGCTGCATCGCGAAGCTGAACGCGCTGGTGCCGCGCCCCGACGCGGTGCTCGTCACCGGTGACCTGACCGACTTCGGCCACGACGACGAATACCGCCACCTGCGCGACCTGCTCGCGCCGCTCGAGATTCCGTATTACCTGATGGTCGGCAATCACGACGATCGTGCGGGGTTGCGCCGCGCGTTCGCCGATCGTCCCGAATTGCAGGACGGCGAGTTCGTGCAGTACGCGCTCGACGTCGGCGCCGTGCGCGTGCTCGCACTCGATTCGCAGGTGCCCGGCACGAGCCATGGCGACCTGTGCGATGCGCGGCTCGCGTGGCTCACCGCGCAACTCGACGCTGCGCGCGACCGGCCGGTGATCGTCGCGCTGCATCACCCGCCGTTCGTGTCCGGGATCGGACATATGGACGCGCTGCGCCTCGCGCCCGCCGCCGCCACGAAACTCGACGCGCTGCTGCGGCGCTATCCGAACGTCGAGCGCGTGCTGTGCGGCCACGTGCACCGGACGATGTTCACGCGCTTCGGCGGCACGCTCGCATCGGCCGTGCCGGCGCCCGCGCACCAGGTCGCGTTCGATTTGCGAGCGGACGCGCCGTCCGCGTTCCGGCTCGAGCCGCCCGCGTTCGCGGTGCACGTCCATACGCCGGACATGGGGATGACGTCCCATCACGTGTACGTGGACGAAGGCGACGGGCCGTATCCGTTCTATGAGCCGAGCGGGGAACTGGTCGACTGAACCGTACGCAATCGCGGATGCATGACGAGCGGCTGCGGCCGGTCGGGGCCGCGTCGAATGATTGCGGTTGATTGCGGTTGATTGCGGCTGAGCGCGGCCCGCCATGCTGCGATCGCGCCAGCCGCGCAGCCGACTGCGCTTCTGCGCTTCTGCGCTTCTGCGCTTCTGCGCTTCTGCGCTTCTGCGCTTCTGCGCTTCTGCGCTTCTGCGCTTCTGGGCTTCTGGGCTTCTGGGCTTCTGGCCGCTGGGCCCGCTGGGCCCGCTGAGCCGCTGAGCCGCTGAGCCGTTGGGCCGTTGGGCCGTTGGGCCGCTGAGCCGCTGAGCCGCTGAGCCGCTGGGCCGCTGGGCCGCAGCACCGCCGGCACGATTCCCGGTGCTCCGGTATGATCGGCACGCTCGCTCGGCGCCCGGCCGCCTGCGCCACCGACGCCGCGCCGCGCGCCACGCCGCCCAACTCCGTTCCGTTGCCGCCATGTCCGCCGCCTCCACCGACCGTCCGACCGACGCCGCCTCGCCCCACTACTCGCGCAGCCTGCTGTTGCTGCTCGCGACGATCGCTGGCGTGTCGGTCGCGAACATCTACTACAACCAGCCGCTGCTCGACAGCTTCCGCTCGGCCTTCCCGGACGGCGCGTCATGGATCGGCGCGGTGCCGACCGCGACGCAGCTCGGCTATGCGGCCGGGATGTTCCTGCTCGCGCCGCTCGGCGACCGCTTCGATCGCCGCGGGCTGATCCTGATGCAGATCGCGGGCCTGTCGATCGCGCTGATCGTGGCCGCGGCCGCGCCGTCGCTGGCGGTGCTGGCCGTGGCGAGCCTTGCGATCGGCGTGCTCGCGACGATCGCGCAGCAGGCCGTGCCGTTCGCGGCCGAGATCGCGCCGCCGGCCGAGCGCGGGCATGCGGTCGGCACCGTGATGAGCGGCCTGCTGCTCGGCATCCTGCTGGCGCGCACGGCGGCCGGCTTCGTCGCCGAATATTTCGGCTGGCGGGCGGTGTTCGGCGCGTCGGTCGCGGCGCTCGTCGCGCTGGCCGCGGTGATCGTGCTGCGGCTGCCGCGCAGCTCGCCGACGTCGACGCTTCCGTACGGCAAGCTGCTCGGCTCGATGTGGCACCTGGCGGTCGAACTGCGCGGGCTGCGCGAGGCGTCGCTGACGGGCGCCGCGCTGTTCGCCGCGTTCAGCGCGTTCTGGCCGGTGCTCACGCTACTGCTCGCCGGTGCGCCGTTCCACCTCGGCCCGCAGGCCGCAGGGCTGTTCGGCATCGTCGGCGCGGCCGGTGCGCTGGCTGCACCGTACGCGGGCCGTTTCGCGGACACGCGCGGCCCGCGCGCGATCATCTCGCTCGCGATCGCGCTGCTCGCGGCGTCGTTCGTGATTTTTGCGCTGTCGGGAACGAGCCTCGTCGGGCTCGTGATCGGCGTGATCGTGCTGGATGTCGGCGTGCAGGCCGCGCAGATCTCGAACCAGTCGCGCATCTACGCGCTGAAGCCCGAGGCGCGCAGCCGCGTGAACACCGTGTACATGGTGTGCTACTTCATCGGCGGCGCGCTCGGCTCGTCGGCCGGCGTCGCGGCGTGGCACGCCTTTGGCTGGATCGGCATGTGCGCGGCCGGCCTGCTGTTTACCGCACTCGCCGGCTGGTCCCACCATCGCGGCGCACGTCGCGACTGAACGCCGCCCTGCGCGCCGGCGTCATGCGTCGGCCCGCGACGCGGCCGGATTGACGGCCGGCGGCGGCGTGAATGCCTGCGCGGGATCCATGACCGCGGCCGGGTCCACGACGGCGGCCGGTGCGGGCACCGCAAGCGGTACCGCGGAAGGCGCGAGGATCGGTGCCGGCTCCGGCATCGCCGCCTGAGCCGGTACTGACGCCGCATCCGCCGTCGGTTCGGCGGCGACGGTTGCCGCGGTCGCCACGGTCACCACGCCCGGCGCGGCATCGGCCGCCGCGCGCACCGCGGGCCGGCGCGCGGGATCGAACAGGAACGACAGCCCGACGCTGCCGAGGATCGCGACGGTGGCGACCACGGTTGCCGTCGTCACGGGCTCGCCGAGCATCAGCGCGCCGAGCGCGACCGCGACGATCGGGTTCACGTACATGCAGCTGCTCGCGATGATCGGGCTCGTGTGGCGAATCAGGTAGCCGTACGCGACGTACGCGGCCATCGTGCAGAACACCATCAGGTACACGAACGCGAACACCGGCGCGACCGCGACCTGCTCGATGCGCTCGCCCATCAGCCACGCCCCGATCGTGGACATCAACCCGCCCAGGCCGATCTGCAGCGACGTCGACAGGAACAGGTCGGACGGCAGCTTGAGCCGCGTCGCGAGATGCGCGCCGCCCGCCCAGAACAGCGCGCCGGCCAGCACGCAGATCGTGCCGAGCGCCGAGTTCGCGGCGGCCGCGCCGCCCGAATTCAGCACGACGATGCCGACCATCCCGAGCGCGACGGCCGCCCACTCGCCCTTCGTCACCGCGCGCCCGGCGACCGCCGCGATCACGGTCGCGAACAGCGGCACCGTCGCGACCATCACCGCGGCCGAGCCGCTGCTGACCGTGCGCATCCCGAGCGCGATCGTGCCCGACGACAGCGCGACCAGCATCGTGCCGACGATCGCCGAGTTGCGGATTTCGAGCAGCGTCGGCCATTCGGGCTTGCGCCGCAGCGCGAAGATGAACAGGCCGATCCCGCCGAGCAGGTTGCGCAGCCCCGACAGCAGCAGCGGCGGGAACGACTGCAGCGCGAAATGCAGGCCGCTGTAGGTCGAACCCCAGACGAAATAGATGAAGACGAGGGCGAGCGCGACGCGGCCGCCGCGGCTTTGCGGCAGGCGGATCCGGATCGGCAGGCGGGCGAGGAAATCGAGGAGGCGGTCGAGCGGGGTCATCGTTCAGCCCGCCCGCACGACGTGTCGCGTGCTCCGCTGAAAGACGCCGGAGAGACCGGCAAACGGCCCTGACTGGACCGGGAAGGCGGAGACGGACGTGCGGAACGACATGGCAGTGCGAACGGCGACGAATAAGAACCGGCAAGCGGCGGCAGAGGGTCGAAAAGCGGGCGCGAGCCGCTTCGGCTGCGCACGCTCGGCATTATGGCATCAAGGATTCGAAAGCATCATCAGACCAGTCTGAAAGCTTATCGACTGACGTTTCGGCGCGACATTTTTCGGCATCCGGACCAACCGGAGCGGGGGCCGGATACGCGCGGCGCGGGCGTCGCGCGGGCCGCCCGGCATCCCGTCCTGCAGCAGCGATCGCTCCATCGGCCTGATGGCCAGTCATGCGCTTCAGCGGTCGCTTCGCGCTTATGGTGATGATCGGCGACGGTCGGCAGGCGCATCCGGCCGCCGACATTCGCCCTTTCGACCCGCACACCACCCATACAAAATTTTGTATAATTCCACCATTCTTGCGCCGAAGCCCGTCGTGTTCGTCGGCACCGCACTCGACGACCTGCGCGGCTTTCCGCTTCTCGCGCGCCGCGAAGCCGGCCACCAGATCGACCAGGTTCAGCGTGGCCTCGCGCCCGACGACTGGAAGCCGATGCGCACCGTCGGCCCGGGCGTGCGGGAAATTCGCCTGCGCGATGCGAGCGGTGCGTTCCGGATCGTCTACGTCGCGACCTTCGCCGACGCGATCTACGTGCTGCATTGCTTCCGCAAGCAGTCGGCACGCACCTGCAAGACCGATATCGACCTGGCGGCCCGACGCTACCGGGCGCTGATGATGGAGAGGAAACGATGAGCAACGAACGTCATGCGAGCGTCTGGGACGCACTCGAAGGCCGGCCGGCCGAAGCCGAGAACATGAAGCTGCGCTCCGAGCTGATGATCGCGCTCAAGCAGCGCATCGCGCAGCTCGAGCTCAGCCAGGCGCAGGCCGCGCAACGGCTGGGCGTCACGCAGCCGCGCGTGTCCGATCTGCTGCGCGGCAAGATCAACCTGTTCGGGCTCGACGCGCTCGTGAACATGGCGGCGGCGGTCGGCCTGCGCGTCGACCTGCAGGTGCGCGAATCCGTGTGACACGCCGCGACGCAGGCAGCACGCGTTCGCGCGCCGCCGCATCACGATCCGCCGAACCAGTTGTACCCCTGATCGACCCAGTAGCCGCCCGGGAAGGTATCGGTCACGAAGATTTCCATGATGTGTTTCGGATTCTTGTAGCCGAGCTTGGTCGGCATCCGCAGCTTCATCGGGAAACCGAATTCCGGCGGCAGGCGATGGCCGTCGTAGTCGAATGCGAGCAGCGTCTGCGGATGCAGCGCGGTCGGCATGTCGATGCTTTCGTAGTAGTCGTCCGCGCATTTGAAGCCGACGTATTTCGCGTGCGTATCGGCGCCGGCACGCGCCAGAAACGCGCCGAACGGCGTGCCGCCCCAGCGGCCGATCGCGCTCCACCCTTCCACGCAGATGTGCCGCGTGATCTGCTCCGCGTGCGGCAGCGCATACAGCTCGTCGAGCGTCCACACGCGCTTGCCCGTCACGCGGCCCGACAGCACGAGCCGGTACGTCGATGCGTCGACGTGCGGCACGTCGTCGATGCCGTAATACGCGTTGAACGGGAACGGCCGCGTGATGTCAGCCTCGGTGTAGGTCGGCGCGAGCCGCTCGCCGCTGAAGAGCCACGCCTGCACGCGGTCGTTCATGCGCGACACCTTCTCGAGGAACGTGTTGACCGACGCGTCGTCCTTCAGCGTGCAGCCGGTCAGCATCGTCAGGCCGCCGAGCGTCAGGATGCGGCGATTGAACAGCCGCCGCGACGGCATCTCCAGCTCGCGGCGCACGTCGAGTTCGAGCGACTTGCGGTCGAGCGTCCAGCGCGAATCAACGCGCCTGTATTCGGAATCCGACATGATGATTTCCTTCACCCGGAGTTGACGGGTCAGCGCCCGCGCAGCATCGCGAGCAGCGAGCGCGGCACCAGCAGCGCCATCGCGACGTGCACGACGAAGAACGCGACGAGCAGCGACATCGCCCAGAAATGCACGACGCGCGCGTTGTCGTAACCGCCGAACAGTTCGCGCAGCAGCGGAAACTGCACCGACTTCCAGATCGTCAGCCCGGACAGCACCAGCACGATCAGATCGACGATCGCGACCAGGTACGCGGCACGCTGCACCGCGTTGTAGACGCTCAGATCGTCGTGCGCGAGCCGGCCGCGCAGCGCGGCGCGCACGTCGCGCCACACGGACGCCGGCGTGACGGGCAGCATCTTGCGCGCGAGGCGCCCGGTCGCGATCGACATCGTCAGGTAGAACAGCCCGTTGCCGACCAGCAGCCACATCGCCGCGAAATGCCATTGCAGCGCGCCGCCGAGCCAGCCGCCGAGCGTGATGCCGTGCGGAAACACGAACGGCGGATAGATCGGCGACGCATCGTAGATGCGCCAGCCGGACAGCGCCATCAGGATCGCCGCGAGCGCGTTGAGCCAGTGGCTCACGCGCACCCACAGGGGATGAATCTTGCGGGCGGGCGGCGTGACGACCGCGCGCCCGGTGGCGGGAACGGTTTGCATGATGAAGACTCCCGGAACGGGTCGACGAGACGAGTCGAGTCGAGACAAAACGAGACGCGGGCGGCCGTCGTCGAGCACATGCGCCGGCCGCACGCCCTGCCCGGCTCCGTCAGTTCGACGGCGCCATCTTGTCGTCCGACTTCGCCTTGCCCATCTCGTCGTGCGACATCGCGTCTTTCTTCATCGCGTCCTTCTTCATCGCATGCTTCTTCATGGCGTTCTTCTTCATCGCGCCGTCCTTCGCCATCGCGTCGTGCCCCATCGCGTCCTTCGACATCGACGAGCCGTTTTGCGACATCGCGTCGTTCTGCGCATACGCGCCCGTTGCAAGCGTGGCGAAAGCAGCGACACAGGTGGCGATCAGTACGTTTTTCATGACATCTCTCCAAAACATGGGTTTAAGGAGCCGAATAGACGGACGACGTCGCGGGAAATGACAGCCGCTGCGAAATTTTTTTTGTGAGGTCGCGCGAAGGCGCGCCATGTTGCACCGCTTCGCCGCGGCCGGCCGAGCCGTGGGGCCGCGCGGCGGCGAAGCGCGCCGTCATTTCGACGGGCCATCACACCGCCCGCCATGCTGCGGCCGCACCGGGACGGCCGATCCCGTCCCGGTTGAAACCGCCGCCAAGCCAGTGTATCGTGTGCGCTGCTAACGCGGGGGTCCTGCAATGCGTTCGGTCAAACAACCGGCATTGCGGGTGAGAAATACCCTTTGAACCTGATCTGGATAATGCCAGCGCAGGGAAGCGTACGGATTTCACCGCCATCCTTCTGACGAAATCCGCCGCCTCACCAAGCCTCGTCTCCTGCTTAGCTCGAGCCCCACATTCGTCAAGGGCTCCGGGCAAGCGCCGAAGCGCCTGTCCGGCGCTCACACAGGAGATTGCATGAACGCCAATCCGAAGTTTCTGTCTGCCGACGCCCACGTCGACGCCGCGGCCGTTGCCCCGCTGCCCAATTCGCGAAAGGTGTATGTAACCGGCTCGCAGCCCGACATCCGCGTGCCGATGCGTGAAATCACGCAGGCCGACACGCCGACCGGCTTCGGCGGCGAAAAGAATCCGCCGATCTACGTGTACGACACGTCGGGCCCCTACACCGATCCGGACGCGAAGATCGACATCCGCGCGGGCCTGCCCGCGCTGCGCCAGCGCTGGATCGAGGCACGCGGCGACACCGAAGTGCTCGACGGCCTGTCGAGCCAGTACGGCCTCGAGCGCGCGGCCGACCCGGCTACCGCCGACCTGCGTTTCCCGGGCCTGCACCGCAACCCGCGCCGCGCGCAGGCCGGCAAGAACGTCACGCAGATGCACTACGCGCGGCAAGGCATCATCACGCCGGAAATGGAATACATCGCGATTCGCGAGAACCAGCGCCGCGCCGAATACATCGAGAGCCTGAAGTCGAGCGGCCCGAACGGCGCGAAGCTCGCCGCGATGATGGGCCGCCAGCACCCGGGCCAGGCGTTCGGCGCCGCGGCCTTCGGCGCGAACGCGCTGGCCGAGATCACCCCCGAGTTCGTGCGCGACGAAGTCGCGCGCGGCCGCGCGATCATCCCCGCGAACATCAACCACCCGGAATCCGAGCCGATGATCATCGGCCGCAACTTCCTCGTGAAGATCAACGCGAACATCGGCAACTCGGCCGTCACGTCGTCGATCGGCGAGGAAGTCGACAAGATGACGTGGGCGATCCGCTGGGGCGGCGACACGGTGATGGACCTGTCGACCGGCAAGCACATCCATGAAACGCGCGAGTGGATCATCCGCAACAGCCCGGTGCCGATCGGCACGGTGCCGATCTACCAGGCGCTCGAGAAGGTCAACGGCAAGGCCGAGGACCTGACCTGGGAAATCTTCCGCGACACGCTGATCGAGCAGGCCGAGCAAGGCGTCGACTATTTCACGATCCACGCGGGCGTGCGCCTGCAGTACGTGCCGCTCACCGCGAACCGGATGACGGGCATCGTGTCGCGCGGCGGCTCGATCATGGCGAAGTGGTGCCTCGCGCATCACAAGGAAAGCTTCCTGTACGAACACTTCGAAGAGATCTGCGAGATCATGAAGGCGTACGACGTGAGCTTCTCGCTCGGCGACGGCCTGCGTCCCGGCTCGATCTACGACGCGAACGACGAAGCGCAGCTCGGCGAGCTGAAGACGCTCGGCGAACTCACGCAGATCGCGTGGAAGCACGACGTGCAGGTGATGATCGAAGGCCCCGGCCACGTGCCGATGCAGCTGATCAAGGAGAACATGGATCTCCAGCTCGACTGGTGCAAGGAAGCGCCGTTCTACACGCTCGGGCCGCTGACCACCGACATCGCACCGGGCTACGACCACATCACGTCGGGCATCGGCGCCGCGATGATCGGCTGGTTCGGCACCGCGATGCTGTGCTACGTGACGCCGAAGGAGCACCTCGGGCTGCCGAACAAGGACGACGTGAAGGAAGGGATCATCACGTACAAGCTCGCCGCGCACGCGGCCGACCTCGCCAAGGGTCACCCCGGCGCGCAGGTCCGCGACAACGCGCTGTCGAAGGCGCGCTTCGAGTTCCGCTGGGAAGACCAGTTCAACATCGGCCTCGACCCGGACAAGGCGCGCGAATTCCACGACGAGACGCTGCCGAAGGATTCCGCGAAGGTCGCGCACTTCTGCTCGATGTGCGGCCCGCACTTCTGCTCGATGAAGATCACGCAGGACGTGCGCGAGTTCGCGGCGCAACAGGGCGTGTCGGAAAGCGAAGCGCTGAAGAAGGGGATGGAAGTCAAGGCGGTCGAGTTCGTGAAGACCGGCGCCGAGATCTATCACCGTCAGTAAGCCGGCCAGCGAACGCGGCGGTCCGCACGGACCGCATCGTGGCGCACTGCACCAGGCCCGCTTTCGAGCGGGCTTTTTTGCGTGCGCGCGCATGCGTCGTGCCTGCCGGCGCAAGGGAAACAATTGATTACGAAACCGTCGGAGTCTTAACAAGTCCTTACAGCAGCCCGGTGGGACGGCAGGTAGATTGGTTTCATGCGCGGCCGCAATCCGGCCATGCGACCTTCCGTTCACTACCGCAAGGACAACGATCATGAATGCTTCGATTCGGCGTTTTGGGGTATGCGCGCTGCTCGTCACGACGGTGGCCAGCCTGTCGGCCTGCGATTCGATGACGCGGCGCCAGCGCGATACGGCAATCGGTGCGGGTGTCGGCGGCGTCGCGGGCGCGGCGATCGGCGGCAACGCATTGTCGACGCTGGGCGGCGCAGCCGCCGGCGGCATCATCGGCAACCAGGTCGGCAAATAAGCCGGCCGGCTTACCCGGCTGCCGCGCGACGCGCGGCAAGCTCCGGCCTGACGGCGTTTCCGCGCGGCGGAAGCGCCGTTTTTCGTATGCGGCGCCGCAACACGACGCAGCGGCCCGGAAATGATCCGTTACCGTTTTGCGCATCTTGTCATCGCCGCGCGGCCTAAGCTTAAGCATCTGCCGATTGCCGGCTCCGCCGGAGAGACATCATGAACAGGACCCTCGTCGCACTCGCCGCCGCGGCGCTCGCGTGCACGACGCTCGCCGGCTGCTACTACCCGTACGGCTATTATCCCGGCGGCTATTACGCGGCCGCACCGGTACAGCCGGCGCCCGTGTACGTCGATCCGGGCCCCGCCTACTATTACCCGGCGCCCGCGTATGCGCCGGCATGGGGCGGTTATTGGGGACCCGCGCTGTCGCTCAATTTCGGCTTCGGCGGACGCGGCGGCTGGCACCACCATCACTGAGCGCGCCGCTCCATCCGCAGCCGGTCTCGCGCGGCCGGTCGCCCCGGGCCGGCGACCGGCGACATTCCCGTTTCTGGCCGTTTCTTGCCGTTTCATCCGATCGTGAAACGACGGCGCGGTAACGCGGTGTAAGATCCTTTGCATCCCGTCCCCTCGCCCGCCACGCTCGATGTCGCCCAAGAACGCCTTTCTGCTGACCGTCCTCGCCGCCCTGTGGGGCGCGTCGTTCCTGTTCATCCGGGTCGGCGTCGCCGACTTCGGTGTCGCGCCGCTGATGGCGCTGCGCGTGGGTATCGGCGCGCTGTTTCTCACCGGCTTCGCGCTGACGCGCTTCAAGCCCGCCGAGCTCGGCGCGCAGCTGCGCCGTCGCGCATGGCCGTTGTTCGTCGTCGGCGCGCTGAACTCGGGCATCCCGTTCTGCCTGTTCGCGTTCGCCGAACTGACGCTGTCGGCCGGCGTGACGTCGGTGATCAACGCGACGACGCCGCTGTGGGGCGCGCTCGTCGCCTACCTCTGGCTGAAGGACAAGCTGTCGCTGCCGCGCGCACTCGGCCTCGTGATCGGCTTTGCCGGCGTGCTCACGCTCGTGTGGGACCAGGTCGCCAACGCAAACGGCAGCACCGGCGCCAGCGCCACCGCGCTGGCTGCCGCCGCCGCGCTCGGCGCGACGCTGCTGTACGGCATCGCGGCCAACTACACGAAGCGCACGCTCAGCGGCGTCGATCCGCTCGTCAACGCGACCGGCAGCATGATCGGCTCGACCGTGCTGCTGCTGCCGTTCGCGATCGCGACCTGGCCCGCGGCTGCCGTCAGCGCGCATGCGTGGGGCGCCGTGCTCGCGCTCGGCATCGCCTGCACGGGCATCGCGTATTTCATCTTCTTCTACCTGATTGCGCATGTCGGCCCGGCGCGCGCGATTACGGTGACGTTCGTGATCCCGGTGTTCGGCCTGCTGTGGGGCGCGCTGTTCCTCGGCGAACATGTGTCGGTCGTGATGATCGAAGGCTGCGCGATCGTGCTCGTCGGCACCGCGCTTGCGACCGGCGTGATCAAGCGGATTCCCGGATTGGGCCCGCGCGGCGGCGAAGCGACCTGAGCGACGCGCAGGGCCCGCACCCTGCCGGTTGCAGGTTTCCCGCGACGCGCCGGCCACCGTTCGTCGAGCGCCGCGCATGGACCGGAGCGCGACGGCGCAGGTCGTTTTGCATCTGATGCCGATGCAGCCGCATGGCTTGTCCGTTTTTCCGTTTTCCTGATCCGCCGGCCTTCTTCGCACGCAATGCACGCGGCACACGCGGCGCTGTCGCCGCGTGCACGACCGGCGGCCCTTGCGTGTCGCGCTTGCGGGCTGACAGCCCGGTCCACGCGACGGTGTAGCGTTTGCGTCTGGAGTTACCCTGATACGCGCGCCGCGCCATTCCCGTTACACTCGTAGCACTCATCCGCAGAAGGCGGTCACGATGCACCACGTTCTTTCGCGTCCACCTGCGCGTGCGACGGCTTCTGCGTGGCGCGCACGATACCGCCCCCCGATCGCCCCAGGGCATCGTTGACATGAAGCCCGCCCGCGACCTCTCGCTCGATTCCCTGCTCGAACGCCTGACACCGACGCCCAGCGGCTGGATCGCCACGTATCGCGACACGACGCTGCGCAGCGTGTTCCAACCCGTGCTGTCGATCACGCACAAGCGCGTGGTCGGCTATGAAGCGCTGCTGCGCGTCGTGGACGAGAACGGTACGCTGGCTTCGCCTGTCGCGCTGTTCGACAAGACGCGCGCTGCTGCCGACGCGCTGCTGCTCGACCGGCTCGCCCGCTGCCTGCATACGGCCAACTTCGTCGCGCAGGGCATCGGCGACGGCTGGCTGTTCCTGAACGTGACGCCACGCGTGCTCGATTCGGGCCTCGTGCAGCGCGAATTCGTCGAGGCGCTGTGCCGTCATTTCGCGCTGCCGCCGAACCGCATCGTGCTGGAAGTCGTCGAGCAGCCGTCGCGCGACGAAGCCGCGCTCGCCCGCACGATCGACATGATCCAGCATCGCGACTTCCTGATCGCGATCGACGATTTCGGCACCGGATTCTCGAATTTCGACCGCGTGTGGCGCGCGCGACCCGATATCGTCAAGCTCGATCGCTCGCTCGTCGAGCGCGCGAACGCGTCGGCCGACGATCGCCGCATCATGCATCACCTGGTATCGATGCTCCACCAGGCCGGCGCGATGGTGCTCGCGGAGGGTGTCGAAAGCGACGACGCGCTGCAGACGCTGATGGAAGCCGATATCGATTTCGTCCAGGGCTTCCAGTTCGGCCAGCCCGATGCGTCGATCGCGCACGCGAGCGCCGCGGCGCCCGCGATGCTCGACGCCGCGTGGCAACGCTTCATCGCGCACCGGCATACGCCGGCGATCGCCGAGCAACCGGGTTTCGATGCGATCGAGCGGCTCGTGCTCACCGGCGCGGCTGCCTTTTCCGCGAGCGGCAACCTGCAGGACGCCGCGCAGCGCGTATTCGCGGTGCCGGCCGCGCGCCGCGTGTTCGTCACGGACGAGATCGGCGAACAGTTCCTGCCGTCGATCGGCGCGCGCCCCGAGGATGGCCAGGCGAGCGGCACGCGGCTCGCACCGCTGTTCCCGGAGACGCACAGCAACTGGTCGCGGCGCCCGTACTTCCAGCGAGCGATCGCGGCGCCGGGGCGCGTCGCGCTGATGGGCCCGCACTTCTCGCTGACCGAAGGCCGCGACTGCTACACGGCGGCCGTCGCGATTCGCGCGCAAAGCCGCCTCGTCGTGTTCTGCGTCGACTTCGTGCTCGACAGCGCGGGCACCGTGATGCGCTGACGGGCGCGGCGGCGCTCGCCATGCCGGCCGGGCCGATCTTCCGTCAGTCGATCACCTTCCCTCTTCCGGATTTCACCACGCTGCGGCGCGACTTGTGTTCGAGCCGCCGCTCCTTCGATGCACGCGTCGGCCGTGTCGCCACACGCGCGCGCGGCGTGAGCGCGACGCTGCCGATCAATGCATCGAGCCGCGCGAGCGCTGCCTCGCGGTTTTTCTCCTGGGTGCGGTATTCCTGCGACTTGATCACGACGATGCCGTCGCGCGTGATGCGCTGGTCGGACAGCGCGAGCAGCCGCTCCTTGATGACGGGCGGCAGCGACGACGCGCGGATGTCGAAGCGCAGGTGAATCGCGCTCGATACCTTGTTGACGTTCTGGCCGCCCGCGCCCTGCGCGCGCACGGCGGTCCATTCGACTTCGGCCGGATCGAGCGTATAGCGGATCATCATCGCGTCGTCTCCTTGCGGCGCCGCGCGAGTGCCTCGTCGACGCGGGCCGCGAGGCCCGAATCGCGTTGCGTGCGCGTCGCGACCGCCTGCGCCAGCACACGCCGCGGGCCGATCACCTGCACGCGCGTACGCGCGCGCGTGACGGCCGTATAGACGAGTTCGCGCGTGAGCACGCGGCTGAACGACGCCGGCAGCACGAGCGCGGCCTCGTCGAATTCGGAGCCTTGCGATTTGTGGACGGTCAGCGCGAACGCCGTTTCGTGCGGCGGCAGCGCTGCAGGCGACACGGCGCGCGCGGAGCCGTCCGCGCGGCGGAACCACACGCGCAGCACGCCGTGCGCGTCCGGCAGCGCGATGCCGATGTCACCGTTGAACAGCCCGAGCGCATAGTCGTTGCGCGTCACCATGATCGGCCGCCCGGTGAACCAGTGTGCGCCGACCGCGAGCGGCACGCGTGCGGCATGCCGCACATGCGTGGCCACCAGCGCATTGACGTGCTCGGCGCCGCGCGAGCCCGTGCGCGTCGCGCACAGGATCCGGAAGCGGTTGAGCGCATCGAACAACGGCAACGGGTCGGGCACCGGCGCGGACAACGCGGCGCGCAAGGCATCGCGGTAGGCGCCGAACCGGCGCGCGAGCCGCTCGACGGTCGACGCCGCAAGCGTGTCGCCCGCATCGTCATGAAACGACGCGGCCGCGGCCTCGTCCGTCGGCAACGCGTCGAGCGCGCCCTGCACGTCGCCGCGACGGATCGCGAGCGACAGGCGGCCGATCGCCGAATCGAGACCGAAGCGGTAATTGCGTTCGAGCCACACGACGCAGTCCGCGAGCGGTGCGGGTGCGGGGGACGCGGCGGCAACGCCGTCCGCGGCGCGCGTTGCAACGGTCGACGCCCATGCCGAATCGCCCGCAGCGGCCGGATCGAACGGCGTGAGCTCGACCGCGTCGAGCCACGCGAGCTCGCCGGCCTCGATCCATGCAGGATCGACGGCGGCCGAGGTGCGATCGGTGTCGGTCGGCGCAAGCGCCGCAGGCGGCAACGAAGCCGCGGGTGGCGCGGCATCGGCCGGCGAAACCGCTTCAGCCTGCGGCTCGTCGTCGAACAGCGACGCCTGGCGCGTATCCACGTTCCGCCGCGCCGACGCCTTGCGCGCGGGAGCAGCCGGTAACGGAACGGATGCCGGCGCTGGAATTGGCGCGGCAACCGCCCCGGCCGCCCCCGCCGCCTCGCCGTCCGGCACCGGCAACGCCGCGACGAACGCCGCCTCGTCGACCCCGAGCGCGTCCGCGATGCGCGTGCGCGCCGTGGCGGTAAACGTCGGCCGGGCGCTGAGTTCGGCGAACACGGCGCCTGCTTCGACCGCGGCAAGCTGGTCCTTGTCGCCGAGCAACACGAGCCGTGCGCCGGGCGCGAGCGCATCGAGCAGATGCGCGGCGAGCGCGACGTCGATCATCGACGCCTCGTCGACCACGATCAGGTCGTACGGCAACGGATTGTCGCGATGATGGCGGAAGCCCGCCGCGCCGCCGCCACCCAGCAGGCGGTGCAGCGTGTAGGACGTGTCCGGCAGGCGCGCGGCAAGTTCCGGCGGCAGGTCGCCCGCCCGCCCGTGCAGCGCTTCCTGCATCCGCTGCGCGGCCTTGCCGGTCGGTGCCGCCAGCGCGATGCGCAAGCCCGGATGCGCGTCGAGCAGGCACGCCAGCACGCCGACGACGGTCGTCGTCTTGCCGGTGCCGGGGCCGCCGCTGACGATCGTCACGCGTCCCGTCAGCGCAACGATCGCCGCGACGCGCTGCCAGTCCACGTCGCCCGTCGCGGGCCCGAAGTAACGCGCGAGACTGTCGCGCAACCGGTCCGGCGACAGCGCGTCGCCCGGCGCGGCGATGCCGGCCTGCGCGACGAGCGCATCGGCGAGCCGACGTTCGTAGTCGAAATAGCGCGACAGATACAGATGGTCGAGCCGGTCGACGATCAGCGGCCGCTCGTCGCCGCGCGCGAGCGTGCCGAACGCCACCACGCCGCTCGCGGCAAGCGCGGCGCGCACGTCGTCGACCGGTTCCTCGTAGCGCTGCGCGAGCGCGCCGAGCGACACGCACACGTGACCGCCCGCGGTCGCCCGGCTCGTCGCGAACGCGGCGCGTGCCGCCCAGCGCGCGGCCGCGGCCGGCGCACCCGCGCGGCGCGACAGGTCGCCGATGCGCCGCGCGAACCCTTCCGCGAGCGCGATGCCGAAATCCGCGGGCTCGGGCAGGCGCGCGACGAGGCCACCGGTGAATTCGAGCGTATCGTCGGTGACGTTCATGCGCGGCCCCCTTCCATCATCCGGTCGAGCGCATCGACGAGTTCGCGCGCGGGCCGCCGCGCATGCACGCCGGCCGGTTCGCCGCCGCTGCGCCAGCCGGGCCGCACGCCGCGCACGAACAGGTACAGGTAGCCCGCCATGTGCGTGTCGTAGTCGTAGTCGGGCAGCCGCCCGCGCAGATAGCGATGCAGCGCGACCGTATAGAGCAGTGCCTGCAGGTGATACGCGTGATCGGCCATCGCGACGTCGAGCGCGCGCGGACCATAGGCATCCGGCGTATTGCCGAGGTGGTTCGACTTCCAGTCGACGATCCAGAAGCGGCCGTCGTGTTCGACGATCATGTCGATGAAACCCTTGATGAAACCGGCGAGCATGCCCGCGTCCAGCGCAACGTCCGGATAGCCGTGCGCGACCAGCAACCGGCGCAGCGCGCCCAGCTCGAGCGACGGCGCCGGGAACAGAAAACCCATTTCGTCGAGCCGCCTGGCGGGATCGAGATCCGCAAGCCGCATGCCCGGCACGAGCTCCGTGCGCACGACGTCGCCGACGAGCCGCGCCATCATCGCCGGCAGGCGCGTCGCGAGTTCGGGCTCGGCCTCGACCGGCCGGTCGTGCAGCGCGCCGAGCGCCGCCCGGTGCCACGAATCGGGCTCGGTGAACCGGCTGAGTTCGAACAGGCGGTGCAGGCATTCGCCCGCTGCCGCACCGCGCGGAAACACGAGGATGTCATCGTCCGGCGGCTCGACCGCAGCCGTGTCGGCCACGACGAACGCGCCGTCCGGCGCCACGGCGGCAAGCGCATCGTGATCGGGCCGCAGCTCGTCGTCCGGCACGAGCGCGACGCCTGCTTCCTCGCGTGCCATCGACGCGGTCAGCGAACTGAAGCTCGCCATCCGCCACGCGTCGCGCAACACGCGCGTCGCATGACGTGCCGCGAGCGTCTGCGATGCATCGTGCCCGGCCGCGAGCCGCTCGCGACGCGCCGGCACCGGCAACGGTGCAACGCTCACGGGCCCGCTCGCGAGTGCTTGCCACGCCGCGTCGAGCGCCGCTTCGTCGGGCGGCTCGTCGAGCCACGCGTCGAACGACTGGCCGGCGCCGGCCACGAGCCAGTTCAGCACGCTGCGCCTCGCCTCGCGGGTCGAGCGCGACGACAGATAAGGCCCGGCGACGAGATAGCACCGATAGACCGCGCGCGTGAGCGCCACGTAGACGAGCCGCGCGCGTTCGGCCGCCTGTTCGCGCAGCGCCTGGCGTGCGGCATGCTCGGCGGCTTCGTCGTCGCACCCGTAATGCAGCACGGCGTCGCCCGCGTCGTCGTGATACTCGCGGGCGTCGGGCAGCGCCGACGCGGGCGGCTCGCGCAGCCCGCCGTCGTTCAGGAACGGACAGAACACGACCGCGTATTCGAGGCCCTTCGACTTGTGCACGGTCACGATCTGCACGAGGTTGCGATCGGATTCGAGACGCAACTGGGCTTCCTCGCCGCCGCCGTCGAGCCGTTGCGCGGCGAGCCAGCGCAGCGTCGGCGCGATGCCCGGCTGCGCGGACGCGCGCGCCTGCGTCAGCTCGGCCAGATGGTTGATGTCGGTCACGCGGCGTTCGCCGTCCGCGCCGGCCATCAGCCGCTCGGCGATCCGCAACTCGCGCGTGAACGTGCGCCACATCACCGCGAAGCCGCGTTCGCGCCACAGCAGCCGATAGCGCGAGAAGCGCTCGACCCAGCTCATCGCGTCCGCACTGTCGCCAGCTTCGCGCGACGCGTCGCCGTCGCCCTGCTCCATTCGCCACAGCGCACCCGCATCGAGGCCGAACCAGTCGGCCGCCAGCGCCGCGCGCAGGCGCCGCAGGTCGCCCGGCGCATCGATCGCCGCCAGCACGCGCTCGAGCTGCTCCGCGTCGCCGGTCGAAAACACCGACGCCTGCGCGAGCTCGACGCTGCCGATGCCCCACGTCGCGAGCATGCGCTTCACGAGGCTGCCCTGCCGGTGCGTCTGCACCAGCACCGCGACGTCGCCCGGCGACAGCGGCGTACGCCCGAGCCGCACGTGCCCTTCGCGCGCGCCGCGCATCAGCCGGGCAATCTCGGCCGCGCACGCCTGCGCGGCCTGTGCCTGTGCGTCGCGCTTGAGCAGCGTGCCGTCGCCGCCCGGCAGCGCCCAGATCCGGAAATCGCCGGCCGGGCCTGGATCGGTGCCGTCGACGAACGGTGCACGCACGCGCGTGCCGGCTCGCACCGCGTAATAGTCGAGCCCGTCGAGCACGAACGCGCGCGGGTTCGACATGAAGAAGCGGTTGCACGCATCGACGATCGCCGGCGTCGAGCGCTGGTTGACCGCGAGCGTGTAGCACGCGCTCGCGCTGGCTCGCGCGGCGAGATACGTGTGCAGATCCGCCGCACGGAAGCTGTAGATGGCCTGCTTCGGATCGCCGACGAGAAAGAGTGGGCCGCCCGGCGCGAAGATCCGGTCGAAGATCGCGAACTGCAGCGGGTCGGTATCCTGGAATTCGTCGATCAGCGCGGCCGGATAGCGCGCGCGCAGCGTCTCGGCGAGCCACGGATGCGCATGCAACGCGTGATACAGGTTCGCGAGCAGGTCGTCGAACGACACGACGCGGCGCGTGCGCTTGCGTTCGGCCAGCGCGCCCGGCGCGGTGTCGAGCCAGTCGGCGATCAGCGCGAGCCAGCGCGCGCGCTGCGCGGCCTCGGCCGCGGCCACCGCCGCTTCGAGCGCATCGGCGACGTCGAAGAACGCATGCTCGGGCGTTGCGCCGCCCTTTTTCGTCGCCTTCACGAGCGCGGTGCGCGTGAGCTTGAGCGCCGCCTTCGGCAGCGCGGCCGCGGCATTGCCCTGCGCGAAATGCGCGGACCATGCTGCGAGCGCATCGGCGAGCGCGTCGGGCTTGTGCGAACGCTGGTTGAGCGCGGGCTGCGCGGTGCGCAGCAACACGTCGATCGCGTCGCGCTCGGCGGCCCACATCCGCGCGGCTTCCGCAAAGCACTCGGCGGCAGCGGCCTCAGCCGATTCGTCCGGTTCGTCGACGCCGTCCCAGCGCAGCGCGGCGAGCGGCTTCTTCAGCCGGCGCGCGAGCTGCGCGTCGAGCGCGGCCGGGCCCGCGCCCGAATCGACGAGCCACGTCGCGAAGCCCGGCCAGCGTGCGGCCAGCGGTTCGACGCGCGTGCGCCAGAAGTCGGCCGCAAGCTCGAAGCGCAGCGCCGCGTCGTCGGCCTGCATGTCGAACGCGAACGGCATCGCGGCCGCGAACGGCGCTTCCTGCAGCGCACGCTGGCAGAACGCGTGGATCGTGTGGATCGCCGCCTGGTCGAATGCGCGCAGCGCACGCCGGATCCGCTTCGCGGCAGTCTCGGGGTCGAGCGCGCCGGCTGCGCCGAGCGTCGTCTCGAGCAGGCGCGCGACGAACGGGTCGCCGCCGTCGTCACCGGTATCGAGCACATGGGCGAGCTGCGCCAGCCGGCCGCGGATCCGTTCGTGCAATTCGGCCGTCGCCGCCTTCGTGAAGGTCACGACGAGGATTTCGTCCGCGCCGAGATCCTTCTCCAGCAACAGGCGCACGTAAAGCGCGCAAATGTTCCAGGTCTTGCCGGTACCGGCCGACGCCTCGATCTGGTTGACGCCGTCGAGCGGGCACGCGAACACGTCGAGCTCGAGCGCCGCCTGCGGCTGGGATGCGGCGCTCATGCGACCTCCTTCAGGTGTTCCAGCATCGGCTCGAACACGAGCCGCGCGAGCGTGCCGAACGGCTCGTCGAGCGATGGATGCGCGCCGCGCCATGCGATCGCGATGGCCGGATCGTCGGCTTCGCTCACCACCCGCTCGTTGATCCATACGCTCGCGGCCTTCGCCTCGCCGTCGGACACGCACGCCCATGCGCTGCGCGGGAAGAAGCGCAGCGGCATGCGCCGCCCCGCGCGAAACAGCGCGGCCAGCGGCGCGAGGCGCTCGAGCGGCGCCGCGACCGGCGTGAGCTCGAAGGCGCCGCCGCTGCCGAACCACAGCGTGCGGCGCGGACCGCCGGGATCCACCGCGCAATAGACGAGATGCGCGAGCCACGCGGACAGGTAGTCGCGCGCGCTCGGCCGTGCATAGCGATAGATGATCTGGCCGGCCGGCGTCAGCCGGTTCAGCGTGCCGTGCAGCTCGAGCGGTGCACTCACCGCATCGCGCGACAGCATCGCGTCGTCGGCGCCGAACAGCGCCTGGTCGGTGTCGGGCCATGCGGGCGCGATCGCGAGCGCGAACGGCCGCCGTTCCATGCCGTCGGCCAGCGCACGCCGCACGTTCGACGCAAGCTGCGTCATCGAGCCGAGCGCCTGGTCGCGCCACACCGCGCCCGTCGCGCCGCCCGGCAGTTCCGGGCTGGCGTCCGCGATGCGCAGCGCATGATCGTGCACGCCCCCTTCGTCCGATTCGATCAACAGCGGCAGCACGCGCTCGGCGAGCGCGTCGCTGCCCGCGAAGTCGAGTGCGAACGGCTCCGTGTCGAGCAGTTCGGCCTGCGCGTCGGACAGCACGATGCCGAGCCGCGCACGCAGCAGCGCGCGGGCCGGATGCCGCCAGAAACGTTCGAATTCGCTGAACGCGACGGGCTCGACCGGCTCGGCCGGCAGCGGCTGCGCGAAAAACGGCTGCTCGCGCGTCGCGTCGCGCGCGGCTTCGGCTGCCAGCAGCGACGCGAGTGTCGCGCGCTCGGCGTCGTACGAAGCCAGTTCGCTGCCGGGCCGGAAATACTCGGCCGCGAACGGTTGCAGCGGATGTTCGACGATGAACGCGCGCCGCGCGGCATCGACCGCGTCCGGCGCGGCGTCGTCGCCGGCCGTGACGAGCGCGAGATGGTCGAGCAGTTCGTCGACGAGCGCCGCGGGCGGCAACGGCGCGTTGTCGCGAATGCTGCGCCCCGTATAGGCAATCAGCAGCCGGTCGCGCGCGGCGAGCAGCAGGTCGAGGAACAGGTTGCGCTCGTCGTCGCGGCGCTGCCGGTCGCCGAGCTTCGGCAACACGGCCATCAGGTCGAACTCGTCCGCGCGGGCGAGGCTCGGCAGCACGCCGTCGTCCATCCCGAGCAGGCACACGACGCGGTACGGCAGCCCGCGCAAGCTCGTCAGCGACGAGAACGTGACGCCGCCCCACGGCACCCCGCCGCGCGCCGGATCGTCGAGCGCGGCGGCCAGCCCCGCGCGCACGACGGCCGCGGGCAACGCCTCGTCGGGCGCACCTTCCGTCATCGCGGCGAGCATCGCGTCGAGCGCGTCGCGCACGCCCGAGAGCGCATCGGCATACGCGGCGCCGGAGTCGAAGAACCGTGCGAGCGTGTCGGCGAACAGTTCGCTCCATGCGCGCGGCGTGTGTGCGTCGGCAAGCCGTCGCGAGAAGCCGTCGAGATCGTCCGTGAAGCGCGCGAGCCGGCCGAGCAGTTCGGCCTCGCTGCCGGTTGCCGCCTCGATCGGCAGCCACGCGCCGACCGGTGCCGCGCCTTCGGGCATCGCATAGCCGAGGAACAGCCGCGCGAGCGCATCGGAAAACGTATGGCGCGGCGCCGGCACCGCCGCATCGTCGCTCGCCGTCGGCGACAGCCCGCGCCGCGCGCCGGCGGCCGCGAGCCAGGTCTGCACCGTCTCGAGCGCGGCCGCGTCGATGCCGTAACGGGCCGCCACCGCGTCGACGCGCAGCCATTCGACCAGCTCCGGCGCGCCGACCTGCCGTTCCGGCAACGCGAGCCATTCGAGCAGCACGCGCGCGACCGGGTTCGCCTGCGATGGCGGCAGGCCGGTGATCCGGTAAGGCACGCGCGCGCCGCCGGCGCCCGCCGTGCCGAACACGGCATCGATCAGCGGCCCGGCCGCCGCGAGATCCGCGACCGCCACCAGCACGTCGGACGGCTGCAGCGTCGCGTCCGCATCGAACCACGCGAGCAGGCGGTCGTGCAGCACCTCGAGCTGGCGCGCGAGGCTGTGGCACACGTGCACCTCGATCCCGCGCTCGACCGGCGCTTCGCCGAGCGCGGCCTCCGGCTGCAGGTCGAGGATCGCGTTCTGTACGCGCGCAAGCCAGGTCGGCGCGGGATTCCCGACGAAACGCGACGCATCGCCCGACGCGGCGCTTTCAGTCAGTTCGTGCAACATGTGTAGCTGCGCCTGCGTCTGCCGGCCCCACTCGGCGAGCAGCGGATGGCCGACTTCCTGGTAGTCGAGCCGGCCGGCCGCGTCGAGCGCCTCGGCATGCGCGGCGGTGACGATGTCGAACCAGAATTCGCGGCACGGGTTGAGCGCATAGACGCGCACGTCGATCCAGCGCGACAGCTCGCGCAGCAGCGCGACGTGCAGCGGCGGCATCGTCGGCAGCGCGAACACGCTGACCGATTCCGGCCAGTCGACACGCGGGACGGTTTCGGGATCGAGGTTGCGCGCCTCCACCAGGAAGCGATGCGCGGGCGGCGTGCCGCTGTCGCTCAGCTCCGCGAGCAGCGCGCGCCACAATGCGGCTTGCCAGCGCTCGTCGTCGCGTGCGGCGTCGCTGATCCCGCGCGGCGCGGCGTCGCCCGCGAGCACCGATTCGCCGGCCTGCCATGCGGCCAGCCATTCGGGCCGGTAAGTCAGGTAATGATCGAGCACGGCCGCGACGCGCTGCGCGAGCTCGTAGCGCATTGCATCGTCGGACGCGGACAGATACGCGGCCAGCCGCGGCGACGCGAGCCACGGCGCGCCGCCCGCGCCCTGCGCGAACAGCCGGTAGCAGCGCCACACGAGGCGATCGGGTGCGAACGGCGAGCGTGCCGGCACCGTCAGCACGCGGCCGATCTGTGCCCACAGCCATTGCGCGAGATACGTGAACTCGACGTTCGCGCACACGCCGTGGCGCGCGGCGATGTCGAGTTCCAGACGGCGGCGCAGCGCCGCGCTCGGCACGATGACCTGCTGCGGCGCCCACGGGCCGTTGCGGGCCGGGAACGCGGCCAGGTCGTCGAGCAGCGCGTCGGCCAGCGTCTCGTGACGGTTCGAATAGAAGAGATGGAGCATGAAGCGGGTGTCGGAGCCTCGCACCGGACGGGCCGGGCGCACAGGAGCACCAAGGATAGCAAAAGGGCCGTCGCGATGAACCTCGTCCGAACGGCCAGGTTTTGCGGACCGCGAAATACGATAGACTCGTCGCCAGTCAATACGCCGCCCCGGGCGTCTTCGTCTGTCATTCAGCCCATCGATGCGCTATTCGGTCGAAATCAGAAAGTTTTTCTACAGCCAGTACTTTTTCGGCGGCCTGCGGATCGCGGTCGGCGTATCGCTGCCGGCCGTGCTGTGCCTGATCGTGTTTCACAACCGGGAGCTCGGCTTCACGATCTCGACCGGCGCGCTCGGCGCGTGCGTCGTCGACATGCCGGGCCCGCTGAAGTACAAGCACAACGAAATGCTCGCGTGCAGCGTGATCGGCTTCCTGGCCGCGCTCGCGACCGGCCTCGCCACGCCGAACATCTTTGCGCTGTGGCTGACGATCGTGCCGCTCACGTTCGTGCTGTCGCTGATCGTCGTCTACGGCAACCGCTGGCCGCAGATCAGCTTCGCGACGCTGTTCATGATGGTGATGACGCTCGAGGAGAAGTTCACGCCGCTGCAGGCGTTCATCAATGCCGGCTGGATTCTCGCGGGCGGCCTCTGGTACACGTACTGGGCGACGCTCGTGTCGCAATGGCAGGCGCGCCGGATCGAGCAGCAGGCGCTCGCCGAAAGCCTGTTCGCGTGCGCCGACTACCTGCTCGCGCGCGCGCGGTTCTACGATCTCGACGCCGATCTCGACGAGTGCTACCGCAATCTCGTCGCGAAGCAGATCACCGCGGTCGAAACGCAGGAAACCGCGCGCGACATCGTGTTGCGCAACCTGCCGAAGCTGCGCCGCGGCAAGCTCGATCCCGGCCGCGCGACGATGTACAACCTGTTCATCAACAGCGTCGACCTGCACGAACTGTTCGTTGGCGCACACACCGACTATCCGCTCATACGCAACACGTTCGGCGGCTCCGACCTGATCATTTTCTATCGCGACCTGATCTGCAAGGCGGCCGCCGATCTCGAGGAGATCGGTCTCGCGGTGCTCGAGAACCGCGCGCCGCATTCGCGCATCAGCGTGAAGGCCGAACTGCGCGCGATCGAGTACGAGATCGAGCTGATGCGCAAGAAGAGCTTTCCGGCCACCAACGCGGAAGCTTACGCGGCCGTGCTCGCGACGTTCCGGCGCATCTGGAGCGCGACGCGCCTGATCGACCGGATGCGCCGCAACCTGTCGGGCCATGCCGACCCGCAGCAGACCGAACTGAAGATCGACAAGGCGCTCACGCGCTTCCTGCAGCGGCGCCGGATGTCGCCGCTGCTGATCTTCTCGAACCTGAACATGCGCTCGCCGAGCTTCCGCCACGCGCTGCGCGTGACGATCGCGGTCGCGGTCGGCTTCTGGCTCGGCCGGCTGCTGCCGCTCACGAACGCGTACTGGATCGTGATGACGACCATCATCATCCTGAAGCCCGGCTACTCGCTCACCAAGCAGCGCAACGCCCAGCGTATCGTCGGCACGCTGATCGGCTGCGCGGCGAGCATCGCGCTGATCTACACGGTCAAGGAGCCGCACCTGCTGATCGCGATCATGTTCGGGTCGATGGTGATGAGCTACAGCCTGCTGCTGTTCAACTACGCGGCGAGCGTCGTATTCACGTCGTCTTATGTACTGCTGATGTTCCACCTGCTCGCGCCGGGCAGCATGCGGATCATCGGCGAGCGCGCGATCGACACGGTGGTCGGCTGCATGATCGCGATCGCCGCGAGCCGCCTGTTCCCGTACTGGGAATACCGGCTGATGGGCAAGCTCGTCACCGACATGCTGACGTCGACCCGCAAGTATTTCGAGGCCGTCTGGCGCGCCGGGCGCGGTGCATCGCCGCCGCCGGTGCCGGCCGCCGACGGCGCGGCGGTCGTGCCGGTCGTCGCCGCGGCGATCGAGACACCGGCCGCCACCCTCGACGACGACTACCGCTACCGCCTTGCGCGCAAGGACGTGCACATCGCGTTCGCGAACCTCGGCCAGGCGTTCCAGCGGATGATGATCGAGCCGAAGGCGCACCAGCGCTTCGTGCCCGAACTGAACGACCTGCTCGTGCAGACGCACGTGCTCGGCGCGCAGATCACCGCCGCCGCACCGCTGATCCGGAGCGCATGCGCGGCCGACGCGCACCTCGTCCACGACGATGCGCTGCGCCGCGGCCTGTCCGCCGTGCTCGAGAATCTCGAGAAGGCGGAAGCCGGCGAGCCGCCGCCGGCCGACCAGCTCGACGCGACGAAGCAGATCACGCGTGACCTCGACGCGATGGTCGTGTCCGCGGAAAAATCCGACGCGGTGGGCGCCGAGCTCACGCACGACCTGAAGGTGCTCGCGCACCAGTGCAAGCAGATGCTCGCGTCGTCGCTGCTGATCCGCAAGGACGCAAGCGTCATCCGCCTGCCCGCATGACGGCATGAAGTTGTCCCGCCGCCGGCCGCCCGCGCATGCAGGCCGGCCGGCGGCGCGCCCCGCTCCCGCAATCCCCTTCCGACGCATGCTCCGCCCGCCCTGCCCGCCCCAGACGGCCCGCGCGCCCGCCGCGCGATGGCCCCACGCCCGATTCCGCCGGTTGCGCCAGTCAGGGAATACCCGATTCCGGTCACATGGCCCGGCTTGTTATCATTCGTTCACATTTAAGTTGTATATACAACTTGAGCAATCGGGACCGGCCCCGCTCGCCCGGTCCGTCGCATAAAACGATATCGGAGACTCGATGAAAAACTTGCAGCGCCACCTGAGCGCGCGGCACATCCGCTTTCTCGCGCTGGGCTCGGCGATCGGCACCGGCCTGTTCTACGGCTCGGCGTCCGCGATCCAGCTCGCGGGCCCGGCGGTGATCCTGGCCTATATCCTGGGCGGCGCGGCCGTCTACATGGTGATGCGCGCGCTCGGCGAGATGGCCGTGCGCGAGCCCGTCGCGGGCTCGTTCGGCCACTACGCGACGGAAAACCTCGGGCCGTTCGCGGGCTTCGTCACCGGCTGGACCTACACGCTCGAAATGGTGATCGTCGCGATCGCCGACATCACCGCGTTCGGCATCTACATGGGCTTCTGGTTTCCGGACGTCCCGCAATGGATCTGGGTGCTCGGCGTCGTCGCGGTCATCTGCGGGCTGAACCTGTGCCACGTGAAGGTGTTCGGCGAGCTCGAATTCTGGCTGTCGATCATCAAGGTCGGCGCAATCGTCGCGATGATCGGCGGCGGCGTCGCGATCCTGCTGAGCGGCATGCATTTCGGCCATTCGGCCGACGCGCCGACGTTCGCGAACCTGTGGAACCACGGCGGCTTCTTCCCGAACGGGATCGGCGGGTTGATCGCGTCGCTGTCGGTCGTGATCTTCGCGTACGGCGGCATCGAGGTGATCGGGATGAGCGCCGGCGAGGCGAAGGACCCGGAGCGCGTGATTCCGCGCGCGATCAACGCGGTGCCCGCGCGCATCCTGCTGTTCTACGTGCTGACGATGGTCGTGCTGATGTCGATCAGCCCGTGGACCGGCGTCGGCAGCGACGGCAGCCCGTTCGTGCAGATCTTCTCGGCGCTCGGCGTGAAGTCGGCCGCGACGATCCTCAACCTCGTGGTGATCAGCGCGGCGATCTCGGCGATCAACAGCGACATCTTCGGCGCGGGCCGGATGATGTTCGGGATGGCGCGGCAGGGCCAGGCGCCGCGCGTGCTGATGACGACGTCGCGGCACGGCGTGCCGTGGGTCACGGTGCTCGTGATGGCCGGCGCGCTGCTGGTCGGCGTGCTGCTCAACTACCTGATGCCGAAGGACGTGTTCCTGGTGGTCGCGGCGATCGCGACGTTCGCGACCGTGTGGGTGTGGCTGATGATCCTGCTGTCGCAGGTCGCGATGCGCCGTCGCCTGTCGAGCGCGGAAGTCGCGGCGCTGAAGTTCAAGGTGCCGCTGTGGCCCGTCGCGCCCGCGCTGACGATCGCGTTCATGGGCTTCGTGATCGTGATGCTCGGCTGGTTCGAGGATACGCGTGTCGCGCTCTACGTCGGCGCGGCATGGCTCGCGCTGCTCGCGGCCGTGTTCTACGCTCGGATCCGCCCGAAGTTTGCGCCTGCGTCACGATGACGCACGCCTGATCCTTGCATGCGGCGCGCCGGCTTCGGCGCCCGCGTCTCTCCCGGCGTAACGCGGCGCTTCGCGCGTCGCCCGCCGCCGCTTCCCTCTTCCCACCCACACATCGCTGGCCGCCCGTCCGGGCCGCGCAGCGATCATGCACATCCGTCGCAGCGTCAGTGCGACGCGGCGCTCGCGGCCTCGGCCGGATGGGCCTCGTCGTACGCACGCTTCTGCGAGATCGCGTTGTACAAGATCGTCCCGATCACGAACAGCACGACCACGACGATCAGGATGCTCACGTTGCGGACAGGGTTCTTCTTGCGCTGATCGTTCATGGTCGGTGCGGCTCCGTCGAATTCGTTGAAGCGGGCATTCTACGCGCTTGCGCCCGTGCCGCGACGCCCCGTCGCCGTGCCCCTCCCCGTTCCTTCCGCAGCACTTTCCATCACCTTTCATTTGATAATCATTCCCATTTCGATCTAGAATCCTAAATCTTTCGCTTTGTAATGTTTCGGGTCGCTCGGGCGGCAGGCTCGCCCCGGAACGCTTCCTCGTCCGCCTGCCTCATCGGAGTCTCCATGTCGAATCCGCGCACATGCCTGCTGCCGCTCGCCGGCGCCCTCGCCCTTGCCGCCGCCACATTCGCGCCGCTGGCCCACGCGGCCGAGGAAGTGAGCCTGTACACCACCCGCGAACCGAAGCTGATCCAGCCGCTGATCGACGCGTTCACGAAACAGAGCGGCGTCAAGGTCAATACGGTGTTCGTGAAGGACGGCCTGCTCGAGCGCGTGAAGGCGGAAGGCGCGCAGTCGCCGGCGGACGTGCTGATGACGGTCGACATCGGCAACCTGCTCGATCTCGTCGACGGCGGGCTCGCGCAGCCGGTACGCTCGAAGGTGCTCGACGACGCGATCCCCGCGAACCTGCGCGGCGCGCAGGGCGACTGGTACGCGCTGTCGCTGCGCGATCGCGTGCTGTACGTGGAGAAGGACCTGAAGGTCGACGCGTTCCGCTACGAGGATCTCGCCGATCCGAAATGGAAGGGCAAGGTCTGCATCCGCTCCGGGCAGCATCCGTACAACACGGCACTCGTCGCGGCGATGATCGCGCACGACGGCGAAGCCGCGACCGAAAAGTGGCTGCGCGGCGTGAAGGCGAACCTCGCGCGCAAGGCGACGGGCGGCGACCGCGACGTCGCGCGCGACATTCTCGGCGGCATCTGCGACGTCGGCCTCGCGAACGCGTACTACGTCGGTCACATGAAGAACGCGGAAGCCGGCAGCGACGCGCGCAAGTGGGGCGACGCGATCAAGGTCGTGCGGCCGACGTTCGCGAACGCGAAGAGCGGCGGCACGCACGTCAACATCAGCGGCGCGACGGTCGCGAAGCACGCGCCGCACAAGGCCAACGCGGTGAAGCTGCTCGAGTACCTCGTGTCGCCGGAAGCGCAGGCGCTGTATGCGCAGGCGAACTACGAATACCCGGTGCGCGCGAACGTGAAGCTCGATCCGGTGATCGCGAGCTTCGGCACGCTGAAGGTCGACCCGCTGCCGCTGGCCGACATCGCGAAGCACCGCAAGGCGGCCAGCCAGCTCGTCGACAAGGTCGGCTTTGACAACTGATGCAGCGTTCGTCCGCGCGCGCCGCCGGCCGCTCGGTTCGCGCGCGGGCAGCCTCTGGCTGGGCGCGGCCGTCGCGATCGCCGCGGTGGTCGCCGCGCCGCTCGCGGTGCTGGTCGCCGCCGCGCTCGGCGCCGATCTCGCGCACTGGCAGCACCTCGCCGAATTCGTGCTGCCGCAGGCGCTCGTCAATACGCTGCTGCTGCTCGCGGGCGTCGGCGCGATTGTCACGGTCGTCGGCACCGGCTGCGCGTGGCTCGTCACCGCGTACGATTTTCCGGGCCGCCGGATGCTGACCTGGGCGCTGCTGCTGCCGCTCGCGGTGCCCACCTACATCGTCGCGTTCGCGTATCTCGACCTGCTCCACCCGATCGGCCCCGTGCAGGGCGCGATCCGCTGGCTGCTCGGCTTCGACAGCCCGCGCCAGTTCCGCCTGCCCGACCTGCGTTCGCTGCCCGGCGCGATCTTCGTGCTCGGCTTCGTGCTGTATCCGTATGTGTACCTGAGCACGCGCGCGATGTTCGTCACGCAGTCCGCGAGCCTGCTCGAAGCCGCGCGCACACTCGGCGCCGGACGCATCGCGACGTTCTGGCGCGTCGTCGTCCCGCTCGCGCGGCCCGCGATCGCGGTCGGCGTGAGCCTCGCGCTGCTCGAAACGCTGAACGACATCGGCGCATCGGAATTCCTCGGCGTGCAGACGCTGACCGTATCGGTCTACACCACGTGGATCACGCGCTCCGATCTCGCGGGCGCCGCGCAGATCGCGCTCGCGATGCTCGCGATCGTGGTCGGCATGATCGTGCTCGAACGCCACGGGCGCCGCCGCCAGCGCTACGCGCACGGCCGCCGCATGCGCCCGCTCGCGCCACGCAAGCTGACGGGCGCGGCCGCGTGGAGCACCGCCGCGCTCGGCTGGCTGCCGGTGCTGCTCGGCTTCGGCGCGCCGGCCGCGTACCTCGCGGTCGAGACCGGCAAGCGGCTGCATCTCGTCGGCGGCGTATCCGCGCAGTTGCTGACCGGGCTTGCGAATACGCTGACGATCGCCGCCGCCGCAACGATCGCGACGCTCGCATGCGGGCTGGTCGTCGCGTGGGCGGCGCGCGCGCAGCGCGACAGCGCGCGCGCGGGCCCGGCCCGCGTGTGCGCGCGAATCGCGAGCCTCGGCTACGCGGTGCCGGGCACCGTGCTCGCGATCGGCCTGCTGATCCCGTTCGCGGCCGCCGACCGGCTGCTGGGTGCCGCGCTCGGCCGCGACGGGCTGCTGCTGATGGGGTCCGCGGCCGCGCTCGTGATCGCGTACACCGTGCGCTTTCTCGCGATCTCGGCCGGCAGCATCGAAGCCGGCCTCGCGCGCATTCCGCCATCGCTCGAACAGGCCGCGCGCTCGCTCGGCGAGACGGCCGGCGGCACGCTGCGCCGCGTGCACCTGCCGCTGCTGCGGCCCGCGCTCACGACGAGCGCGCTGCTCGTGTTCGTCGACGCGATGAAGGAGCTGCCGGCGACGCTGCTGCTGCGTCCGCTGAATTTCGACACGCTCGCGACCTGGCTGTATGCGGAAGCCGCGCGCGGCACCTACGAGGAAGGCGCGGTCGCCGCGCTCGCGATCGTGCTGGCCGGGCTCGTGCCCGTGATCCTGCTCGCGCGCACCCGTCACAAGATCGGAGCCTGACACCGTGAACCTGCTCGAACTCGACGACCTCTGCGTCGCCTACGATACGCCGCACGGCCGCCGCACGGTGGTCGACGGGCTCAGCCTCGCGCTGCCGCGCGGCGACATCGGCTGCCTGCTCGGCGCATCGGGCTGCGGCAAGACCACCGTGCTGCGCGCGATCGCGGGCTTCGAGCCCGTGCGCATGGGACGCATCGTGCTGGACGGCACGACCGTCTCGGCGCCGTCGCTCGACGTGCCGCCCGAGCGGCGGCGCATCGGCATGATGTTCCAGGACTATGCGCTGTTCCCGCACCTGAGCGCGGCCAACAACGTCGCGTTCGGCCTGCGGCGCATGCCGAAGGCCGAGCGGCGCGCCCGCGTCGCGGACCTGCTCGAACTCGTCGGCCTCGCCGCGTCAGGCAGCGCGTATCCGCACGAACTGTCGGGCGGCCAGCAGCAGCGCGTCGCCCTCGCCCGCGCGCTCGCGCCGTCGCCGGAGCTGCTGCTGCTCGACGAGCCGTTCTCGAATCTCGACGTCGATACGCGCGAGCGGCTCGCATTCGAGCTGCGCGACATCCTCAAGCGCACGGGTCACACCGCGATCCTCGTCACGCACAACCAGGCTGAAGCGTTCGCGATCGCCGACCGGATCGGCGTGATGAAGGACGGCAGGCTCGCGCAATGGGACACGCCGTACGCGCTGCATCACCATCCGGCCAGCCCGTTCGTCGCGGAGTTCGTGCGCCGCGACGCGCTGGCGGACGAACGCGCACGCGCCATGTCGCGCGGCCGCTGAGCGGGCCATTACGACGACGTCGGGCCACGGCGGCGGGAACCCACAACCCACCCGCACCGACGCGATGCGCCACGACGCATTGCCGTCCCGCGCGCTACGCCGGCTCGGCCAGATCGCGCACCGGCAGCGCGGTCGAATACTTGATCTGCTCCATCGCGAACGACGAGCTCACGTCGAACAGCGGCACCGCGCGGATCAGTTGCTTGTACACGCGATCGAAATCGTCGATGCCGGCCACCACCACCCGCAGCAGATAGTCGGTCTCGCCGCTCATCCGGTAGACCTCGACGACTTCCGGCATGTCGCACACGACCTGCGTGAAACGCTGCGCCCACTCCTCGGTGTGCTGGTTCGTGCGGATCGCGACGAACACGGTCGTGCCGACCCCGAGCTTGCGCGGATCGCACAGCGCGACCTGCGCGCGGATCGCGCCGGTTTCCTTGAGCCGCTGCACGCGCTTCCAGCAGGGTGTCTGCGACAGGTTCACGCGCTGCGCGAGTTCCGCGATCGGCAATGTGGCATCTGCCTGCAACAGCTCCAGCAGCTTGCGATCGATGGCATCCATTTACCCAGTCCCTCGTAGATAGAAATTTTTTCTATGCATCCTGCATGACGGGGAACAATATGGAAACCGCTGCGCGGCGTCGACCGGGATAAATACCAATCAGGCGGGGAAGGATCCGCGTCGCGCACGGATCGCGTGCACGTCGGTCCATGAATCATCGGCGCCCATACGAAAACGGGCGATTCCACCCGTCGAGATGGAATCGCCCGTGGTCACTGCGGCTGCGCTGCCCGCCGCGCGCCGCTCACGGCGAATGCGGCACTTGCGTGCCGCCTCGCCACGATGCCGCTCAATACGCGACGGTCGCGATCTCGCGCACGAAGCTGTCTTGCTCGAGCGCATCGACGAACGCGACCGCGTAGTCTTCCGCCGAGATCTTGCTGTTGCCCTGCGCGTCCACGATCAGCTTGCCGACGCCCGTGCGGAACGTGCCCGTGCGCTCGCCCGGTGCGATCAGCGCGGCCGGCGCGAAGAACGTCCAGTCGAGGTCGCCGACCGTCTTCAGATAGTCGAGCGCATCGCGGTGCGCGAGCGCGACCGCCTTGTACGCGTCCGGGAAACCATCGGTGTCGACCAGCTGCTTACCCGGCGCGACCTCGAGCGACCCGGCGCCACCCACCACCACGAGCCGCTTCAGGCCCGCCTGGAGTGTGCTTTCCACCAGCGCCTTCGCCGCGGCGACGACCTTGGCGGGATCGTCCTGTTTCGGGCTGTACGCGCTGGCGACGACGTCGTGGCCCGGCAGCGCGGCCGCGATGCTGGCCGCATCGAACAGGTCGGCCGCCTTCGCGGTGATGCCGTCGGCCGCCGCCGCCGGATGGCGCGACAGCGCGGTCACGCGATGGCCGCGGCGCGCGGCTTCGGCGGCAATGCGCGAGCCGATCATCCCGGTGGCGCCAAACAGTGCGATGTTCAAGGAACGTTGCGTCATGTCGATTCTCCAGAAATAAATAAGTAACTACAGCAATTACATATAAGACCGAAAAAAAACGGAGCCGCACTCCGTCGTGCCGGGCGCCACGCAATGCGCGCCATCCGGCCTCCTGCCCTGCCTCATCCGCTGCCTGCGCTCAGCCGCTCGCGTTCCCCGCCGGCCGGCCGCGCTGCTCCGATGCGAGCACGTCGGCCGTGACGTCCGCGAGCGTGCGCGTGGCAAGCGATGCTTCCATCGCGCGCTGCGCGTCGCCGATATAGTCGATCAGCACGCCCTGGATGTGCCGCCCGACGAGACACGCGGGATTCGGCGCCTCGCGGTGCAGCGCGAACAGCTGCGCGTCGTCGACCGCGCGATACACGTCGAGCAGCGTGATCTCGCCCGGCTCGCGCGCCAGCAGCGCCCCGCCGCCCGCGCCGAGCTGCGACGTGGTCAGCCCCGCGGCCGCCAGCATCGACAACAGACGGCGAATCAGCGCCGGATTCGTGTTCACGCTGCCCGCGATGATGTCGGACGACAGCGGCGCGCCTTCCTGCATCGACAGCAAGGCGAGCACGTGAACGGCAAACGCGAACCGGCTGCTGGTATTCATTCCTCACTCACTCGGCGACGCCGGCCCGAACGGCAGCCGGCGACAATGTGTAACCACTATAATTACATTTCGCGAATTGCGCAAGGCCCGCTACTCGCCGCTGGCCGGCTTCGCACCCGACGCGTTCTGCTGACTCCACTGCTGAAGCTTCTTGCCGGCCTCCGCGATCTTCGCGCCGGCTTCCGATGCCGCGTGCGCGACGACCGCGGAAGCGGCCGCATCGATCTGCGCCTGCGCAGCGGACGCGAGGCCGCTCGCGGACAGCGGCGGCACGGCCGATGCCGCGCTCGCGATGCCGGCCTTCGCGGCGTTGATCTGCTGGTTGACGGTGCTCGCCACCTGGTCGAGCGCCTTGGCCGCGTTGTTTGCGGCATCGGCGGCCGCGCTCGCGGCCGTATCGGGTTGCGTGGCCGGCGTGCCGGACTTCTCGCAGCCTGCGAGCAACAATACCGCGCCGACGGCCGCGGCCGCCAGCACGGACCCGGGCATGCGACGCGCCCGCGAAGTCTTCATCTTCATCAGCAATCTCCGGCCGTGCGCCGCACGGCCTGCAGGGTTGGACCGGTGTCGATGATACCGCCTGTGGAACAGGGCCAATGCCGACTCCCGATTAAAAATGCCTTTCAATTTCGGACTTGTCTGATTCAATCGCACGCGCGCCAGCACTAAAGTGAGCACGCTTCCATCCGCTCCACCCGCTTTCCGCTTTCTTCATGGCTTTCCTCATCGACTGGTTCATCACGCTGGCCGCCGTGCTCGCCGCCACCCTGTTCCTGTGCCTTCGCTCACCCTCCGCGGCACGCCTGCGTGACGCCGGGCGCCCGCGCCGCGTCGCCTGCGCCCGGCTGCTCGTGCAGGCGGTGATCGGCTTCTGGACGGCGGCGCTGATCGTGCTGCAAGGCATCCTCGGCCCCGCCGGCGACGACCAGTCGTACGCGGGCCTCGCCGCGCTTTCGTTCGCGGCGCTCGGGCTCTCGGCAGTCGCCGCCTACTGGTCCGCGAGCGCGTGGCGGCTGCGACGCCCGCGCGCGCTGTTCGCGCGCCGCTGACGCGCCAGACCGGTGCATCGCGGCGCACCACGCCGCACCGCGGCGCGCATCACACGCACCAGTTGCGCACGTACCGCACCACACACGTGCATCCGTCACGGCATTCGCGCCGCACGCGGCCTGCCCCGTCATCGTGCAGGCATCACCGGAATGCCGCACCAAACGGCGCTTCGCACCAATTGCACGCAACCGTTCACCAAGTTGGCTCGATACTTGCATTCCTCGCCCGTTTTTTGCGCAAGGAAGCCACGGCATGGATGGTCTGAAATCCGGCGTCGATACACTGTTCCTGTTGATCGGCGCCGTCATGGTGCTCGCGATGCACGCGGGCTTCGCATTTCTCGAGCTCGGCACGGTCCGCAAGAAGAACCAGGTCAACGCGCTCGTGAAGATCCTGGTCGACTTCTCGGTGTCGACGCTCGCGTACTTCTTCATCGGCTATACGATCGCGTACGGCGTCGAGTTCTTCGACGACATCGGCACGCTGTCGCAGCACAACGGCTACGCGCTCGTGCGCTTCTTCTTCCTGCTCACGTTCGCGGCGGCGATCCCCGCGATCGTGTCCGGCGGCATCGCGGAGCGCGCGAAATTCAATCCGCAGCTCGTCGCGACGCTGATCATCGTCGGCTTCATCTATCCGTTCTTCGAAGGGATTGCATGGAACGAGCGCTTCGGCGTGCAAGCCTCGCTCACGCATGCATTCGGCGCGCCGTTCCACGATTTCGCGGGCTCGGTCGTCGTGCACGCATTCGGCGGCTGGGTCGCGCTGCCGGCCGTGCTGCTGCTCGGCGCCCGCCACGGCCGCTATGCGAAGGACGGCCGGATCGCCGCGCATCCGCCGTCGAACATCCCGTTCCTCGCGCTCGGCGCGTGGGTGCTCGCGGTCGGCTGGTTCGGCTTCAACGTGATGAGCGCGCAGACGCTCGACAAGATCAGCGGCCTCGTCGCCGTGAACTCGCTGATGGCGATGATCGGCGGCACGCTCGCCGCGTGGATGGCCGGCCGCAACGATCCGGGCTTCACGTACAACGGCCCGCTTGCGGGCCTCGTCGCCGTCTGCGCGGGCTCCGACGTGATGCACCCGATCGGTGCGCTCGTCACGGGTGCCGCGGCCGGCGCACTGTTCGTCGCGATGTTCACCTGCGTGCAGAACAAGTGGCGCATCGACGACGTGCTCGGCGTGTGGCCGCTGCACGGCATGTGCGGCGCGCTCGGCGGCATTGCGGCCGGCGTGTTCGGGCAACCCGCGCTCGGCGGCCTCGGCGGCGTGTCGTTCGTGTCGCAGCTGATCGGCACGCTCGGCGGCATTGCGATCGCCACCGCGGGCGGCACGCTCGTGTACGGCGCGCTGAAGGCGACCGTCGGGCTGCGCCTCGATCGCGAAGCCGAATTCGACGGTGCCGACCTGTCGATCCACCGCATCTCGGCGACGCCCGAGCGCGACTGAGCGCAAAGGCTTGCGACCGGCGTCCGGCAGCCCGCCTGACGGATGCCCGACACATCATTACGTTTTCTATTCAAAAAACTTTCATCTAGCGTCCCTACACTTCTGTCCAGTTTTCAACTTGCCTTCGCCTTGCTTGCTGATCGCCTGCTTCGCGGAAGGCCATTCTTCCAATATCTGAAACTGGACTCCACATGCCCGCGTTGCCCAATGCTTCCCGTCGTCAGGCCCTGAAGATCCTCGCCGGCGCGCCCATGCTGCCCCTCTCCGGCCTCGCGCTGCCGGCCCTGCTGACCGGCTGCGGCGGCGACGACAACCCGGTGGCGGCGACGCCGGCCGCCGCGTACACGTCAGCGGCGTTCTCGGCGATGGCCGCGCCCACGCTCGACAACGCGGCCGCGATGGCCACGACGACGGTCGGCTCGACGCTGTCGGTGTCGTTCTCGGACGGCTCGTCGCGCAACTTCAAGCTCGCGTACCGGCCGTTCTTCGTGACGGGCGACATGGTGCCGGACGGCAAGGGCGGCACGACGCTCGCAGGCGGCTATTACGACATCAACAACCAGCCGATCATCGACCGCTCGGTGGCGGGCAAGGAGCGCCAGTTCTACTCGGACTGCCCGGACGGCAGCTCGCTGCTGACGCTGAAGAACGCCAGCGTCGCCGGCGTGAAGGGCAACACGGTCTTCGCGGTCGTGCAGTTCGAATACACGACGCGCGACCAGGCAAGCGCGTCACAGTACGGCCAGCTGCCGTCGCCGATCGCGGTGATCACGCTCGACCAGGATCCGTCCAACGGCGCGCTGAAGGTCGTCAAGTATCACAACGTCGACACGTCGAAGGCGCACGGCCTGTGGATCACGTGCGGCGCGAGCCTGTCGCCGTGGGGCACGCACCTGTCGAGCGAGGAATACGAGCCGGACGCGACGAAGGCCGCGACCGACGCGCAGTTCAAGGCATTCAGCCGGAACACGTTCGGCGACGAGACGAAGGCGAACCCCTACCACTACGGCCACCTGCCCGAGATCACGGTGAATCCGGACGGCACCGGCACCGTGAAGAAGCACTACTGCCTCGGCCGCATCTCGCACGAGCTGATCCAGGTGATGCCGGACCAGCGCACCGTGATGATGGGTGACGACGCCACCAACGGCGGCCTGTTCATGTTCGTCGCCGACAAGGCGGCCGACCTGTCGGCCGGCACGCTGTACGTCGCGAAGTGGACGCAGACGTCGTCCGCCGGCGCGGGCAGCGCGACGCTCACGTGGATCAAAATCGGACACGCGACGAGCAGCGAGATCGAGACGCTCGCGAACACGCTGAAGGCGTCGGACATCATGGACCTGACGACGACCGACCCGAACGACGCGAGCTACACGAAGATCCACTTCGGCGGCAAGTTCAACTGGATGCGCGTGAAGCCCGGGATGGAAAAGGCGGCCGCGTTCCTCGAGACGCACCGCTACGCGGCGCTGATCGGCGGCAGCATGGCGTTCACGAAGCTCGAAGGCACGACGGTCAACGCGAAGGACAAGATCGTCTACACGGCGATGTCGCGGATCGAGACGTCGATGGTCAGCGGCAATGCGGTGTCGCGCGACGTCGCGGTGGACAAGAAGATCGCCGCGGGCGCCGTCTATGCGCTGAACCTGAAGGCCGGCCAGCGCGACAAGTCGGGCAACGCGATCGACAGCGAGTGGGTGCCGGTCGACATGAGCGCGCCGGCCGCGCTCGTCGGCGAGGACCTCGCCGCGGCCGATGCGCTCGGCAACCTCGCGAACCCGGACAAGATCGCGAACCCCGACAACCTGAAGTTCTCCGAAAAGCTGCGCACGCTGTTCATCGGCGAAGACTCGGGCATGCACGTGAACAACTTCCTGTGGGCGTACAACGTCGACACGAAATCGCTCGCGCGCGTGCTGTCGTGCCCGGCCGGCGCCGAATCGACGGGCCTGCACGCGGTCGACGAGATCAACGGCTGGACCTACGTGATGAGCAACTTCCAGCACGTGGGCGACTGGGAGACGCCGCTGCACGACAAGGTCAAGGCGACGCTCGACCCGCTCGTGCGCGCGAACTACAAGGACCGCTTCGGTGCCAGCGTCGGCTACCTGACCGCCGAGCCGACCAGCATCAAGCTCGCGAAGGCCTGAGCCACCTAACCGGGCGTCCCTGGCCGGGCGCCCCTGGCCGGGCGCCTCTTTCTTCATCACGTTTCATTCGTCGGCGCTCCACGCCGTTTTACGCGCGATGCCCGTTGCGGGCGTCGCGCTTTTTTGCGTGCGGCCTGTATCGCGTGGTGCCGAATCCGCGTCAACGCAGGCCCGTCGGCACCTGTCCGGGCAGCGAGCCGCCCGGAAAACCGGACAGGCTCGGCGCACTGGCCGGCCGCGCCGGCGCCGCCGGCGACGCTTCGTCAGCCGATGCGGCCATACCCGGTGCGAGGTAAAGAAACTTCCATTGCCGATAGGTTTCGAGGCCCTCGAAGTCCCTGTATCGATCCGGAAATCCGGCACGCTTGATCGGCGCGCCATCCGAGCTGCTGGATACGCCGTAGAACCGGTCGGCCCGCCACAGGAACGACCAGTCGTTCTTGCCGCTGACCGGATCCGGATATGCGCGGCGCAGATGATGCATGGGCGTGGCAAAGCGCGTATCGTCCAGCAGGTCGTCGACCGTTTGCGGATATACGCGCCCGACACGGTAGTACGCGACGATGGCCCTGCGGTACTGGTCGCCGACGAACAGCAGTTGCCGCTCCTGTTCGCGGCGCCGCTGCAGCGACCAGACGTCCAGCGCGCCGGCCAGCGCGATCGACATCAGCATCAGCGCGATCAGCAGCGCGAGCAGCACGAGCCCGCGCTGCCGCCCGCCGCGCAGGCGGGCATGCATCGCACGCGCGCGCGCGGCCCGGCCGGACCGGCTCATTTCACCGCCCCGGCCACGCCCGCCGTTGCCGCCGTTGCCGCCACGCCCGGCGGCGCGCCTTGCACACCGCTCGCGGGCCCCACGTCGTAGACGCCCGGCTTGGTCTCGTCCGGCGATGCGATCGTCGCCCATTTGTCGTCGCCGTTCACCGGATCGACCGGAACCGCCCGCAAGTAGTGCTTCGCGACCAGCTCGTCGAGCGTGTCGGGGTATTGCCCGTTGTCACCGTAATACTGGTCGATCGCATTGCGCATCACCGCGAGGTTCTGCCGCCGCACCTGTTCCTTCCCGCGCTCGATGCTGTGCATGTAGCGCGGCACGGCCAAGGTCAGAAGCAGCCCGATGATGGCCATCACGACCACGATTTCGATCAGCGTAAAGCCGCGGATCCTGCGCATGCGAGCGGGTTTCATGATGAACCGTCACCATTGTTTGTACGGAATGCCGTTGATGCCGACACGAGCGGATTTCGAGGTCACGTCGAACACGTCCTTGCCGGGCTCCATGGCGGCAGGAGCCGCGTCGGCCGACGGGTCCGGCGGCGTGCCGTACGCGCGCACATCCCAGGTGTCCTCGGCCGGCGTATCGGGATCGCCGGCGAAGAACGGATCGCGCGGCACGCGGCGCAGGAACGTCATCATGCCGCCCTTCGGGTCGCGGACGTTCTTCACGCCCGTCACGAGCACGGCCAGCGACGGCGGATAGCCGGACGCTTCCGCCTCCTTTTCGATCTGCCCCGCATCGCTCGCATCCTTGTACGCATCGAGCGCCGTGCGAATCTCGCGCAACGCGGCACTCAGTTCCTGCTCCTTCTGACGCTGCACGATCAGTTCGGAGAACGGCATGATCGCGAGCGCGAGGATCGACACGAGCGCGAGGGTGATGACCATCTCGATCAACGTGAAGCCGCGCCGGCCGACTCGGCCAATGCGAGGCGCTGCGCGGCGGGCGTTCACGGCTCACTTCCCGATCGGGCGAAGCGGGTTTTCGTTCGGGATATCGCCCGCCGGCATCTGCAGCGTCGGAGCGGGCGACGCCGGCGCGGCGGCCGGCGCATTGGCCGCCGCGGCCGCCTGCTCGGCCGGTGCCGGCGACGCAACCGGCGTCACGGTGGTGCCCGGCGCGGGCGCCACTTCATTGCCCGCCGGCGCGGCCGCCTGCGCCGCGCCGCCAGCCGGCTGCTCCGCCGCGGCGGTCCCGGCGGCCGGCGCGGGCAACGCCGGCTGTGGCCGCGCGAACCGCCCGCCGTACGGGTCGGGCGGCGGCGTCGTGCGCGGTGCGGCCGGCAGCTGCCCGAACGCGCCGCTCTGCGGCGATGGCTGCGCACGGTTCGCCGCGGCCTCCAGCGGCGACGGCGCCGCGCCGCCCGACGTCCCGCCGCCCACGCTGCCCGGAACGACCTTCGCCTCCGGCGCCGCGGGTGCCTTCGCCTCTGGCGCCGCCGGCGCCTTCGCGTCCGTCGCCGCGGGCGCCTCCGCATTCAGCGCCACCGGGTCGAGTCGCAGCTGGTCGGCATGCACGTTGACGTCGGTGCCCGACCACACTTCCTGCGTGTCCGCATCCGCCGCAACCTGCGGCCGGACGATATGCGGCGTGATCTGCAGCACGATCTCGGTCTTCTTGTGATCGCCGCCGTGATCCGAGAACAGGCGACCGAGCACCGGCAACTGGCCGAGACCCGGCACCTTGTTCGCGTTGCGGCGGTCCTCGTCCGAAATCAGGCCGCCCATGATCTGCGTTTCGCCGTCCCGAAGCCGCAGGCTGGTCGACGCGCTGCGCGTGCCGATCTGATACGCGAGCGAGCTCAGCCCCTGCGAGTTGCCGCTCGAGATCGTGTTGGTGATGTTGCTGACTTCGAGATTCAGCTTGATGCCGACGTCGCCGTCGCGATAAACCTGCGGCTCGACCTCGAGCTTGATGCCCACGTCGAGGTACTGGATCATCTGCGTAAATGACGGGCCGCTGGTGCTCGGCGTGCTCGAGCTCGAAATCACCGGCACCTTGTCGCCGATCATGATGCGCGCCTTCTCCTTGTTGCGCGCACGGATGCGCGGGCTCGCGAGCAGGTTCGCGTCGGTATCGGTCAGCTTGAAGTCCGCGGTGGCCGACAGGCCGCTCACGTTCAGCGCATTGATCGGCAGATGATGCAGCACGCCCCAGGTATCGGCCGAGCTCGGCGTCGACACCGTAAACGAGTTGGGCCAGTTGATGCCGAGTTGCGATATCCGGTCGTGCGATACCTCCAGCACCTCGACCTCGAGCATCACCTCCGGCTCCGGCAAGTCCTGGGCGGTGATCATTTCCTCGGCGACCTTGATCGTGTCCGGCGTGCCGCGGATCGTCACCGAGTTCGCGCGCTCGTCGATCACGGCCTCCTTCACCTTCAGCAGGCTCTTCAGCAGCGACTGGATCTGCTTCGCATCGACGTTCGACAGCTGGAACGTGCGCACCTTGAGCTCCTGGTATTCGAGCTCCTTGGCCGGCGTCGCCGGGTAGATGAACAGCGTGTTCGCATTCATCTGCTTCTTGTCGAGCTGGTTCTGCAACAGGATCATGTCGACCGTGTCCTGCAGCGACGCGTTCTGCACGAAGATCGTCGTCTTCAGGTCGGCGCGCACGTCGCGATCGAAAATGACGTTCAGCCCGGACGTGCGCGACAAGGCCTCGAACACCATCCGCACGTTCGCGTCGCGGAACTGCAGCGATACCGGCGTGCGCATGATCGACGACGCCGCGAGCTTGTCGTCGCGGTCCGCGTGTTGCTGGCGGCGCTTTTCGTCGAGTTCCGCCTGCATCCGCATCGCCATCGCATTGGCCGGATCCTCGACCAGCACGCGATGCACGCGTTCGGCGGCCTGCGCGTACGAACCGCGCTTCATCATGCGGTCCGCTTCCTGCAGGATCGCGAGATGCTTGCGGTCCTGGTCGATCATCGCGCCGATCCGGCGCGCGCGCTCGCTGGTCGGATCGAGCTGCTTCGCCATGTAGACGGAGCGCGCCGCGTCGTCGAATTCGTTCTGCTGACGAAACGCGTCCGCGTTGTCGAGCAGCTGGCCGACCGCGTCGTTGCGCTCGTGCAAGGCGTCGATCTTCACCTGCGCGTTGGTCGGATCGTCCTGAAGGTTCGGCACATGCGCGCAACCACCGCATGCGAGCAGCGCCACGGCGATCGCCAGCGCGCGTTGCGTCGCGCAGCGGGGCGCCGGTGCGGGTCGCGCACCGGCCGGGGTGACGGCGCAAAGGCGTGTCGACGGGCCGCCGTCCCCGTTGCGGCGCACATCCCGTGTCAGTACGGTTTCCATTTACTTTCCTTCCACTGAAATGGGCACCATCTGGATCTGGTTCAGCGGCAGATAGGTGAGCACCACGTTCGACTCGGACACCGACTCGACGCGATACTGGCTGTCGATCACATCGCCCGGCGAAACGATCAGCAACTGGTCTCCGTTGCCGAGAAACACTTGCGGCTTCGCCGACTTGGCATCCTGCTGGCCGAGATAGATGAACGGCACCGGCGGCGCGGTCGGCGGCGCCGGACGCGTTTCGGGCGGCGGCGGCTCGACGGGCGGCGGCGGCAGCCATGACGACGCCGTGAAGGGATCATGCGCAGCTTCGACGGACACGGGCGCACGCAATGCGGCGAGCTGTTCCCGCGCGGCCGCCGCCGCGTCATGCGGCGCGGGTACGTCATGCGCCGCGGGCAACGACGCGGGCGCAGGCGCCGCGGCATGCGAAGCCGCCGCAAGGCCTGCGCGTGCGCGTGCCGGCGCCGGCGCCACGCGCGCACCGTCGCGATGGACGATGCCGCTTGCAGCGGCCGGAGCCGGCTGCTGCATCGCCGCCACCAGCACGCGATATCCGGTACCGGCGACGACGAGGCAGCCCAGCACGAGCACGAGTCGATTGCGCGACGCGGGTTTCATGACGGCAGAGATCATGGCTGGGCGCTCCGATAGACGAGTTCGAAACGAACCCGCGCGTCGAGAATGCTGCTGCCCACCGCCGGACGCTCGACGTGGATTTCCTGCAGCGCCGCGTTCGGCACGTGGTTCAGCACCGACGCGAGAAAATGCCGGATCGCGCCGTACTGATCCTTCACGGGCAGCAGCACCTGGTAGCGCGTGAAGCGCGCCCCCGACTCGGTCGTCATCTGGTACTCGGCGGAGCCGAGCGCCAGATGGCTGTCGCGCGCCTGCTCGAAGATCGACGCGATGTCGTCCGCGCTTTGCGAAAAGCGCGGAAAGAGCGCCGGCAACGTGTCGAGCGTCGTCGCGTCCGCCGCCGTGCCGCGCACGTCGGCCGGACGATGGCCGCGTGCGGCGCGCACGACGCCCGCCGGCGCCTGCATCGCGCGCGTGTCGGCCTCCACGCCGGCGAGCGCCGCATACGTGATGCCCGCGGCACCGAGCATCAGGATCCCGGCGAGCCCCGGCAGGCCGAATGCACGGCGCCACGCGAACCGAAGCGTGAGCAGGCGGTCCGCGAAACGATCGGCTTTCATGATTTCCTCCAGACGGCCGTGATCTGGAAACGCACCGGCTTTCCCGCCACGTTCTCCTCGACGAGGTGGCCGTTGAGCGTCGCCTCGCGCAGCACGTCGCTCGTCTGCAAGTACTTCAGGTACGCGATCATCGCGTCCGGGTCCTTCGCTTCGGCCGTGATGCGAATCTGGCCCTGTGCCGGGTTCTGGTCGATGCCGATCAGTGCGACGTCATGGCCCGGATAGTCTTCGACGATCGAGAAGAGCGTCTGCCACGGCACGGTCAGTTCGCGCAGCACGGCCTGGCTCTGCTTTTCCGCGAGCCGCGCGGCCGCGCTCGGCGGCGGCTTCACGACGTGTTGCTGCGCGAACGTGCGATGCTGGACGACCGCCAGCGCATCCCGGATGCGATCGTTCTCCGCATACGCGTGCCAGAGCCGGACGGCGCACGCGCCCCACAGCAGCGCGGCGACGCCGAGCAGGATCGCGCCGCTTACGCCGATACGGGCGCGGCGCCGGCAAAAATCGATGTCGAGCGTGCGGCTCATGATGCGTACTCCAGCAACCGGCGCGCAGGTGAACCGTCGAGCGCCGCGCGGCCCGGCAGCACGGCCGCGGCAAAACGCGCCTCGAACGGCGCGGCATCCGTGTCGACGCCGCACAGATAGACCTTGCAGTCGTCGCGCGTCAGGCCCGTGCGCGTCGCCGAGCGTTCGAACAGCTGCTCGGCGAGTTCGGCGAGCCTCGACGCATCGCCGGACTCGCCCGGAAAGAGGCGCTGCGCGTCGTACGCGGTCCACTCGCCGCGCTCGATCATGACCGCCTGCAGCAACGCCTCGCCGACGACGAGCAGCATCGCGTCGCCGTCCGGCTTCACCGCGACCCGATCGAGCGTCTCCGGAAGCCCCGCGCGCAGGCAGCGGATGCGGACGTCGCCGGCTGCGCCCGTCCCGAGAATGCCGTCGTACAGCGTGCGCGGCAGCGCGCTGGCAAAGAGCACACGGCCACCGCGCCGCACGTCGAAGCGCGTGACCAGCGACTCGGCGGCGACCCCGTAGGTGTCGGAGAAATGCGCGAGCGCGACGTCCTCGAGCTCGCGCGCGTGCAGCGCGCGGAAGTCGCCGCGCAGGATCGCATGGCAACACCAGAAATCGTCGAGCACGATGTGCGCGCCGCGCGCGGGCGACCGCTTCGCGTTGCCGTCGCTGCCGGCTGTCGTGGCCGTCGCGGCCAGCGCGGCAGCCAGCGCGTCGAGCACCCCCGTCTCGCTTCCGAACCGTTCGTCGGGGATGACGACGCTGAGCGGATCGGCGGCGAACCCGCGCCGGCCCGGCCGCCACAGTGCGCGCGGGCGGACGCCGACGACGATCTCGCGCGTGCCGACGCCGATCGCGAGCCGATCATTCGACCATGGTGACACGATTGATCTCCTCGAGCGTCGTTTCGCCGCGCCTCACCAGGTCGATCGCCGATGCGCGCAACGTCGTCATGCCGTAGCGCAGCGCCGCCGCCTTGATGTGCCCGAGCGGCGCGCGCTCCGACAGCAGTTGCCGCAATTCGTCGTTCATGCGCAGCGCTTCCGCGATCGCTCGCCGGCCGCGATAGCCGCTGCCGCGGCACATCGCGCACCCGGTGCCGCGGCGAAACAGGTAGCTGCCGGCCGTGTCCGGGTCGATGCCCGAGCGGGCGAGCACGTCCGCGTCGACCGTGTCCTCGTCCAGGCAGTCCGGACAGCACTGGCGCAGCAGCCGCTGCGCGATCACGCCGTTCAGCGCCGATACGAAGCTGTACGGATCGACCTCCATGTTCGTGAAACGGCCGATCACGTCGAACACGTTGTTCGCATGCACGGTGGTGAACACCTGGTGACCGGTCAGCGCGGCCTGCACGGCGATCTGCGCGGTTTCGGGATCGCGGATTTCGCCGACCATGATCTTGTCCGGATCGTGCCGCAGGATCGACCGCAAGCCGCGCGCGAACGTCAGGCCCTTCGCCTCGTTGACCGGTATCTGCAGGATCTCGCCGAGCTGGTATTCGACCGGATCCTCGATCGTCACGATCTTCTCGAGCCCGTTGTTGATTTCGGTGAGGATTGCATAAAGCGTCGTGGTCTTGCCGCTGCCGGTCGGGCCCGTGACGAGCAGCATCCCGTACGGCATCGACGCGACCGACCGCATGAAGCGCGTGTCGGCGGGCTGGAACCCCAGCGCCTCGAGCGTCAGGCCGCCCGACGCCTGGGACAGCTGGTAGCGGTCGAGAATCCGCAACACCGCGTCCTCGCCGAACTGGTTCGGCATGATCGATACGCGAAAATCGATCTCGCGTCCAGCGTACATCGCCTTGAAGCGCCCGTCCTGCGGAATGCGGCGCTCCGCGATATCGAGCTCGGAGATCACCTTCACGCGCGACAGCACCTGGTCCGCGACGTCGCGGCCCTCGACGCGCCCCACCACCGTCAGCACGCCATCGACCCGGCACTTGATCATCAAGCCGTTCGCCCGGCATTCGAGGTGGATGTCGCTCGCCAGCATCTTGAGCGCGTCGTAGATCGTCGAATTGAGCAGACGCACCACCGGGCTGTCGTCGCTGCTGATGCCCTGCAGCGTCAACGCGAGCGACGCCGGATCGGGCGCACTCTGGATCGGATCGTCGAACGCGAGCGAATCCATCGCGCGGATGTCCTTCTCCCGCACGGCGAGATAGGCGCCCAGGTCGCCCGCGCTCGCGAGCGCCCATCCGTACGGCAGCGCCGGGTGCGCACGCATCCGGTGCTCGATCCAGCCGCGCGTGCGGGCATCGAGCGGATCGGCGATCGCGAACAGCAGCGCGCCGCAGTCGGGATCGCGCAGGCACACGCAAAGCCGCGCGGTTGCCTCGACGAACGGCACCAGCTCGAAATCCGGCTCCAGGCGGTTCAGTTCGCGCATGCCGATCGGCTTCATCCGGAATTGCGACGCGAGCCGCTCGCGCATCTCGTCCGCGCCCAGCGCCGTCTGCGCCGTCAAGGCCTCGAGCGCGCGCAGGCCCGAACCGTGCCGCTCGCCGAGCGTGCGCAGCAGGTCGCGCAGTTCGGCGTCCGCGTCGGGCGGGTTGTCGGGGGAGGATGTGAGGGTGTCCACGCGCGTCTCCGGGGCGGCTACTGAATGCTCGACGCGATCTCGAAGATCGGCATGTACATCAACACGACGATGCCGCCGATCACCACGCCGATCACGATCATCATCATGGGTTCGATCAGCCGCGAAATCAGGTCGATCGTGCGCGACACCTGCGCTTCCTGAAACGCGGCGATCCGGTCGAGGACGGGCCCGAGCCCGCCGGTCTTCTCGGCCACCGTCAGCAGCCGGTAGCCGATCGCATTCGCGAGACCGGCCTGCTGGAACGCGTCGGACATCTTCGCGCCGTTGCGGACCTGCTGCAGCGCGCGCGCCAGCGCGGCCTGGTCCGCGCGGCCGACGAGGCCGCGTGCGAGATCGAACGCGCGAATGGCGGGAATGCCGCCGTCGACCAGCATCGCCGTCGTGCGATAGAACTGCGACTGGCGAAACACGCGGAAGTGTTGCCCGATGCCGGGCAGCGCCAGCAGCCGATCCGCGAGCCAGATGCGCAGCGCCGGCCGCCGCAGCGCGACACCGGCGGCCACCGCCAGCACCGCGAGGCCGCCGGCCAGCTCGGTGCCGTGCGCGTGCACCATGCCGCCCCACGCCATCAGCAGCCGCGACATCAGCGGCAGCTCGCGTCCGCTGTGTTCGAGCAGCGTCGCGAAGCGCGGCACCACGAAGCCGAGCAGGAACAGCACGACGGCCGCACCGACGAACAGCAGCACCGTCGGGTAGATCGCCGCCGACACGACCCGCGCGCGCAACTCGCGCAGCGTCGCGCTGTTGTGCGAATAGCGCGTCAGGCTGTCGGCCAGGCCGCCGGTCTGCTCGCTCGCCTTCACGCAGGCCACCAGCACCGGCGGAAAGATCGGGCTCGCATGCTCGAGCGCGGCCGACAGCGACTGCCCTTCCTCGAGCTGCCGCAGCAGGTCGCGGCACACCTGCGCGGACGCCTCGCGCCGCGCGTTGCCACCGAGCGTGCGCAACGCGTCGACGAGACCGACACCCGCATCGAGCAGCGCCGCCAGCTCGCGCGCGAACATGTCGACGTCGAACCGCGCACGCGGCATGCCGAGCCGGTTCGCGCCGCGCCGCTGCCGCCCGGCGTCCGTGCTGACCGATACGACGCGAAGGCCGCGCGCACGCGCGAGCGAGGCCGCGTTCGCCGGCGAATCGCTGTCGATGCGAAGCGTCTGCACCGAGCCGCTCGTATCGAATACATGCAGCACGAATTTCACGTCGAGCCTCCTTGCGAGCTGCTCACGACGCGCGCCGCGACCGCGGCCATGCGCCCCTACCACGACGAGATCGTCACGTTCTCGCCGGTACCGCCGCCGCGCCCGTCCTTGCCGAGCGAGAACAGGTCGTAGTCGCCGTGTTCGCCCGGTGAACGATACTGATAGGGCCGGTCCCACGGATCCACCGGGACGGCCTTCTGCAGATAGGGACCGCTCCACCGCGATGCGCTTTGCGGCTTGTTCACGAGCGCATCGAGCCCCTCCTCGGTCGTCGGATAGGTACCGACGTCGAGCCGGTATTGATCCAGCGCCTGGCCGAGCGACACGATCTGCGCACGCGCGATCTTGACGTTGGACTTGCCGACCTGTTCGAAATACCGTGGCGCCACGAGCCCTGCCAGCAATCCGATGATGACCATCACGACGAGCAGCTCGAGCAGCGTGAAGCCGCGACTCGCACACGCGCGGCACACGCGTCGCTCGTCACGCTGCCGCCGGCCCGGCCCGTCGGCCGGGATCGAGAACGATTCGTGGCTCACGGCTGCCTCCCTGTATCGACCCGCGGCACCGGCGCCGCCGATGCCGTTGATTGCATTCTTGTTCACGCCGGTACGGGTCAGAAGTAGGGAGTGCCGTCCATCCCCATGGGTAAATCCCCCCCTGTTGGGCCCTGCCCGAATGGAGGGGATTTACACACGGTCGTCGTCGTTCAGCGCGAGCACGCCGACGTCGATCGCGAAGTGAACGAGGCCGGTCAGGTTCACGACGCCGAGCTTGCGCATGAGATTGGCGCGGTGCTTGTCCACCGTTTTCGGACTGACCTTCAGGCACTCGCCGACCTGCCGGCTCGTGTGCCCCTCGACGACGAGGCGCAACACCGTGCGCTCGCGATTCGTCAGCGCATTCCACAATCGCGCCCGGTGCGCGTTCGCGTCGTGCAGCCCGCGCAGGCCGGCGCGGGCGCGATAGGCGTCGAGGCTGACGACGCACTTGCCCTGCATCACGAAGCGCATCTCGCGCACCAGGTCGGCGAACGGCGAATCCTTGACCACGTAGCCGTCCGCGCCGGCGGCAAACGCTTCCCTGACGTTGTCTTCGCTGCGATGAACCGTGAGGACGATGATCCGCGCATGCGGCACGTCGCGCTTGATCGTCGCGATCGCTTCGAAGCCGCTGCCGCCCGGCATGGACAGATCCATCAGGATCAGGTCGGGCCGCGTCTTCTCGGCGAGACGGCAGGCCTCGACCCCGCCGCTCGCCGCGCCGACGATGCAGTAGTCGGCCAGCTCGGATACCAGGTGACTCAGGCCGACCCGCAACAGATGCTGATCCTCGACGATCAGCACACGGTGCTTGTTGTCCAATTTCGACGCTCCTTTCAGAGACGCGATACCTGGTTGGACGCGACGACGTCGCGATAGGCCGCGAGCAGCTCGGTCGGCGTCGCGAAGCCGTCGATACGCAGCCACGGCTGGCCCGGCGCGGCCCGCACGAACGTCACCGGCGTGTGGTTCATCTTGTCGCCGCGATACACGTTGAACGCGCGTTGCGCGGCGACGCTCGCATCGACGGTACCGGTGTAGTGCTGCCATTCGGGGCCGGCTTCGAAGCGTGCCGCGTAGGTCCTGAGCCGCTCGGGCGTGTCCGCCTCCGGATCGATCGAGATCGACATGATGTGCACCTTGTCGCGGTCGGCGCCGAGTTCGCCCTGCAGCTGCTCGAGCGTCTGGCTGATCATCGGGCAGATGGTCGTGCAACTGGTGTAGATGAATGTCAGGATCACCGGCCGGCCGTCGTCCAGTTCCTTGGCCAGCGAGACGGTCCGGCCGTCGTCGCGCACGAGCTGGACCGACGGCTCGGCATACTGGACCATCGTGTGCACGGTGCCGGGCATCACGGCGTGATGATGCATGTGCATGCCGGCGGCTCCGGTCGCGCCGTCGGTCATCTGCGAGGCGGCCTTGTCCGCCGGTTTTGCGGCGGGTGCGGGCGCGGCGGGGCTATCGTTGGCGGGCGCCGCGGCGGGCTGCGTCATGGGCTCGGTAGCGGGCTCCGTCGCCTGCTCCGCGGCGGGCTGCATCGCGGGCTCGTTGGCCGGCTCCATCGCATGCCCTGCGGCGGGCTGCATCGCGGGTTCGGTGGCGGGCTCCATCGCGTGCTCCGCGGCGTGCGTCGCCGCGCTGTCGGCGGTGTTTCCGGCTGGATCTTCGCCACCGTTCTGCATGGTCATTCCCGTCATGCTCTCGACGGCATCCGGCGCACCATTCTCCGTGACGCTCGTGCTCGCGGCAGCGTTTTCCGCGGCCGCACCGCCGGCGTTCTCGATCGCGCTGCCATCGGGCGCACACCACGCGGGCGTCGCGGCAAGCGCAACGCCCGCGACCACGAGTGCGCCCATCGTCGATCTTCCGATCCTGTTCATACCAGCCTCCCTGAGACGCGCCCAGGCAGCGGACAATTCCGTGCCCCGCCACTGAAGTGTCATGAATCCGGTCGCGAGCGTCATGGGATGACGCCCCCCAAAGGCCGGTAGGACATGCCCGCTTGGCGGGATTTCCCGTTGCATACGGAAGGTATTTCCCCAAGACTTACGCGCGAAATCCCCATGTTGCGGGCCGAGTCGGTCACGTCCTAGAATGATCGAAACCTTACGGTTTCCTGAAAACTGCGCTTCGGGAGATACCATGACTGAACGCCAGCCGGAAGGACCACGGATCAGGCTGCTCGATCTGATCGATGCGATGCGCAAGCTGCGCAGCGCGGTGCGTCCCGATGATCGCCGCAGTGCTGTCGTCACCGATGCGCGTGGAGCGGCGCTCGCCATTCTCGCCGACGACGGCACCTTCGTATCGGTCAATCGCAGTGCCGCGGCGGTGTTCGGCTACACGGCCGCCGAACTCGTCGGCCGGCATCTGTCCGACCTGGCGCCCGACGACGCCCACGCCGAGCTGGCGGGCGAGCTGTCCACGAGCGCCGCCCTTCAGCAGCATTCGTTCACTGCAATGCTCAGCGGGCGAAGCGGCCATCCCGCGCGATTCGTCGTACATCAGCAGTCACTTCCCGACACGCACCTGTCGCTGACGCTGTTCGAGGAACCGTCGACGCCCGAGCCCGAACGGCGCGGCGCCGCGGCGAACGATGCGGGCGTGCATGCCTGCAACACCTATCTCCTGATGGGCCAGCAGAAGGAACGGCATCGGCTTGCCGCGGAATTGCACGACGGGCTCGGCCAGGCGCTGACGCTCATCAAGCTGATGAACGAGGACGCGCTCATGCGCATTCGCCGCGGCGAGATCGCCGACGCGACGACGCTGCTCGACGACGCCGTGCTGCGCATTCGCGAGACGATCGGCGAAGTCCGCCAGATCTGCGGCGAACTGAGGCCGCCGATACTCGACAAGCTCGGACTGCCGGCCGCGCTCGCTTCGCTGTGCCGGCGCATCGAGCGCGACGCGGACCCGCTGTCGGTGGAGTTCAATTGCGACGTCGACGACGACGACATACCGGATCATCTGAAGGCCGACGCGTTCAGAGTCGCGCAGGAGGCACTCCACAACATCGTCAAGCATGCACAGGCCACCGAGATCGTGCTCAGCCTGCAACACGATGCCGGCCGCCTGATGCTGACGATCGACGACGACGGCGTCGGCTACGAACGTCGCCCGCTTTCGACGGACGACGCGCGCACGGCCGGGCTCGGCCTGATCGGCATGCAGCACCGCATCGAGGCGCACGGCGGCACGTTTGCGATCCAGTCGTCCGCCGCGACGGGCACGCGCGTCTCGGCAACCTGGCCGCTCTGACGCGCAGCCGCGCTCAGCCCTTCACGCCGCCCGCCGGATAGTCGTCCAGCCGCGCGACGGCGCCTGCCGCCTGCACGCCGTCGGCGACTGCGTGCGTCGACACCTCGTCCACGTTCGGCTCCGCGCATTTCGCCGCGAGTGTCGTCAACAGACCCATGTTCATCGCGACGAGCACCAGCTCCGTCAGATTCGCGAGATGGAGCTTGTGCATCATGCTCGCCCGGTACTTCTCGATCGTCTTCGGGCTCAGGTTCAGGTACTGACCGACCTGCCGGTTGGTGCGTCCTTCCGCGATCAGTTTCAGCACGCTGCGTTCGCGTGCGGTCAGGATGTCCCACGCCTTTTTCGGCGCGGGCATTTCGCGACCGCTGACGAACGAGTCGACCATGTAGCCGTACACGTCGGCACTCAGGTGCTTCTTCCCCTGCATGACCATGCGCATCGCGAGCAGCAATTCGTCGAACGAAACGTCCTTGAGCACGTAGCCGTCGACACCCGCGCGCAGCGCCTCGCGCACATACTCTTCGCTCTGGTGCACCGTGAGCGCGACGATCCGGACGGACGGCGTTCGACGCTTGATCGTCGCGCTCGCATCGATGCCGTTCATCCCGCGCATCGACAGATCCATCAGGATCAGGTCCGGCGCGAGCGTCATTGCCTGATGGCATGCCTCCTTGCCGTCCCGCGCTTCGCCGACGACTTCGTAATCGCCTTGTGCGCAAAGCATCGACCGGAGCCCGTTTCTCAGCAGATCGTGATCTTCTGCAATTATCACGCGATATTTAGTATTCACGACTTCCCCCAAGTGTTCCCGCGCTTGCACCCCCGTTGGACATCGATGCCTCGGTTGCACGGTGCCGGACGCCCTTTCTGATGATTTCCTCGGTCCGGTCTGGTGGCCCGCCTCGCGAGCGATTGGCCACGCTCCTCGTCCGAGCAAGGATCGCGCCACCGCGCCGCGCGCGAGCGCCCGCGCCGGGCATGCATCTGCGGAAACGTCGTGCGACGACGGGAATGTTTCAGGCGTGAATCGTTTCGGGGTGGTGCGTCGCATCAGTAAGACTACGGATGGCGGGACTATCCGATCGCTTTCGCCGCGCGAGAAATGATTTCTTCTGCAACCACGGTTGCATCGAGCAGAAAACAACTGTTCCGCGTAAGGATCGTCAACTTCGCCGGATTACCGGATCCTACCGGTGATTCCTTGTGTAACAGTTTTGCACCGCCACCGCGGCAGCGTCTCCGCCGGCATCGAATTGTAGGAGGATGCCCCATTGTCGATGCGATCAACCGACCGCGAAAATGCAGATGCAGGAGACCTGAAAGATGCACTGCCAACCTTCGTCCGGATTACGAAAGACCATCGTCGTCGCCGCATGCGCGGGAATCGGCTCGGCATGGTCGTGCGCCGCTCACGCGCAGATATTCGGCATGGTGGCGAAGAACGGGGTCATCGTCCTGACCAACGTGCCCACCACGGTCAATCTGAAAGTGATCGTCGCGGCCGCGAGGCCAGCCGCCAGGCCGGCCGCTTCCACGACGAAGCGTGTCGCGCCGAAACACGTCGTCGCGTCGTCGTTCGAGGACGTGATCGCCGAAGCGAGCCGGTCGTTCAACGTTCCGCCCGAACTCCTTCGCGCCGTGATCGACGTCGAATCGGGATACAACCCGAAGGCGGTATCGGACAAGGGCGCGCTCGGGCTCATGCAACTGATGCCGGAAACGGCCCGGCGCTTCTCGGGCGGCGACATGTTCGATCCGCGCGCCAACGTGCTGACCGGCGCACGGTATCTGCGCTTCCTGCTCAACCTGTTCAAGGAAAACGTCGAGCTCACGCTCGCTGCGTACAACGCCGGAGAGAATGCGGTGATTCGGGCCGGGTATCGCATCCCGGCGATGCCGCAGACGCGCGAGTACGTGCCGCGCGTGCTCGCGCGCTACAAGCGGCTGCTCGCCGCGAATTGAAAAACGCGGAAAAACGCGAAACACGCGCGACCCGCGGCAGCCTGCGCGCGGCAATGCTGCCGGCATCGCGCGCACGGCGCGTTGCCGGGCGCCATGAAGCGATGGCGTCCGGCAACGGGTAGCGCCGTAGCGGCCGGCATTCGGCCCGCCCCGCCACTCATGGAAATGCCGGGACAGTCGGATCCTCTCCCTGCAGATGCGCATCCCTATGGTGAAGCCTGATCGCGTCTTCGATCTCGCGAACGCGGTCGGTCGGCACGTCGATCATCATCAGCAGCTCGCCATGCTCGATGCCCTCCTCGAAACGCTTCAGGCGCGTGCTCGGCATGTCGATGCCGATCATCGTCGCCACCCATGCGCCGAAGGCCGCGCCGAACAGCGTGATCGCCACGACGATGCCGCCGCCGATCGGCAAACCCGCGGGCTGGACCAGCATCAGGATCAGCCCCATCAGCATGCCGGTCGCGGAGCCGACCGCGGTGCCGCGCGCGAGCGACGGCAGCAGGTCGCTGCGTTGCACCAGCGTGGCTTCCGGCAAGTCGTCGCGCCAGACATCGTGATTCGCGAGGCAATGGATATGTCGCCACTCGATTCGCAGCGACAGCAGCTCGCCGACGATCGACCGCGCGCATTGCGCCGTCGGCAACAGAAAATAGACGCGTCTCATGGCAGCTCCTCCTGCGTCGCATCCGGAATGCGGCGATGCTCGTTCGGACATTCTGGTCCGGCACGCCCGCGGCGGGTAGGGGTAATGCTCGCCGAAGTGCATGGGTAGAACACGGTAGGAAACGCCCAGCATGCTTCAGAGTTGCCCGTAGCTGTGCAGCCCCGACAGGAACATGTTGACGCCGAGGAATGCGAATGTCGTCACGCTCAGGCCGGTGAGCGCCCACCAAGCGGCAACCGCGCCGCGCAGGCCCTTCATCAGGCGCATGTGCAGCCAGGCCGCGTAGTTGAGCCACACGATCAGCGCCCAGGTTTC